>QBVC01000035.1 GCA_003058495.1 gamma proteobacterium symbiont of Ctena orbiculata | reverse complement strand
CATTTTTAGTATCTGAGCGAGTGTTGTATGATGATACGCCATAGCCTGATTTCCCCTTGTTATAAGTGTTTTCTAGACAACTACATTTTAACAAGGGACTAGAAATCAGGCTTCTTTTATTCAATATCTGGGACAGCAGTGGGCCGAAGCCCCTAAAACCTAGAGGATTTAGTTTGTTTTTCTTCTTATCCGTGTCGCACCTATGCCGATAATACCAGCACCTAGGAGGAGTAGGGTTGAGGGTTCAGGGACGGAGGCCGATACCAGATAGTGACCAACATAGTTATTTGAATGTTCAGGTCCGATAATAATGTGAGCGAAATCATAATTATATTCCCAATGATTTTCGGGAATAATGGGTGACATTACAACAGACAATGTAGCAATGAGATGGTCGTCATCACGATATGGAAAAAAACCTTCATCACTGAGCATACCATTAACTTTTAGACCATAACTACCATACCCCGATAATGCGGGTGTTACTCCTAGCATGCTTGCAAAATTTGCTGCAAGAATTGCTTCCTCACGGCCCATTGCTATTCGCCCAAAATCTAATCCTGCATTTGTATGAAATTCCCTGAGTTGCGATATGCTTGCATGAGTGAACTCACCTAAAGTCCCATCGCTTATTAAATCCTCTACAAAGTTATAAGACAATCCAGTTGTTACACTTAAGTCCAGCCAGTAAAGTCCGGTATCAGTGTCGTAGGTCAACAGATTATTGTCGTATGCGTAGCGATCCCAATCCGCTTCTATCAACTTGGCATTAACTGGGGATACGGGTAGGAATAAAAGGGTTAAAAGAGATATTTTCCAAATCAGTCTATTCATAATCAACGCTCCCTATCTTTATTGTGTAAGTGCGAAAGACATTAGGAATCAGCACTCCAAAAGTTATTTGCAAAAACAATACCAAACCTTAAATATCAATCAGTTAGACATTCCTGACTAAATTGTTTTGTAAAAAACATCGACATTTACACAGGATTCTGTGAGCCTATTATTGACCTACTACTAAACACCAGCGGCTACCGCACCCGTCAGACATGCGGTTTTTTTGTGCCTGATACAAAGGCGCTGCTGATTTCTATGACGGGGCGATAGGGCCGAATACAAGACCTTCGGGGAATAAGCCCAGCCGTCTGTTGGCGGTAGTTGAGCCCCGTCACCCTCATTCTGGTGACTCTACTAAACCCAACAGGAGGTCATCATGACCGAGTCAACCAATATCCCTGGTAAAACCCATCTGGAAATGCAGTTGTATCAACGTGCGTTAGCCGGTCTCGAGGCTGTTTCAATAATCCTAAACTACATAGACGCGCTCGAAGAAGATCCCGAAACTCAGGCGATCGACTATTTTGATTCGCTAGAGATGAGAAGGGACTTGTTGTATGCCGTTTGGGTTCTGTCTCGTTACGCGAGAAAAAATCAGGAGGCACAGTCATGACAGCTAAAATAGTCCAGCTGACACCTCCAACTTCAGAGGCATTAATCAGAGCGAAAATCCAAAGGGAAACAGCCTTAATAAAGAATAGAAGGGGCCTGCATGCTCCTATGTCGGCACGTGACGCATTGATTAATTTTGCGGATGTTCTGGAACAAAATGCTGTATTTCTTGAAGAACTGAATGATGTGAATGTCCAGCCAGTGATTGATAGCATCGTTGATATGACAGCCAATATCAGATGTTGGCTTATAGAGTAAGGTTTGCTAGGCCCTGTATCGCAGTGAATTAGCGGCGATTGGGCCTTACCCTATAACTACCTATTTGATGCTTGATAATAAAAGCCCCGTTAATGCGGGGCTTTGGACCTCTCAGTACCAGTACCAGTACCAGTACTGCCACCAATTTTTAATATCTCCGGGTGGTGACCAGACGGAAATGACTAAAAAATCTGCGCTTGTAGGTCCAGGGTTTCTTTGTCGTGTGGTTACGGAGGTAGGACAAAAGTTTTGTCAATTTTCCAGCCTCCTTGTCCGGTCAAATCCGGACGACTCAAGAATATCAACGCGCGAATGACTGCACAAGTATCCTAACGTTCAGTAATCATTCAAAGGTGTAAGTAGTACACTATCGCTTGATTTTAATTCTCACAGTTCATATTTTGATTAACCTGTATATATCAAGAATTAATAAAAATGGTCGATATAATTTACATAGATTTTGTGTAGATATGATTTAACCACCCCAATATATTGTTGATAATCAAGTGGTTATGTTAAACAACCAAATCGTGCAGATGTCCCGTTTTGTGGGACAAATGTCAGACATGTATATACAAATGAATTATAATTCACTATTATTTTGTATATACAGGCGGTTGTACATGGAACGCAATCAGAAAGATGGACTCAAATTCAAAGCTTGTCATATCATCCCAAATACGGGAAAAACTGCTCGAAAAACATGAAGTTACTGAAGATGAGGTTACAGAGTGCTTTTGTAGCCGGGGCAAATTACTGGTAGATACTAGAGAAGATCATGCTACCGATCCTCCCACTTTGTGGTTTATAGGAGAAACAAACTACGGAAAGAGGCTCAAAGTAGTATTTGTCGAAAAAGATGGCGTGATTTTTATCAAAACTGCATATCCGCCAAATAGTGAAGAAGAGCGCATATACAGGAAGTACGGGCAATGAGTGATGCAAATCGCTCACTGTGGCAAAAGACGAGGTAACAATGTCAAAAGATAAAAAGATACCAGGCACGGTAGAAGCTTGGGAGTCAGGTGAGCTGGGCCGGGACGAGAAATATGTACAGGTATATCAACCTGAAGATTCTGCGATCGACGATGCGCTAGAACTTCAGATGATTTCCATTCGTCTTCAGAAAGGTTTAATCGAAGATCTTAAGCAGATTGCACAGCTCAATGGTTTGAATTATCAACCTTTGATTAGGCAAATCCTGCAGAGATTTGTAGCCTCTGAATTTAAGAAGTTGGCTCGTGAATATATGGCCCAGAAAAGCAAAGAACGTGAAGAGGAAGCGGAAGTTCAAGTGGAAGAGAAGGATTGCGCTTGATTAAAAATGTAAACACATTTATATAGGGCCCCGCTTCGGCGGGGTTTTATTTTGGGTTAAACCAAAACACCATTTCAGTGCAAGAATTATAGCCGTAGTGGCCGCTCTAGGATGTCTTAGCTATTGGTTATCCAATCCGATTGTCGGCTGCTGAAAGAGTTGATTTCTGGTTGTGCACTGAGAAAATAGGTTAGTGGCTACTATCGATGTGGCTGGTACCGGGGGCGGGACTTGAACCCGCATGGTATTGCTACCGGTGGATTTTGAATCCACTGCGTCTACCAATTCCGCCACCCCGGCGTCGTGAAGGCCGCAAAGTATACCTAATTTTTCAAGACTTTGCAGAATAATTGGCGCTGTCTTCCCGGGAGGCGGATTTGCCTATCTTCCGTGCGGGGCGTCCGAAATAGTAGCCCTGTCCGTAGCGGAACCCCAGCTTGGTCATCTGCTCCGCGATCTGGGCTGTCTCTATGCCTTCCGCAACCAGCAGGTGGCCCGATTCGGTTATCATCTTCGCCAAGTGGTTGAGGATCAGGTTGTTCGCCCTGTCGTCGACCAGGCGGGTGAGGGTGATGTCGAACTTCACCACGTCGACCGGCATGGCGCCAAGATAGCGCAGTGACGAGTAGCCGCTGCCGAAGTCATCCAGGGCGATGGAGAAACCCATGTTGCGCAGGATCTCCAGGTTCTTTCTGGCGGTTTGCAGCTGGGTGATGAGGGCGGTCTCGGTAACCTCGATCAACAGCTTGTAGTTGTCCATGAAGGGCTTGAAGGCCGCCAACCGGTTTACCAGTTCATTCTCCACGATGGTGGGCGCGGAGATGTTTATCGAGACCCCCGTATTACTCGGAATCCTCCCCTGCTGGAGGTCGGAGACGGTCTTCTCAATGACATGAAAGTCGAGATCCTGGTCGAGGCTGCGCGCTTCGACCAGGGGGAATATGTGAGAGGGCATGATCAACTGCCCATCGTGGACAATACGCACCAGGGCTTCGAAATATTGCGGCTTGCCGTCCTCCAGGTCGACGATGGGCTGATAGTGCATCACCAGGCCTGTGCCCTTGGTTACCGCCTCGTAGACCGCACTGTGGGTCTGACTGGAGAATAGGCCGCGCGCGTTTTCCGCCAACTCCGGCTTGAAATGGACAATGCTGGAGTAGCCGGGCCGCTTGGCGAAGTGTATCGCGACATCCGCCTGCCACTGCAGGGCGTTGATATTCTCATCGCTGTCCGTGCTTGTGTCAGCCAGGCCGATGCTTATCCGTACCGGCTCGTTGATACCGAGCTTGTCAAAGGGGTAGTTGGTGATGGCCAGGTGACACTGTTTGGCGATCTGCATGGCTTTGCGGGGGGGGATGCCGATGAGGATGGTTGCAAACTCATCGCCGCTCAGTCTGAACAGCTGTTCCCGGTTGTGTAGGATGCTATTGATTGTCTGTGCAATGGCAATCAATATTTCGTCACCGGTATGGTGGCCGTAGGTATCGTTCAGCGCCTTGAAATGGTTGATATCGAAGAGTATCAGGCAGATCTCATTGGTGCTGTGCTTGAATACATCGTTAACCTCTCGCCAGTAGGCATCGAATGCACGGCGGTTCATGACGCCGGTCAACGGATCATGCTGCGCGAGGTCATCCAGCTCCTGGTTCTTTTGGTTCAGTGTCGTATGCGCCTGGCTGAGCTTGTTGTGATAGGCATAGAGCGATGATTGAATTTTATCCAGTTCCTTGATGAAGAGCGGCTTGGCACGCTCTTGGATGACCGGTGTATGGGGTGAACTCTGCAGCATATCGATCTGTTTGGATAACTGCAGAATGGGACGGTTCAAGAGCCAGGCGGCCAAGGGAAAGATAAACAGCGTAAGTATAAGCGCGGTGGCCGCCAGTTGAAGCAGGGACTCCTTGATCAGGGGTTTGATCGCTTTGGCATAAGGATCGCCGGTCAAGCGGTACTCGATGTGTTCCAGCAAGGCCTGGCTCGAGAGGCCTTCAGCCTCTTCGATTGTGATCCTGATGCTGTTTCGATCGATATAATTGAAGTGGCTTAAACTGTTAAAAATCGTAACAAGCCGGTTTAAAGTGGCGAGGTATCCCTGTGTCTTTCCGCTTACCGGATCGACAACGGGTGAGATGACCAGGATCAACGGGTTTGCGTCTCTGACCTGAATGGAGTATCCCGGGTTGCGGGTATCTATCTCTGTCGGCAGCAGTGAAGTATCGATGGGCGCGAGTACTCTGCCCTGGATATCATAAATCGCAACATCCAGGTTGTAGGCGGTGACAAACTCGTTGTTTTTCGCCCTGTATCTGTACCAGTAACTGTAGAAGGTGGAGTTGTCGAGCTGCTGCCTGATCTCTTCCCAAGCGGCCAGACGGAGCGTTTTATCCTCGCTCAGGCCGATCGCCTCAATCAGGGCCAGTTCGATCTCTGCGGCCGCGCTCTGCTCGCCGGCTTCGCGAAATTTGTCATCCAGTTTCTTGAACTGCAGGTAGGTAAGATTGCCCAGGGTAAACAGCAGTATCAGGAAGAGAAACACGAAGAGTGTTGTGAAAAGGCTGAAGGATAGCGGTTTGGGTCTTATGGCCATGCTGCTACTCTATCTATAACTTCCCCAATGACTGCTCAATGCTATCCAGTAGATTAAATTCGTGGGTGTGATCAAAAAAGTGGTTGGCCCCCTCGATCTCGATAATGTTCACATTGCGCGCCCGCAACAGCGGCTTCCACTCAGGGCCAAGGCGTTTGTCACTCCCTCCGAATATTATAGTCGGTTCCGGCCTTATCGCGGAAATTGCCTGCAGGGTGCGTTGCTGGCCCCAGGCAAGGTAGGAGAGGTAGAAACCGGCGGTGGTAGAGTAGTGGTCGCAATAGGCCAGCCTGTAGCGGTGAATTTCATCGCTGTTTTCAGCGAAATCGCCCTCCGCCCGTCGCTTTTCCGCAAGATTCTCCTTCGCGATCGGGCCCTGGCCGAAAGCGATCAGGCTGATCAACAGGCTTTTTGCCACGGGGGTGCTGCGGAAGGTATCGAGGAAGGCGACCAGGTTAAGGCTGCCGGCGCTGTGACCGATCAGAATGATCGGCTCGTCCGTCCTGTTATAGAGCCACTCCACCCACTTCGCGATCTCATCGGTGTCGTGCTCAATGGAGTGGTTATGAATGGCTTCACAGGCGAGGCTTTGGCGTCGATCGTTGATGCCCAGGGACAGGTTGGGGAGCAGTACCCTGTAGCCGGCCTCGTGCAGGGCATCCCCCAGGCGACGGACAGTAAAGAAATCGCGTGTCTGCAGAAATCCATGGAGGATTAAAATCGGTGGGCCCTGGCTGCCCGTATCAAGATACTCCGCATTGACGGTTATTCCGTTCTCGAGCTGTTGATAGACGATTTCGCTTTTGGCCGCGGCGGTTGCGGTTATCAGGGAGGAGGCGACAATCCATTGAATGGTGCGCTGTGTAAATCGAACTCCACGAATGATCATCCTAATTCCCTCAAGCAGATCGTCACAGCCGCTATAGAATAACTACCGGGCGCCAGGGCGAATTGGCGCGGTCATGCAGATATCCCTATCCAGCCATTGATTATTCCGATACTTGATAATAACGCCAGATTCTATAAAAGTGAATTGTTCACCGCCTATCCGCGACGTGCTACTATCCGCGCGCTATGCAGCTATCCGACTTCGATTACAATCTGCCTGAAGAGCTCATTGCCCAGTTTCCCCACGAGGAGCGAAGCGGCAGCCGCCTGCTTGGCTTGTTGCAGGGGGAGATGGAACCCCGGGATCTGATGTTCACCGATCTACCCGCACTGCTCAACCCGGGTGATTTGCTGGTACTCAACAATACCCGGGTGATGCGTGCCCGGCTCTATGGAAACAAGTTGAGCGGCGGCAAGGTTGAAGTGCTGATCGAGCGTATCCAACGGCCGGACCTGGCATTGGCTCACCTTCGTGCAAGTAAATCGCCCAAGCCCGGTACGCGGATAGAATTGGGCGACGGCAATCGGCTTGTGGAAGTGGCAGGTCGGGAGGGGGATCTGTATATCCTCAGGTCATTGGCCGGTGACTTCCATGGGCTGATGAACGAGCATGGCCATATGCCGCTGCCACCCTACATAGCACGTGAAGACAGCGCGGTGGATATGGATCGTTATCAGACAGTCTATGCGGAGAGGCCAGGCGCGGTTGCCGCACCCACCGCAGGGCTCCACTTCGATCAGGCCATGTTGCAGAAGCTCGAGGAGATGGGTGTCGAGCGGACAACAGTAACCCTGCATGTCGGGGCCGGGACCTTTCAACCGGTCAGGGTGGGCAATCTCGATGAGCATGTAATGCATAGGGAGTATATCGAGGTTGACGAGACCGTCTGCCGGCAGATTAATCAGACCCGGGAGCAGGGCGGGCGCGTGGTCGCCGTGGGTACGACCTGCGTGCGCAGCCTGGAGGCGGCATCGAGCGGGGGATCCATCGAGCCCTACCGGGGGGATACCCGGCTCTTCATCAAACCGGGTTACAGATTTCGCAGCGTCGATGCGATGATCACCAATTTTCACCTGCCGCAGTCGACCCTGCTGATGTTGGTGGCAGCCTTTGCCGGCTATGATCGGATCATGCAGGCCTACCAGCATGCGATTGCAGAGCGCTACCGTTTCTTCAGCTACGGCGATGCCATGTTTCTGACGCCCGCGGTGTAATCCATGGGGTAAAAAAAAGCGCGGCAGGGGTGCCGCGCTTAAAATATCCACCAAAGGAGGATGGAGGAGTGTAAGTGCTGAAGCAAAATATTCAGCACATAAACATTTTCTAATATGATGATGGATATGTCAACAAAAATTAGGGAAAACCCTAATAATGTCACAGATTATCACCTTGCCGGTTGATCCGATTTCTCTCCAGACGGGAGGCAAATGGACTTATTGTAAAATAATATTATGAAATTCAATATCTTGGAACAGGATGGCGCATCACGCCGCGGCCGTCTGGAATTCCCCAGGGGGTCTGTAGAGACCCCCGCCTTCATGCCCGTGGGGACCTACGGCACGGTAAAGGCGATGACCCCCGAGGAATTAACCGACTTGGGTGCCGAGATCATCCTCGGCAACACCTTCCACCTGATGCTCAGGCCGGGCACCGAGGTGATAAGCAAACATGGCGACCTCCACGACTTCACCCACTGGGAAAAGCCGATCCTCACCGACTCGGGTGGATTCCAGGTCTTCAGTCTGGGGGCGATGCGCAAGATCACCGAGGAGGGTGTCACCTTCCGCTCCCCAATCGACGGCAGCAAGGTCTTCATGGGCCCCGAGGAGTCGATGCAGGTGCAGCGGGAACTGGGTTCGGACGTTGTCATGATCTTCGACGAGTGCACCCCCTATCCCGCATCGGAGGAGGAGTCCCGGCTATCGATGGAACTCTCCCTGCGCTGGGCCCAACGCAGCCGCGCCGCCCACGGCGACAACCCCTCGGCCCTCTTCGGCATAGTTCAAGGAGGAATGTTCGAGCATTTGCGCGATCGATCCCTGCAGGGATTGATCGAGATCGGTTTCGACGGCTACGCGGTAGGCGGCCTCTCGGTGGGCGAGCCCGAAGCGGACCGCTGGCGTATCCTCGATTTTCTCAGCACCAGAATGCCAACAGACAAGCCACGTTACCTGATGGGCGTGGGCACTCCCGAAGACATCGTCGAATCGGTCCACCGGGGCATCGACATGTTCGACTGCGTCATGCCCACCCGCAACGCAAGAAACGGCCACCTCTTCACCCACCAGGGCGTGGTCCGCATCCGTCATGCGGCCCATCAATACGACGATAGCCCGCTTGATCCGGAGTGCGATTGTTACACCTGCCGCAACTACAGCCGCGCCTATCTGCGTCATCTTGATAAATGCAACGAAATACTCGGGGCGCGGTTGAGCACGATTCACAACCTCTACTACTACCAAAAGCTGATGCGGGATTTGAGGGAGGCGATTGAGCGTGGGAGGTTGGGGGAGTTTACTGAGGCGTTTTATGAGAAGCGAGGGAGTGATCTGAGATAGTAAAGGCTAATTTTTGTATGTGTCTCTCCTAGCTTGGACACATGTAGCCTAAGCTTCAATTCTTTATTTGAGCATCTCAAGCGGGGTTTGCCCTTTCAGTTGCAGGTGCTACACCCAGTGACTACCAAAACCTAAAAGTGTAGTGGTCAAAAAACTTGACCACTACACCGATTAGTTGGCAGACACTTCATGGTTCTTGATTCCAAAAATAGTGAGCAGAATCAGCACTGATAGAAATATCATAGTTGAAATGTAACTTGCGACATTCACATTAAAAATTGTTGTTAGCAGAACAGAGACCATTAAGGTAATGATCACCAGTGTAGAAATTGTGTGATGTATTTTTTGTGGAAAAACACGTGACAATAGATCAAATTCGCTAAACTGATAAAAAATAAAGCCTATGTAATTAATAATAGCCACTGCAAAAGTAATACTTAAATTTTCTGTAACGAAATGAACCAGAATTGGAAATGCGCAAACAAGAGGATAAATGCCTAAATACTCGGAAACTGTGTTGCCGTATCTTAATGGCTTTGTAACGCTTATATGGTCATGTATTCTAGATAGTGAACCAGAGGCATTTGCATAGAATAAAACCGAATAAAACGACGATAGCATAGAAAGCGTTACCAACATTAAAGGAATACTAAACTCAGCAACATCGTTACGAGGTGATATCAGTGCCAATATTGCAGCGCTAACTGCAAATATTACACTCGAAAATGATACGCTGATTCCCGCCTCACTCAATAACTCCTCCGGCTTCAGCGTCGCAGGCGACTCCTGAGTAAGCCCTAACTTCAGAATCAATCTGTCTTCGTTTTTTCCGAAATAGTCATCATTTCTCCTGGTCAACTTGAAATCAAATGAATCATATAGTTTTCTTGCGGGTGTATTCTCTTCGCTAACAGACAAATAAACAGTATTAGCACCTAACCGTTCAAGCGCGGCGAGCATCTCTGTAAGCATCGATTTGCCAACACCCTTACCGCGCATATCAGGATCAACCGCCATTGACAAAATCCACCAGTGATTAGGAGAAGTCGAATCAGGGGCTGCAAGAATATATCCGGCTAGATTCTTGTCGCTCGATGTGGCAACGAGCAGAGTTTCTGCGTAGATCTCCCTAGCCTGTGTAAAGAAAAACCGAGGGTATGGTTTGTCAGGAAAACACTTCTCTTCTAGTTCAGCTATTCGCTCAAGATCTGAAGTAGATGCTTTTGAAATATACATATTTTTACGAGTATTCACCTAAGGACTAGGTATTCGACATGAACGCAGTGAGCATCGTTTTTGATCAATAGTTCTCTTCTTCTCTACCAGGTTGTTCAACATGGTTATGTTTCTGGGCCACAAAAGCACCAACGATATGGGGATACACAACAATTTGTGCCCATAAGGTCTCAACAACATAACGATTTAAGTTAATTTTGAAATGTATAGCTTTTCCTGTCGTCAAGCAATGGAGGCGCTTGTAGATGTTATGTGGAGTGACTCACCAGATTTCCATATGAATGACAATATGATTGAAAATACCTATCAATAAATTAGAAACAAACGATTTCAACAATTATTAATCTCCTATTAGATTATACCCAAGCCCACCCCAAAACGGGTGATTAAAAGCTGATGATCTAACAAGGAGATAATCGATGTCCGAAAACAAATGCCCTTTTCACCACACAGCGGGTGGTGGTACCTCAAACCGGGACTGGTGGCCGAATCAGCTGCGGCTGGATATTCTGCGCCAGCACTCCGCCAAGTCCGATCCGATGGGGGAGGAGTTCAACTACGCGGAGGCGTTCAAAAGCCTGGATCTCAAGGCGGTAAAGAAAGATCTATGGGAGCTGATGACCGATTCCCAGGACTGGTGGCCTGCCGACTTCGGCCACTACGGGCCCCTGTTCATCCGCATGGCCTGGCACAGTGCGGGTACCTACCGCACCAGCGACGGTCGCGGCGGCGGTGGGACCGGCAACCAGCGCTTTGCCCCGGTCAACAGCTGGCCCGACAACGTCAACCTGGACAAGGCGCGCAGACTGATCTGGCCGGTGAAGCAGAAGTACGGGCGCAAGATCTCCTGGGCCGATCTGATGATTCTCGCCGGCAATGTGGCGCTTGAATCGATGGGGTTCAAGACCTTCGGTTTCGCCGGCGGGCGAGAGGATATCTGGGAGCCGGAGAAGGATATCTACTGGGGCACCGAGGAGACCTGGCTGGAGGACAAGCGCTTCTCCGGTGATCACGAGGAGCTCGAGAATCCCCTTGCCGCCGTGCAGATGGGTCTGATCTACGTAAACCCGGAGGGCCCGAACGGCAACCCGGACCCGGTGGCCGCGGCCAAGGATATCCGCGAGACCTTCGCGCGCATGGCGATGAACGACGAAGAGACGGTTGCCCTCATCGCCGGCGGCCACACCTTCGGCAAGACCCATGGCGCCGGCGATGCAGAACTGGTGGGAGCAGAGCCGGAAGCCGCCGCTATCGAAGCACAGGGTTTCGGCTGGGAGAGCGCCCATGGCTCGGGAATGGCGGGTGACACCATCACCAGTGGTCTGGAAGTGACCTGGACCTCCACCCCGACCAAGTGGAGCAATAACTTTTTCTGGAATCTGTTCGGCTACGAATGGGAGCTGACCAAGAGCCCGGCCGGTGCCCATCAGTGGATCCCGAAAAACGGCGCTGGTGCCAACTCAATACCGGACGCCCACGATCCGGAAAAGCGTCACGCACCCACCATGCTGACCACGGACCTGTCGCTGCGTTTCGATCCGGCGTATGAAAAGATCTCGCGCCGTTTCTACGAGAATCCGGATGAGTTCGCCGATGCCTTCGCCCGGGCCTGGTTCAAGCTGACCCACCGCGACATGGGGCCCCGTGCGCGCTATCTCGGGCCGGAAGTGCCTGCCGAGGAGTTGATCTGGCAGGATCCGATTCCCACGGTCGATCATGAGTTAATCGATGAGCAGGATATTGCCGAGCTGAAGGAGAAGATCATCGACAGTGGCCTCTCTGTATCAGAGCTGGTATCGACGGCCTGGGCCTCTGCTTCCACCTTCCGCGGTTCCGACATGCGCGGCGGTGCCAACGGCGCCCGCATCCGCCTGGCGCCGCAGAGGGACTGGGAGGTCAATCAGCCTGATCAACTGGCGAAGGTGCTGAGTACCCTCGAGGGTGTCCAGAGTGATTTTGGCAAACAGGTCTCCATGGCCGATCTGATCGTGCTCGCGGGTTGCGCCGGCGTCGAGCAGGCGGCGAGGAATGCCGGTCACGATGTGACGGTACCGTTTGCCCCGGGTCGCATGGATGCCTCCCAGGAGCAGACCGACGTGGAGTCCATTGCCGTGCTGGAGCCGGAGGCCGACGGTTTTCGCAACTACATGAAGACCAAGTACACCGTATCGGCGGAGGAGATGCTGGTGGATCGGGCGCAACTGTTGACCCTGACCCCGCCGGAGTTGACGGTGCTGGTAGGCGGTATGCGCGTCATGAACACCGACTACGGACAGACCCGGCATGGTGTCTTCACCGAACGTCCGGAGTCATTGAGCAACGATTTCTTCGTCAACCTGCTCGACATGGGCACCACCTGGAAGCCGACGTCTGCGGATGAAGATATCTTTGTGGGCAGCGATCGGGTTACCGGTGAACCGAAGTGGACCGCCACCCGGGTCGACCTGGTCTTCGGCTCGAACTCCGAGTTGCGCGCCTTGGCGGAAGTCTACGCGGCCGCGGATGCACAGGAGAAGTTCGTCAAAGACTTCGTGGCGGCCTGGGACAAGGTGATGAACCTGGATCGGTTCGATCTCAAATAAAACCGATGATGGTGGCCACAGGGAGGTGGCCTTAAATTACCTGAAGTTTTATGCAGAGTGAGAGGTAAGAAATGAATACATACTCGACGAGCGATATGAAAGAAACACAGAGTAAGGATTGGAAGAAAAAACTCTACTGGGCTCTGCCGTTGTTCTTTATGATCAAGGGGCTGTTGTGGTTGGCTATTCCGCTTGTATCAGCAGTATATGTGTTTAAATAGCAGTAGAATTTTCAAATGCATCGCGTTAAAGGTTTTTGATGGTATTGCTATTTAATCTTGCGCAGAGCGTCATAGAGCTTTGTCCATGGCCTTGAAGGACGATCTGTAAAATCCAAATACTGGAGAGTTGCAAGACGCGGATGTAATGCTGTTTGATTCAGCATGATAGGCACAATTGGTTTTCCTGCGCCCCATGCAAAAGCCCACTCATAGGTGACATACTCAGATTCCTTACCGTTTGGGGACATGATCGCCAAAAGGGCAGTGGAATTCCGAATGGCATCATCTATCTCATTCCTCCAATCCAGACCAGGAAGCAAGCGATCTGTATCAATCCATGCGCTATATTCATTTTGTGCGAGCTTAAGCTTTAACAGTTCTGCAAAATCACCATCTTCACGGCTGTGTGAAATAAAGAACTCACCGGGGAGACCACCTGCGCCGGTCGAGGTGCTGAACTTGTCGGCAGATTGCGATCTTTCTGCTCGACGCTCTGTTATTGCTCCTGCTATTTCACGAATTTTCATCGCGATCGCATTTACAACATCTTCTGCTTCAAATGCCGAAACAGCCGATAATGGCTGTGCGTCCGTATTAAGAAACTGAAGCTGGGCTAACTCGGGAATTTCAGACCATGGTGATGGGCGGACTACGATGGGTAGAACCACCAGGCCTTCAGAGGCTCTCATCTCTAGAAGATGTGGTAGTTCTCTCTCAATGATGTAATTAGAAGCTAAGAAATCAGCGGAGATTAGTAGTACAGCAATATCTGCTTCGTTGATAGCGGAGGTGATTTCCCCTTCCCATTCTGTGCCTACGGGTATTTCTGAAGCATCCCAGATCTCGATGATACCTTGGCGCTCGGCAAACCGAAGGTGCGAGACCAGACGATCTTTCCAGAGCTCGTCCTTATGGCTGTAGCTTATGAATACCTTTACTTTATCCATTTTGGTTTCAGCTAATAAGTCCCACTATAGATACCCTGCGTCTCATTATACATATATAGTCAGATTGGCAGATACCGGGCGATTTTATATGTTGGTCAGGACAAGAAATTTACACGAAATAGTTAAAAAAATGTCTGTGAATGGTGGGTTTCGGTCCGATCCATTATTCAACACAATCTAGTAATCTCACCATTCATGGCCCGTCACCAGCAAATCCTTGTGAAGTGATCATCTCCCCATCCCGATCGATAATCACCCCATCCACATCCTCCAACCGATTGATCAACGCCATCCCCTTCTCCGCGCCAAGCACGAAGACGCTGGTGGAGAGGGCGTCGGTGCGGGTTGCGTTGGGGCCGATGATGGTGACGCTCTGCAGGGTGTCGGCGGAGCGGCCGGTCTTTGGGCTGATGATATGGTGGTAGCGTACGCCGTCGCGTTCGAAGAAGCGTTCATAGTCGCCGGAGGTGGAGATGGCGCTGTCGACGAGGGGGAGCATGGCGGCCATGCGATCCTTGTCCCTGGGTGCCTGGACGCCGATATGCCAGGGGCGGCCGCGGTGGTCGCCGAGGAGGCGGCTGTCTCCGCCCGCGCTGATCAGCGCATGTTGTATGCCTCTTTGCCGCAGCAGTTCGATGCCCCGGTCTACGGCATAGCCCTTGGCGATGCCGCCGAGGTCGATGCGTACCCCTTTCTTTTCGAAGAAGACGGTGCTTTTATCCTTGTCAAGGTGAATGTTGTGGTAGTCGATCAGGGGCAGGGTGCGATCGATCAGGGAATCGGTCGGCCTGATGCCCTTGCGGTAGTCGTAGCGGTGGCCGATGGAGGCGAAGGTGATGTCGAAGGCGCCCTCGGTCAGCTCGGAGTACTCGAGGGAGATCTCGATTAGGTTGTAGAACTCCTCCGAGATAACCAGTGGCTCGAGGGAGGCCAGGCGGTTGACCTGGGAGAGTTCGCTGCTGTCGATATAGGGGCTCAGTTTTCTGTCGAGGCGGCGAAACTCCTCCATCACCGCCTGAACCGCCGCCTCGCCCCGGTCTTTCTCCTGGTGCCAAAGCTGGACACTGATCCGGGTGCCCATGATCGCCTCTTCACCACTGACCCAGGCTGCATGGAGCGACTGGAGACAGGCGAGGCAGACGAGCACTGTCAACAGCAGGATAAGTCTAAAGGCGGTTCGCATAGTTCTTGTTGCATCTCATGGTGCTTGATAAGAGAGATCTTGCCATCTCCATCACTGCAAAATCCATCCTCGATGGTTACAAGTTGCAGCATATTTAATGACAGCTTTTACTTGCAGAATCCCATGCCAGGAAAATTCGCGCTTATGCGCGGTGATTGGCATCCATTTGCGGTTTGCATCTTTATGCAGACAATCCGCCTGCAACGCGAAACGCTGTTGCAGGCGGAGAGTGGAATCATCAGGATGGCAGGAAGTCGATGGGATAGGAGACCACCGCGGTATCCACATCCTTGGCGGGGAACTTGAACAGCTTGATACGGGAGACCAGCTTGCGTTCAAGGGCCTTGTCATTCAACTCGGAGGATAGGATGACGCACTTGGTCACCTTGCCCGCGGGGGTGATGGTCAGTTCCAATACCACCTTGCCGCGCAGCGAGGGATCCTTTCTCAGGGCCCGGTTATAGAGGGCGTAGACCGCCCCCTTGTTCTGGTCGAAGACCAGCTGGATCTCTTCCCGGGTACGGTATCCCTTGTAGTCCTTGCCCTTGCCGCCGCCGCCCCGGGCCGCTGCCTTGGCGTCGTCAGTGATGGCGGCGCTCTCCACCTCGGTGGTTTCCCGGCCGGTGAGACCGGTGCCGCCGGTGCCCCGGCTCAGGGCCGCGGTATTGATGCCGCCGCTGCCGCTGGTGACCCCGGAGGAGATGATCGAGCGTTGATTGGCATAGGTCTTCTTGCCGGTGGTCGAGAGCTTCTGCACGCCACGGACATTGGACACGACCTGCTCATCCCGCAGGTCGGCCAGCTGATCGGCGAAGGCGAGCAGTCCGGCGCTTGCCGCCTTTTTGCGTGCATCCGCCTTGGTCGGCTTCTTCTTCGCCACCTGCTTTTCAGGCTTCTTCTCCGGCTCGGGTTTCTTCTTCTCTTCCGGTTTTTTCTTCTCGGGCTTCTTCTTCGGTTCCGGGACCTTCTTCTTGACGATCTTCTTCGGTTTGGGGGGCTCCTTTTTCTGTTCCAGGATCAGTTTCGCCAGGCGGGGCGGCAAGGTCTGTTTCTTGAACCGCTCTTTCTCCGGCAGCTCGATCATCGGTATCAGGGTGCCCAGCAGCAGTGCGATGAGCAGCACCACCAGGCTGATGACCTGGAATCGCCGCTCGTCGGCGGACGCCGTGTACCAGGGCAGATAGGTGGAGTGACGATAGGAGGCGCTCACAACGGCTGTCCTCCCTCGGGTTTCTCATTCTTTCTCAATACCGCCAGGGAGACGTGGGGGTAGTCGGACTCGGCGCAGGTCGCCATCACCCGTTTCAGCAGGGTGTAGGGTATGCTCTTCTCACCCATGATGGTGATCTTGCCTTTAAAGGGTTCCTCCGGGTTGCTTACCTTGGATTTCGACCGCTCTGCATGGCGCTGTAATTCACTCTTCAGGGCTGGCAGCGTGGTCCCCCTCGGTAGGGGCCGGGAAAGATCCATCACCCGATAGCCCTGCACCAGGATCTCATTGTGGTTGACCATCACCACCAGGGTCTCCTTGGGTTTCAGGGTGGCCACCGACTCGGGCAGACTCAATGCCTTGGCGTTGGGCAGTACCTGGACCTCGCCGGAATTGACCAGCAGGAAGAAGACCAGGATGGTGAAGATATCCATCAGGGAGACCAGGTTGAGCACCGCATGGCCCTTGTTTCGCCGATGGTGGCGATCCATGCGCTTGGCACGGCGTGACATCTTCATGATGCGTTACCTTCGTCCTGTTTCTGCGCCGCCGCCGGGGGAGCGTCGCCGATGGCGATATCGGGGAAGAGCTCATATTGAACCAGGCTTCCCGATTCCATGTTCTCTGTCATGCGCACCGCATCCATCACCTGCACCATGGTTTCGTACTGGGTGGTGGGCTCGGAGAGAATGAAGATGTTGCGCTTGTCCTGAAAGCGCACCTTGATCTGTACCAGCAGCTCGTTCAATCCCTTCAGGTCGTAACCATCGGGGGTGTTCTTCAGGCGTCTGATCAAACCGCCCTGCCGATCCGCGACTTCGAGGCTGTCGGGGCGGATGATCACTTCCAGCTGCAGTTCCTTGATCGCCTTCAGGGTGCCTTCACTGGCCGGGGGCAGGTAGAGCTCGATAATGGAGAACCTGGAAAAGGCGGCCGTGATCAACAGAAAGGGAATCAGGATCACCATCAGGTTGAGGAAGGCTGTGATGTTCAGCTCTTCCCCTTGGCGATGGCGCCTAAGCCGTTCTCTCATGCCTTGCTCCGGGTGCTGAATGCCTGTTCGCTGAAGATGTTGAGGAACTTCACCGAGGCCATCTCCAGGCTGTCGACGATCGCCGTGGTCTTACTCTGCAGCAGGGCATAGACCAGCAGCAGGGGAATCGCCGCCATCAGGCCGAAGGCGGTGGTGTTCATCGCCACCGAGATACTGGCCGAGAGCAGGTCCGCCTTCTCCGCGGGATCGGCGTTGGAGACCGCGGTAAAGGCCTGGATCAGACCGATGATGGTGCCCAGGAGGCCGAGCAGGGTGGCGATGTTGGCGAGGGTGCTGAGATAGTGGGTGCGCTTCTCCATGCGCGGGATCGCCTCCATCAATCCCTCCTCCATGGCAACCTCCACATCGTCCCGGCGCCGTGCGGTGCGCGCCCGGGCCAGGCCGTAGGTGAGCATGGTGCCGATGGCGGTCTTCGATTTGTTGGCCGCTGACATGGCCGACTTGAAGTCGCCGTCGTTGAGATGGGGCAGGACCCTCTTCCAGGTGCGCTTGTTGCTCCCGGTCTGGATGGTCAGATAGACCCAGCGTTCGATTGCTATCGCCACGCCCCCTGCGAAGATCAGCAGGATCGGGTACATAAAGAGTCCGCCTTCCTGAAAAAATCGGATGATAGGATCAATGAGCTCCATAGGATTCTCCGTTGTTTAAACGCCTGAATATCGGTTTACTTCAAAGTGCGCACCCACCTGCCGATGGGGGTCACACGAGCTGTCTGGGAAATCTGATTGTCTTCAGTCATACGGCACCAAGTGCTAGATTCTTTACGGATTTTCATTAAAAGTCTGGTACCAATCGATCTGTCTGCGAAATACATCACGGTCCAGCGGCGCAAAGAGTTCGTCCCTGCGACCTGTTTCCGGGGGCATCATATTGGTCAGCCGTTTCGCGGAACGCCAGGGCACCACGTAGAGAATATTGGGCGACTCCTTGTTGCCGAAGATCGCCGTGCCATCGAGATCGATGCGCTGCTCCGCATGCAGTGGCAGGGAGAGCAGCGACAGGGCTGCCGCGGCTGCCAATAGGGTGTGTCTGTTCGGCCTTTTCAACATAGTTGTTTACCGTTACTTGGTTGACTTGATACGCCGTTCAAGATCGAGGATCCAGCCGCCGATCTCCTTGTCCTCCGAGGCGCTCAAGGTCTGACAGCGCTTGTAGTGCTGCAGCGCCAGCTGCGGCTTGGTGAGGTAGAGATCGTAGAGTATGCCCAGGTTGCGGTGGGCCAGCAGGTAGTCGGGTTGGATCTGCAGCGCCGAGCGGTATGCCTGTTCCGCCTCCTGGAATCTGCCCTGCATCCGCAGGGCGACACCCAGCTGGTTGCGGGCGGGCAGACTGTCGGGCTTCAACTCAAGGGCGGTGTTGAACGACGCCTCGGCCTTGTCCGCCTCGCCTTCGTTCAGCTGGATGATACCGAGATTGATATAGGCCCCCGCGAGGCCCGGATTCCGATCGATCAATGCCAGCAGGCTCTGTTTCGCCTTAACCACATCGTCCTTCTGCATCAACGCCACAGCCGCGTCGAACCGCCGTTGCTCCTGCGGGTCGGCGCTGCTCGGTTGCCTTGCCGGGGCGGCGGTTTCCCGTTCCGTCTCCGTCGGTCCGGCCTGCCTGGGCGCCGTGCTGCAGCCCGAAATCGTCAGGCTGGAGGCGAGCAGGGCGCAGACGAGCCAGCCAGCGCCGTGTTTCAGCATGGCGAGACTAGTTGATCGCATCGATCCACGCCTCCCGCTTCTCTTGTTTGGCATAGCGTCCGGGCAGCAGCTTCGCCAGGGCCTCGAAGCTCTTCTTCACCCACTCGTCATAGATGCCGCCGGAGACCCGTTCGATGTTGGTCTCGTAGAGGTTGATCGCCTTCTCCTCGAAGGGATAGGCCTGCTCTTCCAGCAGGATCTCATACTGTTCCAGCTCTTCCGCGTTGAGCCCCTTGGGTCTCTCCGATTCCATCAGCGCGGTGCCGAACTGCTGGTACATCCTGGCGATCTGGTAGGTGGCGGTGGTGGTCACCTCCGCGACGCCATACTTGATCGCCTTGTTATAGGCATTGATCGCTGTCTGCATCTGCTCTTTCTTACGCTTCAGATTCTTCTCCAACGGCGCCTTCAGTTTGATGCGGTGGAAACCCTGCAGGTTCCCCTCGGCCAGGCGCAGGGAGGCCGTTGCCGCCAGATAGCGGGTGCGGTCACTGCGCTGTTTCCCGGCCCCGGCATCGAGCTTGATCAGCTGTTTCAACCACCAGTCGCGCTTGCCGGTCTCGCCACGCTTGTGATAGAGCCCGACCAGCTTCTGTCCCGCCTCCATGGATTGATCGAGGGGCGCGGGAAAGCGCTTGACATACTTTTTATAGGCGTCGATCGCCTGTTTATCCTTGCCCGCCTTCTCATAGAGTTCCGCGGAGCGCCAGCCGGCTTCGCGACGCAGTTCCGGGGAGGCGGCCTGGGTGGAGAGGACGGAGAGTTCCGCTGCCGCTTTCAGCGGCTGCTTGGTCTCCATGTAGGCAACGGCCAGCTTGCTGTTGACCTCCGGTATCAGCTTGTCCTTCGGATACTTGGCCTTGTAGGATTCGAGTATCTTCACCGAGCTGGCCCAGTCCCCGGCGGCGATCAGGCTGGCGGCGGCATCGTACTCCGCGGTGGCGATGATGGAGGCCTGGGGGGCCTGTTTGGGGATGCGCATGAACGCCTGGGCCGCACCCTTGTGGTCACCCTGGGAGCGTAGCGTCGAACCCTGCTGGTAGATACTGGCGGCCAGTCTCTCCTCGAGGGGCTTTTTCTCCTTGGCCTTGCCGGGTATCAACGCCAGTGCCTGCTGGTAGGCCTTCTCAGCGGCCTGATAATCCTTCTGTTCAAAGGCGGCGTGGGCGGCGACGGTCCAGGCGGTCTGGCGCAGCTTCTTCTCCGCCGGCGGTTTCATGTTGGCCACCTGCAGCGCGGCGCCCCGGGCGCGTCCGATCTCCTTGAGCTCCAGCAGTTGATCGGCGGCCCGGGTCAATACCGCGGCCCTGCGCTTATCCTTGGGGAAGAGATCGCAGAACTTCAGGGCGCTCTCCACCCCCTGACGTTTCCACGCCAGCTGTTCGCTCTTCTTCAGCTTCTTGAGCTGCTCGGCATAGGCGAGGAGGGCGGCGTAACCTGCCTCGGCCTGCTTGTCATGGGCCGGGAACCGGTAGGCGCTCTCCTCGTAGGCGGTAACGGCATCGGGATACTTCTTCAGCTCGAACAGCAGCTCGCCGAGGAGAAAGCTGATGCTACCCGCCGTGGGATCGTCGCTGAAGGTATCCAGATATTGGCGATACCAGTGCGCGGCCTCGGCGCCCTGCCGGGTATGCTGGGCGACCAGTTTCTTGTCCTTGCTTTTCTTATACTGCTGCGCCAGGGCGTGGTGGTATTCGGCCAGCTCCTTGAGATAGTTGCGCAGCTGCTGATTCAACCAGGTCCGGTTTTTCGGATCCTGTTTCTTCCAGGGTTCGCCGCCCACGGCGTAGTGCTGCACAAACGACTTCTTGCTCTCGATGGCCCGTTTCGGGAAGCCGTTCTCGGTATAGATGTCGACCACCTTCACCGACAGGCGGGGTGACTGGGGATGGTCGGGGGAGAGATCGACGAAGGCGAGATAGGCGTCTGCCGCATCCTGGATACGCTCCTGCTTCAAGTAGAGATCCCCCAGTCCCTGGTAGATCATGTATTCGTAGTTGCGGTGGCCCTTGCTGTCGAAATAGCGGCTGATGCGCTTGGCGCCGCCGAGCTCGGAAAAGGTGAGGCTGATCACCCTGATCGTCTCGGTCATCAGTTTCTGATCGGCGGGGGAGAGCTTGCCCACCTCCAGCTCCGGGGTATCGCCCAGATTGCGGTCGAGCAGTCGGGTGAACGAGTCGAGCCCCTTCTCGATATTGCGCTGCTTGAACAGGGACCAGCCGTGCTTGAACAGCGCCCGGTCGAAGTAGGGGGAGTCGTCGCGCTGCTGCAGAATGGCCTCGTAGGCCGATTCGGCGCGACCGAACTGCTGCATGACGAAGAAGTGCTCGCCGCGGCGGAACTGGGCCTCCTGCCAGTGGGGGCTGTCGGGATGCTGGGTGATCAGCGCGCGCAGGGTCAGCATCATGGCGTTGATGTCGCCCTTCAGTTCATAGGCCCGCGCCAGTTGATAGAGCACCAGGTCCCGGGAGGCGTAGTTCGGATCCTTGGCCAGCAGGGATTCGTAGAGCTCGATCGATTTGGCCAGCTCGGCCTCGGTGGGGACCGGCTCATCCGTCGAGTCCAGGAGTTTGGTCTCGCTGCGCTCCAGTTCCAGATCGGCGAGGCGGCGGGTGGCTTCGCTGTTGAGGCGCTGATCGGGATTGAGCTCCAGGATGGCGCGGTAGTTTTCGATGACCTCGTTGCGGTCGGTGGGGGACAGGGCCTGCTTTTCGATCTTTACCGGCTGCTTCTCGATATCCGCAAGGGTCGGTTCATCCGACTTCGACTTGCCGGAGATACCGGCGCACCCGGAGAGCAGAATGCCGAGAAGTGAAATGGCGAGTGACAGCCTCATTCCTGCTCCCCCGCTCTCGCGGTGCTGATGTCCAGCAGGTTGGCGACGCCGAACCTGGCCTGGATCAGATAGTTGCTGATCAGGCCGCGTCGCTGCTCAAGCCTGACAAGGGCCATCTCACGGAGCAGATCGGCCTCCTCCCGGCGTAGTTTCTTGACCTGACTATGGAGATCGGGCAGCGCCTCCTCGAGTTGCTCGATGCGGCCGGAGAAGGCATCGAAGCGCCCCTTGGCTTCGCTGCGGGCCTTGGCCAACTCGACCTCTTTCTGCTGCGCCATCTCGATGTTCTGTTCCAGCTGAACCATCTGCTTCTTCAGCGACCACAACCTGGCCGGGTGTTCGGTGGCGATCTTCCAGGTGAGGATCCCCTCCATCAGGCGCGCCATCTCCTGTTGCGGTGCCAGCTGCCCGCTCCCGTCATGTTCCTTGATGATCCGCTTGATCCTGTTGATGCGCTCAATCCAGCCCTTTTCCCGCTCCGTGGCGAGGGCGAAGGGGGGCTCTTCCGTCTTCTCGACCTGGGCATAGAGGGTCTGCAACTGCTCTTTCTCGGCGATGACCTGTTTCAGGTTTTCCCCCTTCAGATGCTCGTCGACGCGAGGCAGTTTCTGCTCGTAGGCCGTCTTCTGGTTGCCGAGCATGGTGCGGTAGGAGCTGATTTTCTGCCGCCACTGCTGCAGATTGTCCTCGATGTGGCCCAGGTCGCGGTAGTCCTGAAGCCGCTCCTGAAAGGCGTTGCCGGA
Organism: gamma proteobacterium symbiont of Ctena orbiculata; assembly: GCA_003058495.1. Lineage (GTDB taxonomy): Bacteria > Pseudomonadota > Gammaproteobacteria > Chromatiales > Chromatiaceae > Thiodiazotropha. The sequence goes on along the minus strand of QBVC01000035.1, from coordinate 33,616 downwards.
GAGCAGATAGGACAACAGCGAGCGCATCGCCGATTTGAGATCGTCGTCGCCATTGTCGCCCAGGAGGTTGTCGGGGAACGTCTGCTGCCTGACCTGCTCCAGCAGTTGATCGAGTTGGGTGAGCGAGGCGTCATAGGTGGCAATGGCGTCGCGATAGCCCTGCAGGGACTGCTGTTCGGCCTCCAGCTGGGAGAGCACGTAGGGGATCGCGAGCTTGGCCTCGAGAACGGCGGGATCGCTGGCATTGCGATCGGCCAGGATCTGCCAGGGCGCCAGCGCCTTCTCCTGTTCGCCCAGTTGCAGCGAGGCCCAGCCCATGCCCAGCAGCGCCTGGCTGCTGGCGGGGCTGCTCAGACGGATGCGCTGCAGGGCCAGCTTGGCATCCTCGGAACGATTCAGTTCCAGCATCAGGTAACCCAGGGCGAGATTGGCCCGGTCCCGGATCGACTTCGCCTCCCTGTCATCAGCTTCCTCCGAGCCGCTGCCGATCGCCTCCAGCAGGGCCAATCCCTGCTCCTGCTGATCACTGCGCAGGTAGGCGATGGCCTGATTGAAGCTGCCATAGAGCGACCAATCGCTCTGTTGGGAAATCTTGCCGAGATCGGTAAGTGCCGCGGTCTCGTTTTTCTCTATCAGCCCGATGAGACCGCTCAAGTGGTGCCGTTCATCGTTGGCTTCAGGCTTGAGTCCTTCACCGATCTGCTGCAACGCGCTCTTCGCCGCCCGGGAGTTTCCCCGGCGGTGACGGGATTTGCCCAGCTGCAGCCAGGCGCGATTCATCACCGCGGGGGATTTGCTCTTTTGCAGCACCCGGTTGAACAGCGCTTCCGCGGTATCGGGCATGCCGTAGGCGAGATAGAGTCCACCCAGCAGCAGTTCGGGCTCATCCGCATAGGCCTGCATCAAGCCCTGCTTTCTTGCCGCGAGCAGGCGGACGATGGCGGGAAAATAGTTCTGTTGATAGAGATGGAACAGGGCATCGCCATAGTGCAGGTCACGCAGCTCCTGAGGTTCGCCGCTACGGATGTCCGCGCTTGCGCAGAGGGGTATGGCGAGGGAGAACGTGAGTATGAGTCGGGAGGTCAGGCCGGATAGCACCCGTATCACTCCCACTCCCGGATTTCAAAATCCGGCTGTTGCAAGGCGACGCTGTCGACGATCTTCAACTCCAGGTATTTCGGTCCGATCCCCTTGTTGAAACTGACGGTGGCGCCCCGTTTGTAGTCCCTTCCCTTCGGCCCCACCCCGGTGAAGAAGGCGACCAGTTCATGTTCGCCCGCCTTGATGTTTCCAAGGTAGAGGCGCTGTACGCCGCCCCGCTGCAGTGCCTTGACCTCCCGTTCGGTGTAGAGGTGGTTGGCAAGCTCCTTGTTGTCGATGTGCAGCTGTACGGAGTCGAGTTTGAAATAGTTTCCGATATCCAGGGAGAGGAAGATCGATACCTGCGTATTACCTGGGAATAGCAGCTCCTCTTCGAGGATGAAGAGTTCGCGGTTGAGTTCGATAACGGCCTTTTTCAGATCCTCGACCTGTTTGTCGAGGCCCTTCCCCTTTTCACTCAATGGTTCCGCAGAGAGGGAAAAACCGAGGCAGCACAGCAGCAGAATTGCATTTCGGATTAAGGTCTTCAAGATATTGATTCCCAGAACATTTTAAGCAACGTCATGAAACAATAAATCTATATGAATTAATGCGTTGCGTTTGCGATCATAGTCACAGGTTGAAATGTAAAGTTGGTAATTTGTGCCCAAAATCATGATAGGTTATGTGAATTAAAATCGCTACCCGGCGGGCAATCTAATGATAGTGCCCGTAACCGACGACGACCAGTGGCCTGATCATGGACTCAACTAACTGATTTTTCATATTATTTTGCTTTTAATCAAGGGTTAATAATGGATCATCACAATAGATGCCGGCCGCTGCTATGAGAGGTGCGATCTTGCTAGCGATTCCACGTTATATTCTATACCTCATCCCGCTGATATACCTCCCCTCCCTCGCGGTGCAGGCGCAGGGGATGGATGTCGATCCATTCCATGTGCGCAACATGAATCCCTTCGCCCTGATCTATGGCATGCCGGCGGCTTCCTCCTCCCGCCTCCTGGCAGAGAGGGAATCCTATCTGCAGCTGACCGCGGATGTGGCCAACAACTCGATCGCGAGCGATTCGGATGGGGAGCGTATCAGGTTGGACGGGGAGACGTACAGGCTGGCGCTGATCTGGCAAAGGGGGCTCGCATCGGGTTGGCAAATCGGTGTCGAGCTGCCCTTCCTCTCCCATCGTGACGGGGTGATGGATGGCCTGATCGAGAATTGGCACGATTTCTTTAGCCTCTCCAATTCCGATCGGGAAGAATGGTCGCGAAACAGGCTGGTATACCGCTATGAAAACAGCGAGGGAGAGCGGATCCTGGTCGATCGGAAGCGTAGCGGGATCGGTGACATGGTGCTCTCTCTCTCCCACGCCCTGGAATCGGACAGCCACAGGCAATGGGCCCTGCATACGAGCCTCAAGCTGCCCACCGGCGACGCCGATGAGCTGCTCGGCAGCGGCGCCGTCGATCTGGCTTTCTGGGTCAGCGCAGCCGATCGGTGGAAGCTCTGGCAATGGCCACTGAATCTCTATGGCCAGGCGGGAATCCTGCTCAAGGGCGAGGGCGATCTGCTGGAGGATCTGCGGGAGGAGCTGGTCCTGTTCGGCACCCTGGGGGTGGGTTGGCGGCCCGAGGAGTGGATAGATCTCAAGGCACAGCTGGATGTCCACAGCTCCCACTATGACAGTGAACTGGACCAGCTCGGCGGCGCCGCCATCATGCTGACGGTTGGCGGTTCCCTGCATCTGGATGGGGATTCCCGTCGCATCGATATCTCGATCGGGGAGAATCTCACCACCGATTCGGTGCCCGATTTCATGATCAACCTGGCCTATGTCCAGCGCTTCTCAACGCGGTTGAATGAGTGATCCTCAATCGCCGGCGCGGGGGCTCAAGGGGATTCTCGGCCTGGGCGCAATGCGAGATAGAGGAGAACGGATCCCATCAGGATGAAGGGAATGCTCAACATTTGACCGGTGTTGAGCCAGAGCTCGGTGGTATAGGCGGCCTGTCTCTGTTTCACGAACTCGATGGCGAATCTTGCGCCGAAGGCCGCAATCAGGAAAACCGCGAACAGGAAACCCGGTGACTTCGATCTTTCGCCCCGCCGATAGAGGTAGAGCAGGAGCAGGAAGATGACCGCGTAGGCAACGGCCTCGTAGAGCTGGGCCGGGTGTCGCGGCAGATTGTCGACGCGCTTGAATACCAGGGCCCAGGGCAGTGAGGTGGCATCGCCGTAGATCTCGGAGTTGAAGAGATTCCCCAGGCGGATGAAGACACCTGCAAGGGCGGTGGGGATGACGAATCTGTCCAGCAGCCAGAGGTAGGATTCGGCCATCTTGCGCTGATAGAGATAGAGGGCCAGCATGACCCCAACGCCGCCGCCATGGCTTGCCAGTCCCCCCTCCCAGATGGCGATTATCTTCAGCGGATGACTCAGGTAGTAGGCGGGATCGTAGAACAGGCAGTGTCCCAGCCTGGCGCCGACAATGGTACCGATCACCAGGTAGAGCGAGAGCCGTTCCAGGCTCCGGGTGTCCCGCCCCTCGCGCTGATAGATCCAGTGGATCAGCTGGTAACCCAGCAGGTAGGCGATGGCGAAGAGGGCGCCGTACCAGCGGATATCGAGCCCGGCGAAAGAGATCAGCGTGGGGTCCGCATTCCAGATGATATAGTTTTGGGCCAGTTGCTCCATCTGCTCGCTACGTCTCCAGGGAGATGATGGGTTGTCGCAGGTGGCGATTCTAAGCAATCGCGGAGGAGATTGGCAGGGGTGATCGAAAGGTTGTTAACCCGTTCCCAGGCTGGAGCCTGGGAACGAGGAACAACAGAGACTACAACCTAAGGAAGGTCTGATTATTCCGTCACTCCGGCGCATGCCGGAATCTATGTGCTTGATTTACCTGGATCCCGGCATGCGCCGGGATGACGAAAAGAGAGTTAATCCGAGGTTCCCTAAACGATCGGATTGAACGCGATCAGGCTGTCCAACATGGCCGAGTTGCCGAGGCTGGTGCCGAACAGGCTGTTGAACTGCCCCTGCTCCCCATGCAATGCCAGGTAGTTGAGTGCCGTGGTCAGCACCAGCTGATTGACATTGTTGGCCGCGGGGCTGGAGCCGTTGTCCACCGCGCCGTCAGCGGAGAAGTGGCCGATCTGCTGGCTTTGCAGTTGAGCATCGGCGGTTCCACCCACCAGGGTGGGTTGGCTTGTGGGGCTGTAGACCAGGAAGAAGGAGGCGGCGGTGGATTGGTTGTCGCCGGTCCAGACCCCCTTGCCTCGCCCATCCGCGGAGTTGTCGAGGGTGCCGTTGCTGGAGACCGAGCCGTCGCTGAAGACATAGAGCATCAGCGGCATGCCGATGCGCGCCGCATACTCGATGCAGGCGCCCATACAGCGTCCGGCCCGCAGGTCGCGGATCTCGCCCACCGCGCGGTCGCCGGTGTGGTAGTCGTAGCCGCCCATGGTGATGGTGCCGGCGCCGGCATAGCCGTTGATGACCAGTTTCATCACCGAAGCGGTCTTGCGGAACTCGCCGTCGTTGTCGAACTCATCCTGGGTGAAGATCGGTCCGATGATATCGGTATCGGCGGTGACATCGAGGGCGGCCGGATCGCCGTAGCGGTCGACCAGGTCGGCGCTCTTGACATAGCCGCAACGCACCAGCTCCTTGACCAGGTCGTCGCTGCTGATGCCGGTGCTCACGCTATTCAGCTTCATGTCGGAGATGCGTTGTATCGCCTCCATCACGGCAACCGCATCGGATTGATCGAGCAGGCCCACCAGCTTGCCGGTGTCCACCAGGCCGGTGGTGTCGCTGGGGCGGTCGACCTTGGTCGGGCGTACCGCCAGATCGATCTGATCCGCGGGGGCCACCGAGTTGCCGCCCGAGTCGGAAGGGCGGGATCCGATCAGGGTGAGCAGTTCGCCATCCGCACCGCAGCGGTTGATGGCGTACATGGGATTGTGGGGGTTGTTGCCGGTATCGTTCTCCGAGCGGGCCGGGATCATGGCGCCGTTGATGTTGGCGCGGTTGCCCACCGAGACCTTCTCCAGGATGCCGCGCAGGAAGGCGCTGTCGGAGTGGAATGCGAGACCGAGTTCGGTATTGATGAAGTCATTCAGCTGGGTATCGGGATTGGTGATGGGCGGCACCATGTCGCCGGGCAGGCCGAGGCGGTTGTAGCCGGCGGTGGTGAGAAAATCGAATTGGCCTCCCGGACCGCCCACCAGTACGTTGGAGCCGGCGATGTTGGCGCCACCCGCCAGGTCGAAACAGATAAAGGGGATCTTGCCGCCGCCCAGGGTATCGATGCCGCAGGTGTTTTTCAGTGCCTCAAGATCGGATGAGAGGGCGGCCCTCGCCTCACCCGGATTGGCGAACAGGCCGAAGAGTGAAGGGGCGGTGACTGCGCCCAATCCGGCCATCAGGCCCTGGCGGATAAAATCGCGGCGCGTCATCGGACGCGGATGATCCGGGTAGAGCAGGGGGGCGTCCGGGGAGAGGTTCTTCACTTTTTTGCGCATGATATCTTTACCGTTTATCACTCAGTCTCTGCAAAGGCTCATTCAGCTGCCTGCATGCCGTCCGCTACTGGAGCAGCACCACGGCGCTGCCGAGCAGCGAGGCACAGGCCGCCTTGGCCGCCTTTTCGGTCCGGTCCGGGGCACAGGTGCCGCTGCATCTGGCCAGGCCGACGCTTCCTGTCAAAAGATCCATCAGTTCCGCCTCCACCAGGGTCGGTGAGGGCTGGGTCGCCAGCTGCTCACCCATGAAGCGACTCATCAGGGGTGTCACCAGTTCGCTCTGCCAGGTGGCGTCCTGTACGCTGTTCGCGTTTGCGCTGAAGTCGAATCCCGGAAACAGGGAGGCACGCAACCCGGAGTCGTCGACCAGTGCGCTGCAATACTCGATCGCCAGCTGCGAAACCGCCACCTGGTGAGACGAGAGGAAGCCGTTGACATCTTCCGACGAGGGCAGCTGCTGCCTGATCGTGGTATAGGTGGTCTGTACCGCTTCCAGGGTGGGGCTGACGCCGGTGAGGGAGGCCATGGTGGCGTTGATCTCATCGAAGGTGCGCAGGCCGATCAGCGATACGGGCTCACCGTCGGCCGGCTCAGCCGGAGGCAGCACCGCCGGTTCCGTATAGACATTGGTGTGGGATCCCAGGCGCTCGAAGGTGAGGAAAAACTGATCGCTGTCGGACCCCTTCTCGGACGGGATTGTGGTGGCCATGGTCGACAGCAGCTGCCCGTTGGCGGTGTACTCGCTGTCGTTGACGCTGGTTACCAGACGGGCATAGGCCTGGCCCACGGCGGCCTCCTTGCCGTTGATGCCGATCCGCATACCCTCGAGGGCGATGGAGCCGGGCAGCACGCTTTCGTCGAGGCTGATGAACTTGGGCTGGCGGAAGAGATAGCTGTAGTTGTCGTACTGGCTGACCTCGAACATGACATAGCTCTGGGGCAGGTTGACCAGATCGGTGACATTGAACAGCAGGAAGTACTTCTCGCCCACGCCGGCATCAAAATTCTGCTTGATCTGCTCCGCCGAGAGGGCCCGGTTGTGGATCGCCAGCAGGCGCACCTTGCCCGCCCAGGGTCGATCGTTGGAGGCCTCGTTACCCAGTACCAGGGCGTAGCTGTCGTCCCAGTCATTCAGGTTGCCCGGCTCGGTCTCGTCGAGGTCATCGGTGAAGAGGCCGTCGACGTAGATACGACGCCCGTTTTCCGGATCGAAGGTGACCACCACGTGCTGTTCGGTGGCCTGCAGATCCTCGTCGTCATCGGCGGTGGAGTGGGCGGGTTCGCCATTGCCGTCGGTGGAGCTGGAGCGGTGCAGATGGTTGTAGTTGTAGAGGGTCTGACCGAGGGTGAAGTTGCGCCCATCGGTGCCGGCGGAGTAGCTGATGATCCGCGCCGGCCCCTCCTGGGTGACATTCGCGGGCACCACCCAGGCCTCGACGGTGTATTCCCCGGTGGCCTGAATCAGTTGCGCGATCTTGCGGCTGTCGCTGGTGCTGCCCTGCGCCTTGCCGTCGCTGAAATCGAGGCCCCAGCCTTCGACCCAGGTCACGGCGCCGCTGATGGTCAGGTTGTTCGCCGGATCGACGCCGCTGGTATCGTAGGCGATGTTGCCGCTTCCGGTCTTGAACTCATAGAGCGCGACGACGTCGTTCTCCTGGCGGCTGCCGCCGCTGGCCACGGTCCCCTCGGGCAGGCTCAGCGCCATGCTCACCACCAGGTCGGGATCGATGGGTGTGGGGGAGATGTTGCCGGCCATCTGGGTGATCGCGTTCTCCATCTCCTGGGCATTGGCGCTGCAGTCGTCCCAGCAGTTGTGGAGTTCGATCAGGCGCTGCACCAGGCGGGAGTTCGATGGCGTATCGAGATCGATGGAGGTCTTTACCGCGGCGTAGGCCACTCCATTGTCGGCGGTGGCGAAGAAGGGCGATTGCGGCGCGGCCGCATCCTCGACATGACACTCGGAACAGTAGTCGGTCAGCAACGGATGCACATAAGTGGCGAACAGGCCGGGATCATCCGGGAAGGCCTTGCTCTCACCGATGACCTTGTTGGGCGGCGGCTCGAGCTCGATCTGCCTGCCGCCGGCAAGGCCGTCACCCAACCAGGATTCTATATAACTGGTGATGATGGTGGCGCAGGCGGTGTCGCTCGCCTCCCAGCAGTTATGGCCGTTGGCGACCTTGGTAACCAGGGAGGATTGATCGGGCTCCTCCCTGTTGATATGGGGATTGGCGGCCTCGTAGGCCTGGTTGACGTCATCCTCGCGCACAAACAGGGGGGCCTGACCCCCGGCGTTGTGGCAGGATCCGCAGCGATTCTCCGCCCGCAAGGGTTCCCAGACACTGACCCGATAGCCCTGGATGTCGGAAGTGCGCGCGGCCGGTCCGCTGTAGGTGCTGGTGGTGACCGTGGTGGGTTGCAGGGATTGGGTGGAGACCCCGTCCTGACAGCCCTGCAGGCCGATCATGGTGAACAGGGAGAGGGCGATGGCTAGCGACTTGTTATGCATCTTCACGATCTCACTCCCCCGCGCAGTAGACCGCGGTTTCGGCGAACACGCGCTTCATGTTGTAGTCGGTCTTGAAGCTCTCGGTGATTTCCGAAATGCGGCTCCGGTCGGCGCTGTCCACCGGGGCGCGCAGGCAGACCGCCTGGAAGGCCTTGGTGACCTGACACTCGGCAAAGGCATGGCTGTTGGCCAGCTCCTCACCCATCGATTTGGCGCCGATGCCCGTTCCCGGCAGGTTGGAATCCCACCCCAGTACCGAATTCGGTCCCTCGCGCCAATAGTTGTCCCAGCTGGCGTCCGTGGTGATATAGCCATCCTTGAACACACTGCTGTTGATCAGATACTTGGGCTGAACCATGCCGGGGGTGTAGACAAGCTGGCCTGCCTCCATATCGTCTTCGGGATATTCATAGTTGTAGTGGGCGTAGGCCTGCGCCAGCGGCGCCATGCCGGCATGACAGCCGAGGCAGTTGTTGAACCAGACCCGGCTGTCACCCCCCGGGCTGCGGGAGGCGTCCTGGCGGATCCGGTCCGCGGGACGGGTCGGGTCCTTGATCTCCTCGAGCACCTTGCACAGGTGATTGAGCAGGGTGAAACTGAACATGGCCCGGTTGGTGCCGTCGACGAAGAAGGCCCGGGCGGCGGCGCGGGTGGTGATGACGCCGGCGGTCCCCTCTGAGGGAAGACCCGTTACGTTCGACTGGGCGACCTGTTGCAGCTCGTCCTTGAGGTTGAGGCTTTGATTTTCCATCGCCTCGTAGTGATCGTTGTTGCTGTTCGAATAGGCGGGTGCATTGGTGCCCACATAGAGGATGTCGGCAGAGAGGAGCTGATTGAACGGCACCTCATCGCGCACCATGCCGATCACGGTGGCGCTGTAGTCATTCAGCGCCGCAAAGGGCGTCATCTCCTCATTGGTCCAGGGCGTGGCCCAGTTTTTCAGGGTGACGTTGTAGAAGTCGGGATGTTCGGTGGCGATCATGGCCGCCGCCAGCGGATCGCTGTTGTCTTCGATTTCGCTGACCATCTGGGCCAGGGTCTCTGCACTGGGTGGCACCCCGGCAATCCTGTCATGGATGCGTTTGGCCTGCTCCCGTGGCCCGGCTGTTGCTGTCAGCGAAAACAGTGTGAACAGGATCGCTATTAACAACAGCTGTGGTGTAGTGGGAATTGAAAGACTATTTCTGAGCTGATCCTGTAGTGACATGATGAATGTGCCCCTAAATCCATCCCTAAGACTGATCCCGAAGTATTCCCCGGGACGAAAATTACTGTCTCTTTCTCTTCTATATCGCTGGCAGTTTTTGTCAATCCGAAGTGGTAAATCCGTGACTTCTGTTTTTTCAGGGTGTGAACTCGCGCACTGATTGGCGACTTCGATGAGGTAGACTCTCAAGTCCATGATTTTATTAGTCGATAGCAGGAGTCAATATTCATCCTGAATAGTGTTCGACAACATCTCCCTGTCTTGCTGCCGGCTGCCGACAGGCGTGAGTCAAACTCAGATGGCTCGATCAGATGTTTACGATCGGATTTCCAGGAGGATCCAAGCTAAAGATGAAACTGGCCACTCCCAGCATGACACTCCCAGGTCTCTTCATAGGCATGGTCCTTCTTGGCCTCCAGGGCTGCGGCGGCGGTAGCAGCCAGGATCCGGATCCGGTGGTCGTGGATTACCCGGTCGCCTATGTGAAACGACCGATCACCGAGACCACGAACACCGACATCCGCGTCAGCCAGGTCAGCGAGGCGGGTGGCGATCTCTACCTCAAGGACTTCGCCGCCGCGGGGGCCGACGAGATCAACCTTACGGGTTCGGTAACCGGTGGCGAGGGCGACGTCCGCGATATCAGTGTCTCATTCGATGGCAGCAAACTGCTCTTCTCTCTCAGGCTTCCGCTGATCGAGGATGCCGAACCGGAAGATCAACCGACATGGAATATCTGGGAGTACGACATCCCCAGCCAAACCCTGAGGCGCGTCATCGTTTCGGACATCACCGCCGAAGATGGCCATGACCGTTTTCCCTATTACCTGCCTGACGGTCGCATCGTCTTCTCGTCGACCAGGCAGCGGCTTGCCAAGGCGCGTCTGCTGGATGAGGGTAAGCCACAGTATCTGGCCATGGAGCGGTCCGTGGATGAACCGGCCATGGTGCTGCACATCATGAACAGCGACGGCACCGGGATCACCCAGATCTCCTTCAACCGCAGCCATGACTTCTCGCCAAGCGTGCTTGCCAATGGTCAGATTGTCTTCAGTCGCTGGGACAATGCCGATGGCAACAACGCCATTCATCTCTACCGCATGAATCCCGACGGCACCGAAATGGAGCTGTTGTACGGTCTCAACAGCCATGATACCGGGACCGCGGGCAGTACGGTGCAGTTCCTGCGCCCCATCGAGATGCCCGATGGCCGGATTCTGGCCCTGCTGCTGCCGTTCGACGGCACCAATGAGGGCGGTGATCTGATCACGATCGACACGGCTACCTATGTCGACAACGATCAGCCAACCTGGGACAACATGGGGCTCAGCGGTCCGGCGCAGAGTCAGGCGACCACGCTTCAAGTCACCACCGACGGCAGCCTGTCGCGGGATGGCCAGCTGCGCAGCGCCTACCCGTTGTTCGACGGTACGGAGCGGATGGTGATCAGCTGGAACCAGTGTCGTGCCCTGGAGGACGATACCATCGTCCCCTGTACCGAGGAGCGTCTCGCCAATCCCGATACAGTGCCGGCGCCGCCGCTCTACAGCCTCTATATCTACAACGGCGATGAGGGGACCCAGCAGCCGATCGTCAAGCCGCAGGAGGGCGTCATCTATACCGATGCCGTTGTCGCGGTGGCGCGCACCGTGCCGACGATTCGGCATGACAAGACAGCCGGCATCGATCTCGATCCGACCCTGGTATCGGACAAGGCAGGCCTGCTGCATATCCGCAGTGTCTATGACATGGACGGCGTCGATACCGCTGATCCGGACATTGCAACCCTGGCGGATCCGTCGCAGACCCGAGCGGACCAGCGTCCCGCGCGTTTCATACGCCTGATCAAGCAGGTCACGATCCCCGATGACGATGTGCTCGAGTTTGACGGCAGCGCCTTCGGTGCGACAACCCAGTTCGGCATGCGCGAGGTGCTCGGTTACGCACCCATCGAACCCGATGGCTCGGTGCAGGTGAAGGTGCCCGCCAACGTACCGGTCAGTTTCAGCATCCTGGATGGGAATGGAAGGCGTGTCGGCCAGCCCCACGGTTTCTGGCTCCAGTTCAGGCCGGGTGAGGTGGTCAGCTGTGGCGGATGCCATGAAGCCAGCAACCCGCTGACGCACGGACGCCTGAGCGCCGCACCCCCCAGTGCAAACAGCGGCAGCACGGGCAGCGGTCTGCCGTTTCCCAATGCCAATCCGGACTACTGGAGCGACTTCGGCGAGACCATGGCGCAGGTGCGCAACCGTATCGATTGCACCGCCAGTGCCTGCGACCCAAGCATGGATCTGCTGTTCACCGATGTCTGGACAGATCCGGCGATGAGGGAGCCCGATGCCGCCTACAGCTACCGCTATGCCGACCTGGGAACAGCGGCACCCTTGAGTGACGCCGTGTGTGCCAACGACTGGAACGCGCTCTGCCGCGCCGTGATCCATTACGAGCAGCATATTCATCCGTTATGGGCGCTACCCAGGCCCGTATTCGATGCCATGGACAACCAGATCGATGACCTTACCTGTACAGTTTGTCATGATACGGACGATAACGGAGAGACCGTGGTACCCGACGGCCAACTCGATCTGAGCGACGGCGCCTCCGAGGATGAGCCGGATCACTTCGCCGCCTATCGGGAGCTGCTCTTTACCGACTTCGAGCAGGAGGTGGTTGACGGGCTCCTGGTCGATCGGCTGGTGCCGCAATTGGATGCAAATGGCAACCAGCTCTACGAAACGGATGAAAACGGCAACCTGGTGCTGGATGCGGACGGCAATCCGATCCCGCTTCCTGACGTGCCGGTGCCGGTGCCTCCTTCCATGCAGGCGGGTTCCGCCAGTGGCGGCCTCTTCCTCGGTCTGTTCGATGCGGGTGGCAGCCATGCGGGTTACCTGAGTGACGCGGAGATGAAACTGATAGCCGAATGGCTCGACATAGGGGCGCAGTATTACAATGACCCCTTCATGGCACCACTGGATGATTGAGTTTGAGACTTTATAGGTTAAAGCGGTACCTGTGGACGGGCTGGTTTTTGATCTGGCTGACCCCGGCGATCAGTGAAGCGGAAGAGGGCTATCAACGGGTCCAGGTGACAGCCCCCTATATCGAGATGCACACCGGACCGGGTGGCTCCTACCCCATTGTCTACGTCGTCGAGCGTTCGGAGTGGGTCGAGATCCACAAGCGTCGCACCGACTGGTTTCAGGTCTACACGCGCCGGGGACGTTCGGGCTGGGTGAGCCTTGAGCAGATGCGCCAGACCCAGACCGAGGATGGTGAGCGGCTCCATCTGGCATCCTATACCCAGGATGATTTCAGAAACCGGCATTGGGAGTTTGGTTTTTACGGGGGCGATATGGAGGGCGCCACCTTACTTGGGATATACAGTGGCTACTCGTTCAATGAAAATCTCTCCACCGAGCTCAGTTTCTCCCAGGCCTTGGGTGACTTCTCCAGCGAATACCTGTTCGATGTCAACCTGGTTTCCCAACCCTTTCCCGAATGGACCTACAGCCCCTTCTTCACCTTGGGAGGGGGCGTGATACGCACTGAGCCGAAGTCGACCCTGGTTCAGTCCGAGGATCGCACCGACACCACGGCCCACGTAGGTGCCGGCCTGCGTGTCTATCTGACACGGCGCTTTTTTCTGCGCGCAGAGTTTCGCCACTACACCGCTTTTACCAGCCGCGAAGACAACGAGGAATTTGACCAGTGGAAAATCGGACTCGGTTTCTTTTTCTGAGTACAGCAACGTTTGCGACGGCCCTGGCGATGTCGCCGTGCTTGGCTGAAGAGCCAGCGGCCGAGGAGCCACTCGGCGAGGGTCTGCGTGAAGAGCTGTTGATCGAACCTGAGATAGCGCGCCGGGAGATCGTCGAACCCGAAATAGACACCGAGGACTTTGAAATCGGCTTCTATGTCGGGCTGATGAGCATCGAGGATTTCGGTACCAGCGGTGTCTACGGGGTCCGTCTGGCCTATCATCTGACCGACTCGATCTTTATCGAGGCGGCAGTGGGCACCACCGAGGCCAAGGAGACCAGTTTCGAACAGTTGGGCGGCGATATACAGCTGCTCACGGACGATGAACGCGATTTTACCTATTACAACCTGTCCGTGGGATACAACCTGCTGCCGGGGGAGGTGTTTCTGGGCGGCAAGTACGCCTTCAACAGCCAGTTCTATCTGATTGGCGGGGCCGGCAGTACCCGCTTTGCCGGCGATGACGAGTTCACGGTCAACGTCGGCGCGGGCTACCGTCTGTTGATCACCGACTGGCTCTCCCTGCATCTCGATGTCAGGGATCACATGTTCGAGTCGGACCTGCTGGGAGAGGCGGAGACGATCCACAACTTCGAACTCCACGGCGGTCTGACCTATTTCTTTTGAGGGAATAATGATGTTGAGTAAACGCCAAGTTCTTAATCGATTACAGCCGTTGATCCTGGTCACCGTCTGTCTGGTATTCGCTTGCGGCGATGCGCTTGCAGCCAAGGCGCAACCCATGGCGCCCGATTTCACGCTGAAGAGCAGAGAGGGTGTGAACATCAAGCTGAGCGAGCTGAGGGGGCAGGTGGTGATGGTCAACTTCTGGGCATCCTGGTGCGGTCCATGCCGCCAGGAGATGCCGTTGCTGCAGCAGCTCTTCGAACGCTACCAGTCCCTGGGTTTCTCCCTGCTGGGAGTCAACGTGGATGAGGACAGGGCCGCCGCCGACAAGATGTTGAAGGATCTTCCGGTAAGTTTTCCCATCCTCTACGATGACCGCAGCAAGGTGAGCAAGGAGTACCAGGTCAAGGCGATGCCGAGCACCTTCATGGTCGACCGGGACGGCCGGATCCGCTATCTCCACAAGGGCTACAAGCCGGGCTACGAAGAGGATTACCAGCAGCAGATCCGCGAACTGTTGCGTGAGTGATATTTGAACAGATGAAGATGATGCGACTCAGAACCTGGCAGCTGCTGTTCTCACTCTGCATGCTCGGTGCGGTGGGGTGCAGTATCGAACCCTGGGTTCAGCCCTATGAGCGGGCCCATCTGGCCGATCCGATCATGAGTTTTGAGCGTGATCCCATTGCCGGTTCCTACCGGCACCATGTCTATCAGACCCGGGAGGCGGCCCGCGGCGCCGAGGGCGGCGGTGGAGGGGGATGTGGCTGTAACTAGAGGTCGTATGACGTCCCGGCCGAGCTTGCCGCAGGGCAGGCCCGGCTTCACTCTCCACCTCTGCGTCTCGCTGCTTCTCCTGCTGAGCTTCAGCATGGGCCTGCAAGCCACGGTGCTTCCGGAGGACCGGGCGGATCTGATGTATCACCGCTACGACGGCGGCGGCGTCGAGGTGGACGGTCCTTCAATCCTGGTGCGCAAGTCCTTCGGCGGCAATATTTCATTGAATGCCAATTACTATGTCGATTCCATTTCCAGCGCATCGGTTGACGTGGTCAGCACGGCGTCGCCCTATACCGAGGAGCGTACCGAATCGACCCTGGCGATGGACTATCTCCACAACAGGACCCTGATGAGCCTGGCGCTGACCCAGAGCGACGAGAGCGATTACCAGGCGGAAACCGGCAGCTTCTCCATCAGCCACGATATGTTTGGCGACCTGACCACCGTCTCCCTGGGCTACGCGGTGGGCAACGACGATATCAGCCGCAACGGCGACAGCGAATTCGGGGCATCGATCAAGCGGCAGAACTACCGTGTCGGTCTCAGCCAGGTCTTGACCAAGGAGAGTATCCTCGGCATTGATTTCGAGACCATCACCGACGAGGGTTTCCTCAACAATCCCTATCGCTCCTACCGCTTTCTCGATCCGCTCAGTGCGAACGGCTATGGCTTGCAACCCGAGCGCTATCCGCAGACCCGTACCAGCAACGCCCTGGCGGTGCGGCTGAAATATTATCTCCCCTATCGTGCCGCCCTCAGCGGCGAGTACCGTTTTTTCAACGATACCTGGGGGATAGACGCCCACAACCTGGAGTTCGGCTACACCCACCCGCTGCAGCAGGATTGGGTGATAGATGTGCGTTACCGCTACTACACCCAGAGTGCGGCCGACTTCTACAGCGATCTGTTTTCGCGCCAGAACGAACAGAACTTTCTCGCCCGGGACAAGGAACTGAGCACCTTTCAGAGCCACACCCTGGGCCTGATGGTCAGCTATGAGTTCAACACGGAGCGGTGGCAGTTCATCGATAACGGCAGTCTCAATCTCTCTGTCGACCTGATCCGCTTCGAGTATGACGATTTCCGCGACATCACCGATGGCGGCGTTGCCGGCGAGGAGCCCCTCTACTCGTTCACCGCCAATGTGATCAAGGCCTTTGTCTCGGTCTGGTATTGACCCCTTTTTTTATCACGTATTGTCATACAGGAAACTTGGAAAGAGGGGTTCTCGCCACCTTACCAGCCTCGATTGGTGGGGCAGGGCCCCACCCTGCACCCTGAGCTTGACGGGTAGGGTGGGGCCCTGCCCCACCACTGTGGCTGTTGAGGCTGTAAGTATCCAAAAAATCGCACATAAGCCTGCTTCTTTTCCCCTTCTGTGTCATAATCGGCCGCTGATTTTTGAGCGCAGGGCAGAATCTGCCTGACGGACACAGTTTTGACCCGATCAAGAGGTTAGTTGAAATGAATTTTTTTATATCTGATGCGTTTGCCCAGGCACCGGCCGGGGAGGCAAGTGCAATTACCGGGCTGTTGCCCCTGGTAATCTTTGGCGCCGTGCTCTACTTCCTGATGATTCGTCCCCAGGTAAAGCGCCAGAAGGAGCATAAAAAGATGGTCGAGGCCCTGGCCAAGGGGGATGAGGTGGTGACCGTCGGCGGCATGGCGGGGAAGATCACCGATCTTGGCGAGAACTTTCTTCTCCTCGAGGTATCTGACGGTACCGCGGTGAAGATCCGCAGGCAGGCTGTCGATTCGGTACTGCCGAAGGGTTCGCTCAAGGAGCTTTAGTCGCCGGTGCGTGCAGCCGCCTTCCACTTAGTCTATAGATTTTGATAGTAAGATGAACCAATACCCGCTTTGGAAAAACCTGATGGTTTTGGCTGTGGTCCTGCTGGGCGGGCTCTTCGCCCTGCCGAATATTTTCGACCAGGACCCGTCCATGGAGATCTCCGCGCAACGTGACGCCGTCATTGACCAGACCACCGAGTCCCGGGTGCAGCAGGCGCTGGAAAAGGTGGGTGTCAGGGTCAAGGGGATCGGGCAGAAACAGAACGGCAAACTGCTGGTGCGCTTCAGCAGCTCCGAGGATCAGCTGAAGGCGATCGACCTGGTCGCCGCGGAACTGGGTGAGAACTACACCCCGGCCTTGACCCTATCCCCCGATCTACCCGATTGGCTGGTCGGCCTGGGTGCGGAGCCGATGTATCTGGGACTCGATCTCAGGGGCGGCATACACGTGCTCATCGATGTGGACATGGATGCGGCGATTGAACAGGCGGCCGAGCGCTACAGCGGTGATATACGAACCCTGCTGCGCGAGAAGAAGTTGCGCTATACCCGCATCAGCCGCGAACAAGATCAGGTCGTGGTCAAATTCAACAATGCCGAGAAGCGCGACCAGGCATCGGATCTGATCGGCAATGAGTTTCGCTCCCTGAATCTGGAGAGCAGCGATGAGGCGGATGCGTTTCTGGTGACCGTCTCCCTCTCCCCGGCGGAGAAGCAGGAGGTGCAGCGTTTCGCCCTGCAGCAGAACATCACCACCCTGCGCAATCGGGTCAACGCCCTCGGCATCGCCGAACCATTGATTCAGCAACAGGGTGTACGGCGGATCGTGGTGCAGTTGCCCGGGGCCCAGGATCCGGCAAAGCTGAAGGAGATACTGGGCGCCACCGCGACCCTGGAATACCGCCTGGCCGACACCGAGCACAGCGTGGAGGATGCGGTGAACGGACGAGTACCTCCGGGTTCCAACCTCTACCACGAGCGGGACGGTCAGCCGGTATTGCTGAAGAAGCGGGTGATCGTCACCGGCAACCAGATCGTCGATGCCTCATCGGGCCTCGATCAGCAGACCGGCCAGCCGGCGGTCTTTGTCAGCCTGGATGGGGTTGGCGCCAAGCGCATGCGGCGCATGACCAATGAGAATGTGGGCAAGCCGATGGCGGTGGTCTTTATCGAAAACCGCACCACCACGCGGATGGTGGACGGCAAGCCGGTGAAGGTGAAGAAGCGGGTCGAGGAGGTGATCTCCATCGCCACCATCAGAGAGCCCTTCGGCAGGCGCTTTCAAACCACCGGACTGGATACCACGGAAGAGGCCAGAGACCTGGCGCTGCTGCTGCGGGCGGGCGCCCTGGCCGCGCCGATCGAGATCGTCGAAGAGCGCACCATCGGCCCCAGCCTGGGACAGGACAGCATCGACCAGGGCTTCAAGTCGGTGGTCATCGGCCTGGTCCTGGTGATGATCTTCATGGCCGTCTACTACCGGGTGTTCGGTCTGGTCGCGGATATGGCGCTGGTGATGAACCTGGTGCTGATCGTGGCGATCCTCTCCATGCTGCAGGCCACCCTGACCCTGCCGGGCATCGCCGGTATCGTCTTGACCGTGGGTATGGCGGTGGATGCGAATGTGCTGATATTCCAGAGGATCCGCGAAGAGCTGGCCAACGGCAACTCGCCCCAGTCGAGCATCCAGGCGGGCTACGAGAAGGCCTTCTCCACCATCATCGACGCCAATATCACCACCCTGATCGCCGCCGTGGTGCTCTTCAGTTTCGGTACCGGACCGATCAAGGGCTTTGCGGTGACCCTGGCGATCGGCATCTGTACCTCCATGTTTACCGCGATCATCGGCACCCGTGCCGTGATCAACCTGATCTACGGCCGCAAGCGTGTCAAAGCACTGGCGATATAGAGGAGTCTTGTCATGCAGATCTTGAAGGATGTACATCTCGACCTCATGGGCAAGCGCAGCATCGCGCTGGTCTTCTCCGCCGTGCTGCTGCTGATTGCCGTGGGATCGATCATCGCCCGCGGACTCAACCTGGGTATCGATTTCACCGGCGGCACCCTGGTCGAGGTGGGCTATCCCCAGGCGGTGGAACTCCCCGTGGTCCGCGAGGCGCTGGCCAAGGATGGCTTCGACGATGCGGTGATCCAGCACTTCGGCACATCGAAGGATGTGCTGGTAAGGCTGGCGCCCCGGGAGGACATAGAGAGTGCGGTACTCAGCGATCGCGCCTTCAGCGCGATGCAGGGTATAGATCCGCAGGTGGACCTGCGCAGGGTTGAATTCGTCGGTCCCCAGGTGGGTGACGAGCTGACCGAGGACGGCGGACTGGCGATGCTCTATGCCCTGATCGGCATCCTGATCTACGTCGGTCTGCGTTTCGAATACCGCTTCGCCGTCGGTTCCGTGATCGCCCTGGTCCATGACGTGCTGATCACCATCGGCTTTTTCGCCCTCTTCCAGGTGGAGTTCGATCTGCCGGTGCTGGCCGCGGTGCTGGCGGTGATCGGTTACTCGCTCAACGATACCATCGTGGTCTACGACCGGATCCGGGAGAATTTCAGGAAGATCCGCAAGGGCGACGCGGTGGACGTGATCAACACCTCGGTCAATCAAACCCTCTCCCGTACCCTGATCACCTCCGGCACCACTTTGCTGGTGTTGGTCGCCCTGTTCCTTTTCGGTGGCGAGATCATCCACGGTTTCGCCCTGGCGCTGATCGTGGGCGTGGTGATAGGCACCTACTCCTCGATCTATGTCGCGAGCAGCTCGGTGATTTTCATGGGGGTCAGTCGTGCCGATCTGATGCCGGTGAAGAAAGAGGATGGCACGGTTGACGATATGCCCTGAGCGGGCTTATCGAAACAGGATTTTAAGGCGTCACTCCTGCTTCGATCGCAGGGCGTTTTTCAGCGTGCCGGAGGTGAGCCTGGGGGTCTCCTCGGTGGCTGCCATCGCCACTTCGGTTTGCATATCCAGTGAAAAGTCCTTCAAGCCGTTCAAGACGTCCCGCATGATCAATTCCAGGGCGTGATCGCTCAGTTTTCTTTTTTTTGTCGGCTCATCGGTCATCTCTCGTGTCCCGCATGAATGGCTTTTCAAATCAGCATGTTGCTTTAGAAATAACACTCAGTTTCAGAGTGCCTACACACCAACTAACGGTTGCGGAGGGACAATCTTGAGGGGCTATCGGCCGGTTTGGATGAATCTGTGAACCTGATTCGTCAGGATGGGAATTAAGCGGTCAGTTTACTGTCGAGGTGGGGCAGGATGCGTTTCAGCATGGCGTTGTGGACCTTGATGCTGCCGGCAATGACATTACCGGTTTCGAGGTAGCGCTCACCGCCGCCGATGTCGGTGACCAGGCCACCCGCCTCCCGCACCAGGAGTGCGCCGGCGGCAAAGTCCCACTCCTTCAGGCCGAGCTCCCAGAAACCATCGGTGCGTCCGGCGGCGACATAGGCGAAGTCGAGGGCGGCGGAACCGGGACGACGCACCCCGGCGCTCTCCCGCATCAGATCCTTGAGCATCCCCATGTAGTTGTCGGTGAATCTGAAATCACGGTAGGGCAGGCCGGTGCCCAGCAGGGCGCCATCGAGCCCTTTGCGGGCGGAGACCCGGAGCTTTCTGTCGTTCAACTGGGCGCCCTCGCCCCGGCAGGCGGTATACATCTCTTCGCTCACCGGATCGTAGACGACACCCACCTCCAGCCGACCCCTGATCTTGAGCGCGATGGAGACCGCAAACTGGGGCAGGCCGTGGAGAAAATTGGTGGTGCCGTCGAGCGGGTCGATAATCCATAGGTGGTCGTCGTCACCCTGCTTGCCGCTCTCTTCCGCAAGAATGGCGTGATTCGGGAACTTTTCACGCAGCTGATTGATGATTACCGCTTCCGCGTTGCGATCGACCTCAGTGACGAAGTCATTGTTTCCTTTGTCACTGACCGTGAGCCGGTCGAGGCGATTGAAGTTTCGGGTGATGACACGCCCGGCATCACGGGCGGCGCGTACGGCAATGGTGAGCATCGGATTCATGGGCGGCGAGGATACAGCAACTGGGGGAAGGGTTAAACTATTTCCGTAACCGAACAATGAGCTAAGCCAACTTCTGAGTAAAGGATAAAATCTGGATAATGCTCAATCTAAGTCCGTTAGAAACAACGAGTATTTCTCTGACCCCGGCGCCTGAGGGTTGTCTTTCTCCGACGCCCCGACAGTACATCCCTGTACTGGCGGGGCTAGCGCGGCATCCCTGCCGCTTCTGCGAAAGACAACCCTCAGGCGCCTACACGCGTTCATCCGTTTTTTCGACAGACACGCGTCTCGTACTGTCACACAGTTACCATTGCAGTAGGATTTCAATTCACCTATGTTGAAAAACATCAGAATCGTATTGGTCGATACCAGCCACCCCGGCAATATCGGCGCGGCGGCCCGGGCCATGAAGAACATGGCGCTGCGTCAGTTGCATCTGGTCACGCCGCAGCAGTTTCCCCACCAGGAGGCGACGTCCAGGGCCTCCGGCGCCGATGACCTGTTGAACAGCGCCCGGGTGTCGGGATCCCTCGATGAGGCCCTGGCCGGCTGCCGCCTCGTGGTCGGCACCAGCGCCCGCAGCCGCAGCGTGGAGTGGCCCGTGGTCTCGCCCAGGGAGGCCGCCGCCAAGCTGGTAGAGGAGGCGCGGCGGGGGGATGTTGCGCTGGTCTTCGGACGAGAGCGCTCGGGCCTGACCAACAGTGAACTGGATCGCTGCACATTTCTTGTCAACATCCCCACCAACGAGGCCTACAGCTCCCTCAATCTGGGCGCGGCGGTCCAGGTCCTGGCCTACGAGGTCTATATGGCCCAACGTGGCGAGCCTGAGGCGGTTTCGGAGAGCCGGAGGGACCTGGCCACCGCCGAGATGCTGCAGGGCTTTCACGAGCATCTGGCCCAGGCCCTGGACGACATCGGCTTTACCGATCCGCGCCAGTCGCAGAAGCTGCTGCGCAGATTGCGCAGCCTGTTCCAGCGGGCGCGGCCGGACAAGGACGAAATCAATATCATGCGCGGAATACTCAGTGCCATGCAGGGACGCAAATCGATGCGTCGCTGATCGGCGAGAGCGGTTTCCGATCCCGATTCCCGACCCTGGAATAATACCCTAGTAATTTGTGCGGGATTGTGGATAATCTGCTACCCTCATGCCAACATTATGAATGTGGCTCCAGAGTTTATTCACACACACGTAGGTAGGCAGTTGGAAACTTCAGGTGAAGAGAAAGTCTCTCGTTGGAAAGAGGATATCCAGAGCGTTTTCGAGCGGGATCCTGCGGCACGTAACACCTTCGAGGTAATCACCACCTACCCGGGTATCCATGCCGTGGTCTTCCATCGGCTCGCCCATGCCTTGTGGGGCATGGGGTTGAAGTGGCTCGCCCGGGTGATCTCCAATATCGCCAGACTGCTGACCGGGATCGAGATCCACCCGGGGGCGGTGATCGGCAGGCGCTTCTTCATCGATCACGGCATGGGTGTGGTGATCGGAGAGACCGCGGTGATCGGTGACGATTGCACCCTCTACCACGGTGTGACCCTGGGTGGTACGAGCTGGAAGAAGGGAAAACGCCACCCCACCCTGGAAAACAATGTGGTCGTCGGTGCGGGGGCGAAGGTATTGGGCCCCATCGTCATCGGCGAAGGGGTCAGGATAGGCTCCAACTCGGTGGTGGTAAAGGATGTACCCGCGGATTCAACCGTGGTGGGGGTACCCGGGAAGCTGATTACCGCGAAGCGGCCGGAGCAGGCGGAGCATCGGGAGAAGATCGCCAAGAAGATCGGCTTCGATGCCTACGGGGCGACCAAGGATGCAGCGGACCCGGTCGCCCATGCCATCAACTGCATGCTCGATCATATCCATGTCATGGACAAGAGAATGGAGTCGATGTGCGAGGCCCTGAAACGCCTGGGTGTGGAGGAGAGTGACTCAGATCTCCCGGCACTGGACTCCTGCGAGATCATATCGACCGCCGAGGAGCTGCAAAAACTGGATGAAGAGGTTCCCGAGAGAGAGAAAACCACCGAATAAACCGGGTGGGATAATCTTGACTATTTTGCTTGGGAATGTATATTAGCGTTTGGAAATATTCACGGAGCGCGAGAAGTGAAGCTTACCACAAAAGGCCGTTACGCAGTGACCGCAATGCTGGACCTGTCCCTCCACTATGGGGAGGGCCCCATAACCCTTGCTGATATCGCTCAGCGTCAGGGGATTTCGCTCTCCTATCTGGAGCAGCTGTTCTCCCGCTTGCGTAAAAAGTCACTGGTCGCCAGTGTCCGGGGACCAGGCGGCGGCTATAGCCTGGGCCGAGGCGCGGATGAGATATTTGTGGGTGAGGTCATCTCGGCCGTCGACGAGAATATCGATACCACCCGCTGTAGCGGCGCCCACAACTGCCAGAACAACGAGCGCTGCCTGACCCATGACTTGTGGTCGGATCTCAGCAATCAAATCTATGGCTATCTCAACAAGATCAGTCTGCAGGATCTGATGGACCGACAGGCGGTGCGCGAGGTCGCGGACCGGCAGGATCACCCTGACACGGAGCAACCGGGGCTGGATGTTTCACTGGTGGATGGCTCAGGCGACATGGCGGGCGCTTGACAGATTCGATGTCGGAGTTTGAGATGAAGTTACCCATCTACATGGACTACTCGGCCACCACGCCGGTGGATCCCCGTGTCGCGGAAATCATGTGCCGTTACCTGACCCCGGAGGGTGATTTCGGCAATGCCGCCTCGCGATCCCACGCCTTCGGCTGGACCGCGGATGAAGCCGTCAGCAGGGCCCGGCAGCAGGTGGCCGATCTGGTGAATGCCGATCCCAAGGAGATAGTCTGGACCTCCGGCGCCACCGAATCGGACAACCTGGCGATAAAAGGCGTGGCCGAGTTCTATGCCAAGAAGGGCCGCCACATCGTCACCTGCAAAACAGAACACAAGGCGGTGCTCGATACCTGCCGGCAGCTGGAGCGCCACGACTTCGAGATCACCTATCTCGATCCCGAACCCAACGGCCTGATCGATCTCGACAAGCTGCAGGCCGCGCTGCGTGACGACACCATTCTCGTCTCGATCATGCATGTGAATAACGAGATCGGCGTGATTCAGGACATCCAGGCCATCGGTGAGATAACCCGCGAGCGCAAGATTCTGTTTCACGTGGACGCCGCGCAGAGCGCCGGCAAGGTGCCGATCGACCTGCAGACCATGAAGGTCGATTTGATGTCCTTTTCGGCACACAAGATCTATGGCCCCAAGGGTATAGGCGCACTCTACGTCAGGCGTAAGCCGCGGGTGCGCCTGGAGGCGCAGATGCATGGCGGCGGTCACGAACGCGGCATGCGTTCCGGTACCCTGGCGACCCACCAGATCGTCGGCATGGGAGAGGCGTTCAGGCTCGCTGGGGAAGAGATGGCGGCGGAAAACGAGCGTGTCCTGGGACTGCGAAACCGGCTTTGGGAGGGTATCAACGATATCGAAGAGGCCTATCTCAACGGCGATCGGGATCAACGGGTCGCCGGTAACCTGAATGTCAGTTTCGCCTTTGTCGAAGGCGAGTCCCTGATCATGGCACTGAAGGATCTCGCGGTATCGTCAGGCTCGGCCTGCACCTCGGCAAGCCTTGAGCCGAGTTATGTTTTACGCGCACTGGGGCGTGAGGACGAGCTGGCCCACAGCTCGATTCGTTTTACCCTGGGACGCTTTTCCACCGTGGAAGAGGTGGATTACGCAATCAACAAGATTCAGACCGAAGTGGAGCGGTTGCGGGAGCTGTCGCCCCTGTGGGAGATGTTCAAGGACGGCGTCGACCTGAAATCCATTCAATGGGCTGCGCATTAGTTCGCAGGCTGCGTTATTCAGAGGTTGTAGATCATGGCATACAGTGACAAGGTTCTGGACCATTATGAAAACCCGCGCAATGTGGGCAGTTTCGATAAGGACGACACCAGCGTCGGCACCGGCATGGTGGGGGCGCCTGCCTGCGGCGACGTGATGCGTCTGCAGATCAAGGTCAATGACGATGGGGTCATCGAGGACGCCCGTTTCAAGACCTATGGTTGCGGCTCGGCAATCGCCTCCAGCAGCCTGCTGACTGAATGGGTCAAGGGCAAAACCCTGGATCAGGCCCAGGAGATCAAGAATTCGGATATCGCCGACGAGCTGGCCCTGCCGCCGGTGAAGGTGCACTGCTCAGTCCTGGCCGAGGATGCCATCAAGGCGGCGATCAAGGACTTCGCGGAAAAAAATACCAAATAACCGAAATTGCATGGTGTGATCTGGTAGAGTAGCAGACATGGGTATTACGATTACAGAGGCGGCAGCCGACAGAGTCCAGGCCTTTCTCGCCAACCGGGGCAAGGGGCTGGGCATCCGGCTGAGTGTGCGCACATCCGGCTGTTCCGGTATGGCCTATGAAATGGAGTTCGTGGATGAGCTGAAGGAAGATGACCAGGTCTTTGAGGATCGCGGGGTGCAGGTGATCGTCGATTCAAAGAGCCTGGTCTATCTGGATGGCACGCAAGTCGACTACGCCCGCGAGGGCCTGAATGAAGGTTTTAAATTCAACAATCCCAACGCCAAGAGCGAGTGCGGATGTGGTGAGAGTTTTAACGTCTGAGACAGGATCACAACAGGATAGAGAACGGCTGCCTCAGGGCAGCCGTTTTTTTCGATATGCTGGATTTTTCGAAAAACTATTTTGATCTGTTTGGCTTGCCGGTTGCCTATATCGTCGATGCCAATGCGCTTTCCGAGCGCTATCGTGAGTTGCAGCGGGTGATTCATCCCGACCGGTTCGCCAACGCGAGCGAACAGGAGCGGCGACTGTCGGTCCAGAGCGCGGCACTGATCAACGAGGCCTTCGAGACCCTCAAGGATCCGATCGCCCGTGCCGGCTATCTGCTCTCAATGCACGGCGTCGAGATGGATGCTTTGAACGAGTCGACCCAGGATGCGGCGTTTCTGATGCAGCAGATGGAGTTGCGGGAGGAGTTGGAGGAGGTTCGTGGCCAGGCCGATCCCTACAGTGCGATTGCCGACCTGCGCGGGCGGATAAACAAACAGATCAACAGTCTGGTGGCGCGGATGGCGGTCTGTTTTGAAACTCCGTCGGAAGAGCAGTTGCAGGCCGCCCGTGAGATTCTGCGCAAAATGCGTTTTCTCAAAAAGCTGCATTCCGAGGCGGAGAGTGTTGAAGCTGAACTGGAAGATGAGTTGAATTGAGGCATCCGACGGAATCGAGATAGATGGCACTGCTACAGATTTCAGAGCCGGGCCAGGCCCAGGCTCCCCATCAACACCGTCTGGCGGCGGGCATCGACCTGGGCACCACCAACTCCCTGGTGGCGAGCGTGCGCAGCGGCCGTGCCGATACCCTGCCGGACGACGAGGGCCGGCATCTGTTGCCCTCGGTGGTGAGGTACCGCGAGGATTCCGTGGAGGTGGGCCATGGGGCGAAGCGGGCCGAGACCGATGATCCACTGAACACCATCTCCTCAGCCAAACGATTGATCGGGCGGGGGGTCGATGACATCAAGACCATCGGCAACAGGCTCCCCTACCGCTTCGTTCAGGAACATACCAGGGTGCCCCGTATCCAGACGCTGGCGGGGGAGGTGAGTCCGGTCGAAGTCTCCGCCGAGATACTCAAGGTGCTGGGGCAAAGGGCCGAGGCCTCCCTCGGCGGTGAGTTGAGCGGTGTGGTGATCACGGTTCCCGCCTACTTCGACGAGGCCCAGCGTCAGGCCACCAAGGATGCGGCGAAACTGGCGGGAATGCATGTGTTGCGCCTGCTCAACGAACCGACGGCGGCAGCGGTCGCCTACGGCCTGGACAAGGGCGCGGAGGGCGTTCATGCGATCTACGACCTGGGGGGAGGCACCTTCGATATCTCCATCCTCAGGCTCCACAAGGGGGTCTTCGAGGTGATGGCCACCGGCGGCGATTCCGCCCTTGGCGGTGACGACTTCGATCGCATGGTGGCCGAATGGATCATGCAGCAGGCGGGTATCGAGGACGATGCCGATCATGCCCAGCTGAAGCGCCTGATGGTGGCGGGCTGTGCCGCCAAAGAGGCGCTGAGCGAGATGGATGAGACCCCGGTCAACGTCGCCCTCAAGGGCGGTGATGCCTGGCAGGGCCGGCTCGACCGAGCGACCTTCAACGAACTGATCGATCCCTTGATCAAGAAGACCCTGATTGCCTGCCGCAGGGCGTTACGGGATGCGGGGATTGCCGCGGACGAGGTTGAGGATGTGGTCATGGTCGGCGGTTCGACCCGGGTCCCCAGGGTCCGTGAGCGTGTGGGCGAACTGTTCGGCACCCAGCCCCTGGTGGGGATCGATCCCGACCGGGTGGTGGCGGTGGGCGCCGCGATTCAGGCCGATATTCTCGCCGGCAACAAGCCCGACGATGAGATGTTGCTGCTGGATGTCATTCCCCTCTCCCTGGGGATCGAGACCATGGGCGGCCTGAGCGAAAAGCTGATCAGCCGCAATACCACCATTCCGGTGGCGCGGGCCCAGGAGTTCACCACCTTCAAGGATGGCCAGACCGCGATGGCGATCCATGTGGTGCAGGGGGAGCGGGAGCTGGTCAGCGACTGCCGATCCCTGGCCCGCTTCGAGCTGCGGGGCATTCCTCCCATGGTGGCCGGCGCCGCGCGGATAAGGGTGACCTTCGCGGTCGATGCGGATGGCCTGCTGAGTGTCAGCGCGGTGGAGCAGAGCAGCGGCGTGCAGGCCAGCATCGAGGTCAAGCCCTCCTACGGCTTGACCGACAATGAGATCGAGACCATGCTGCGGGACTCCATCGCCCACGCCGGCGAGGACAAGCGGCTGCGAAGCCTGCGCGAGCAGCAGGTGGAGGCGGACCGGGTGATCGAGGCGTTGGAGGCGGCCCTGGCCGACGATGGCGATCGGCTGCTCGATGCCGCTGAGCGCCGGCAGGTGGAGCAGGCGCTCGATGGATTGAAATCGGTGGCCAGGGCCGATGATCAAAAGGTTATCAAAGCGGCCATAGAGCAGCTTGAAAGCCGCTGCGGCTTCTATGTCGAACGGCGCATGAACCAGAGTATTCAACAGGCCATGTCCGGGCACAAGGTCGACGAATTCGAGTAGGTGGCAGTATGACGCGTATTATTTTCCTCCCCCATGAAGAGATCTGTCCCGAAGGCGCGGTTATCGATATCGAGCCTGGTACCTCTATCTGCGACGCCGCGCTGCAGCATGGCATAGAGATCGAGCATGCCTGCGAGAAATCCTGTGCCTGCACCACCTGTCATGTGATCATTCGCGAAGGCTTCGACTCCCTGGGTGAAGCGGATGAGACGGAGGAGGATATGCTCGACAAGGCCTGGGGCCTCGAGCCGGAGTCGCGTCTCAGTTGTCAGGCGCTTGTCGGTGAAGAAGACCTGGTGATAGAGATACCCAAGTACACCATCAACATGGTGGCGGAGAATCACTGAGGAGGTTGCCATGGGATTGAAGTGGACCGATAGCCTGGATATCGCCATCGAGCTGGATGAGAAGCACCCCGACGTGGATCCGCGCTATCTCAATTTCGTCGACCTGCGCGACTGGGTGGTGGCCCTGGACGATTTCGATGATGATCCCCACCACTCGGGAGAGAAGATCCTGGAGGCGATTCAGGCGGCCTGGATCGAAGAACGGGACTAAAGAGTTTTGAGGTATTGGTTTTGAGTTTTGAGTTGAGAAAGCAATACATAGATGACCTTGGCCTCTCGTCGCACCGTGCGCATTAAGAAAATAAGAATGTGTGTAGCTAAAACTCATCCACTCAAAACTCAAAACTTATTTTAAAGTGTTGATTGGTGCCAACAAATGGCAATCCCGTCATAACCAAACCCAAGTGTGTTGTCGTCTGATCGAAAAGTGTATGGGAAGAAACTATCCGTAATTTCCTTACCCCTCCTGTTAGCCTCGCTTATCCTCGGGGCCTGCAGTTCGGTGCCAGAGATTCCCGTTGCTGGTGAGTTGTTCGGCGAGACTGTCGCTACCACGGTGGATTCCGAAATAGCCCGTTACTATCTTGAGCAATACCTCGATGGAAAACGTGAACACAGGGAGATGGACAGAAAGATCTCGGCGCTTTACGTCGAGAGCGGAAATCCCATACCCTCACGAGAGGAGCTTAGGCGGATCTCCAGGGATTTTTCCGTTGACTTCGCAGCGCTGTTTCTGGCCGATCGTCTATTGCGCATGGTGTGCAATAAAAAGCTGAATCAATCCTTTTCACGTTATCTCGACAAGGAAACAGTTGTCGATGCGGACCCCTCGTCATACCTGGTGCTGTTTGTCCCCGGATGGGACTATATTGAAACCGGCTACCTGGTCGGCTCGGATTTTGCCAAACCCCGGCTGCTTGCCACTGAGTTCGGGCTCGAGAACTATCTGGTTGAGCTCCCGCCAACAGGCGGTGTGGAAGAGAACGCGGCGGTATTGGCCGGCGCCATCTCCAGGCATATGCGGTCGAATAAGAAAATGCTGATCGTTGGCGCGAGTTCGGCGGGGCCGGCCATTCATTTGGCGCTGAGCGATCGCTTTAACGGCAACAGACCGGGTTCCATAAAGGCCTGGATCAATCTTGGCGGCATCCTGCAGGGCAGCCCGGTGGTTGACCACTACCGGGTCTGGTACCGGCGATGGTTGCTTTCACTGGTTGCCTGGCGCAAGGGATGGGATCTGGAGGCAATAACCAGCATGTCCGCAAAGGAGAGCAGAAGGAGGTTTGCCGGGCTGCGAATCGATCCGGAAATTCTTGTCATCAACTACCTGGGTATCCCGCTGTCGGGACAAATCAGTCGCTACTCCATAGACAACTACCCATTGCTGAGGCCGGAAGGGCCCAATGACGGCCTGACCCTGCTCAGCGATGCAATTGCACCTCGCAGTTTGACGATTGTTGCCCTGGGGAGCGATCACTTTTTTGCCGAGGATCCCAGGATCGATGAAAAAACCGTCGCCCTTATGAAATTAATCCTTGACTACCTGGAACAAGGTAAGGCGAAGGATTGTGAGCACTAATCCAATCGGTGACAGGGGCTGCAGCGCTCATCCTCGGGCCAGACAGCGGTTGTTCTCAGCGCTTGTGGGGAAGGGTGATTACAAAGCAAACACCATCGGCTTCATTCTCCACCCTGGCGCTGCCTTCGTGAAACTCGGCGATCAAACGCACAAGATACAGCCCGAGACCGAGATGAATCTGATTGTCGTTTTTCTCTCTTTTGGATTCCATGGCATAAAACAGCCTGGACATGTCGTTCTCCGCTATCCTCGGTCCTTTGTTCTTGACCTTGATGTGAACCGCTTTGTTTGGGTCGTTTTCCACTTCTATGACGATGGCGCTGCCCGGCTGATGATAATCGATGGCATTGCCAACCAGTTTGTCAATCGCCTGGCTGATGAGATCGGGGGAAAGCTCCATCCAGAGCGGACCGGTCGCCTGCCGGCAGGCGAATTCGACCTGCGGGTAGGTGATGGCGTAACCGTCGCACAGGCCCCTGCAGAACGCGGTGAGATCCAGCTTCTCCTTTTCACTGCTCTGCAGCGATTGCTCGAGACGGCTGGCCTCGCCTATCCGGGTGAGAATCAGGTTGAGTCTTCGGGTGCCGTCGAGCGCCCGTTCGATATAGGTCGTGCCGTTGCCTTGGGCGCGCGCTTCCCGCGCAATCTCCAAAGAGCTCTGAACCATTGCCAGCGGGGTGCGGAATTCATGGCTGAGTCTCGACGCCATGGACTCGAGGTACCCGGTGTAGGCGGTTGAGCGCTTCAACAGGGCGCTGAGACTCCGGTCCAACTCTCCCAGCTCGTCTTTATCCTTCACCGCCTGGACTTTTTCCCTGATTCTTCCGTCCCTGCTGACCGCGCGGTTGTATTTCTGGCTGAGCTGGGTGATGCGTCGGGTCAGGTTCGTGGCAAACAGCAGCAGCGTGCCTCCGGTGATGATAAAAAGTATCAGGCTGATCAGAAGGAGGCGCTCAAATGCGCTCTGTTGCAGCAGCAGGATCTGCTGTGTGCTCTGTTCCACCACCACCGAGCCCAGGGTCTTGTCTTTGACCATGATCGGTTGAGCCGCTGACAGCAGTAATCGCTTCGACCCGGCTATCTTATAGCGGTAGACGGCCCCTTCGCCGGTGAGTGATCGACGTATCTCCGGGCCGTCCAGTCGTCCCACCCCCTTCCTCGCATCGATCTCTTTTTCTCCGGCTGAAAGCGAGAATATCGCCAGCAGACGACTCAACAGGGAGTTTGTGTCGACGGCCTGATCGACCTTGCCGTAGCGGCCTATCACCTGGCGCTCTCTGTTGAGCACGGTGTAGCGATGGCTTTTGCCGTCGAGACCATGCAGCAGGCTGTCGACCTGCATCGTCGGCATGACCAGGCGGGATAGGTGCTTATTGCTGTCCCAACCGGAAGTGGAGGCAATGCCGACGGGATTGGCCCCCGCCTCATCGATATCGACCGCCGAAAGGGAGAGATGGCCGGCGGAGAGTGGGCGGGGGATCCGCAGTTCCACGCGATACCCCTGTTCGGTCTCCTGCCATTCGCCGTTGATCGCGGTCTGCTGGCGGTTGGATTCATACTCAACCACATTGACCCAGCCCGGCGCGGGGGTGCCGATACGGTATTTCCTGCTCTTGCCTGACGGTCCGGGCAGGGCCAGCAACAGGTGATCGCCGCGACTCAATGCCCGCTCCGATTGCGGATAGACCAGGGTCGGGTCGCTGATCTCGGCCATGATATAGATGGAGTCGCCGTAAAATCCGGCCAACCACTGCAGGCTCACCGCGTCCGCATCTGTTGCGTTGGCTCGGAAGCGGCGGGATTTGGCTTTCAGATCGAGCCACTCTTCGTCATAACCATCGATCGCCGGAGGGGAGTGAAGCGGATGGACATAGAGGGATTGGATTGGCGCAGCCCCATCCACCCTGCTGTCTGCAAGCCAGTCACCGTCGTTGGTGGCCAGCATATTGGCTACGACCTCTGCCCGGTTGAGAAGCAGCACCTCCTGGGCATGACGCAGGGATCTCTCCATCTCCGAGAGGTAGTGGTATCCCGCCCAGGGAATCAGCACCAGGCTGAGGGATGCAAGCAGGAGTTTGAAGCGCAATGTTTGGGTGAAGTGCAGTCTGGTCTTTTCAGCCATCTCCCTATTATACCTGCCGCGGGTTGCCGATTGGGCTAGGCGATCCAGCGGTAACCCGCGCCGTATACCGATTCAATGCGGTCGAAACCGCTATCGACCTGTTGGAATTTTCGCCGAATACGCTTGATGTGGGTGGTGATGCTGGCGCCGTCCACATAGATATGCGCCTCCTCCATCAACTGGTCCCGACTGCGAACATGTCCGGGACGGCGCACCAGGGCGTGCAGCATCCAGAATTCGGTGACCGTGAGATTGATCGGATTCCGCTTCCAATGAATGGTGAGGCGATCACGGTCCAGCTGCAGCTCTCCACGCGTCAACAGCGACTCACTCGGTTGTGTCCGCTGCAAGGCATCGACGCGGCGGAACAGGGCGGCTATCCTGGCCGCCAGGTGGGGGAGGCTGATCTCCTTGGTGAGATAGTCGTCGGCGCCAAGCCGCAAGCCGGCAACGCTATCGAAGTCGCTGTCCCGGGCAGTGAGAAAAATGATCGGCAGGGTGTTTGAGCGATTGCGCAGGTCGCGACAGAGTTCGAAACCGCCATCGATTTCATCCGCGAGACCGATATCGAGGATAACCAGGTCGGGTAACGCCTTGGCGAACGCGGCCAGGGCCTGCTTGCGATTGGCATAGCCAATGGCCGAGTAACCCTGTCGACTCAAATAGTCGATATAGTTATTGCGAATCACCTCTTCATCCTCAATGATGGCGACCTGTTTTTTTGCCACGTTGACCAGTCTTCCTCTGGATGCCGTCTGCCGTTCCTCGAATTATGAACGTTTTACGCGGACGAGTGAAACATTGGATCGGTGAAAATGGTGCGAAATCGGGAGAATCGGGAAAATTCATCAAGCGTGCCGGCAGGTGCCGGGTGGAGGGGATCAAAGTCTAATCGAGGAGTTTAAGCTGGCGACGACGGGAATCTCCGGCGAGGGCCTGCCTATATGGTAGCCCTGTGCATAGGCGACACCAATTTCCTTGAGGAGCTTCAGCGTCGGCTCGTCCTCGACGAACTCGGCAACGGTAACCTTGCCCAGCGCGTTCGCCATTTGGGTCAAGGCCTTGACGAAGACCTGGTCCTTGGTATTCGTGGTCAGGTTCTTAATGAACGAACCATCGATCTTGACGATGTCCAGGGGCAGCTCCCTCAGGTAGTAAAAGGAGGAGAAGCCGACGCCGAAATCATCCAGGGCAAAATGGCAGCCCAGGGCCTGGAGTTCGCTCATGAGATCGACCGCTGCATTGACGTCGGCCAGTGCTGCGGTCTCGGTCAGTTCGAATACCAGGCGTTCAGGGTTGATGCCGCTGGAATTGAGCAGTCGTGTCAGCTGTGAAAGCAGCTCGGGATCCTCGACAACCCGGCCCGAGAGATTGATCGAGAGGGTTATGTTCTGCGCTTCCCGGTTCATGCTGGCGAGTTGTTGAATCGAGGTGGCGAGCACATAGCGATTGATTTGATGTATCAAGCCGGTTCGCTCCGCAACCGGGATGAACTTGCCCGGCATTGCCAGCGAGCCATCCTTCTCCACCATCCTGATCAACACTTCATAGTGGGTGATCTCTCCGTTGGCTATCTCCATGATGGGTTGGTAGTGGAGGATGAATCGGTTCTCGGCCAAGGCCTGTTCGATCTTGTCCTTCCAGGTGACCCTGTCACTCATCTCTTCACGGGCCTGTTCCCTGCTGGAGAAGATATGCCACTGATCCCTGCCGCTCTCTTTTGCCTGGTACATGGCGAGGTCGGCATTCGACAGCAGTTCCTCACTCGTGTTGCCGTGCTTCGGATAGGTGACGATGCCGATGCTTGCCGATATGCGATGGCTGTGACCCTTCAGTGGGATCGAGATCTGTTTAAGCTCGGACAGGAGTTTGTCGGCAAATTGGGTAGCGCCCTGGATGCCGGTCTCCGGGATGACGATGGCGAACTCGTCTCCACCCAACCGTGCCAGGAGATCGGTGGATCGCGTGACCTCGCGCAGTTTTCTGGCGACGATCTGGAGCAAGGCGTCGCCTGCCTGATGGCCGCTTGCGTCATTGATATATTTGAACTGATCGAGATCGAAGAAGAGCAGAGCAGTGTCATGGTGATAGCGCTCCGCGAGGGTG
>QBVC01000034.1 GCA_003058495.1 gamma proteobacterium symbiont of Ctena orbiculata | reverse complement strand
CTTGTCGCTGCCTGTCTGCAGCGAGCCGCGTTCGATGTAGTAGCGAAAATGGGGGTCGTTGGCGCCAACCTGGAACTCCTGCAGGTCATCCAGGTCGATCCGCTCGGGAAGGGTCGTGCTAGCCTCCTCGAAGGGTGTCTGCGGCTGGTAGTTCAGGTCGTTGGAGGCGTCATCGTCGAGGATGCTCGCCCCCTGCAGGATGGATGTGCAGAGGGCGAACAACGGGGCGAACAGCAGGGTCCTGTTTGGCATCTTGCAACCTGTCGTGATGGTTCCTTGAAATGGCTATTTTCGCATTCCCGCGGAGTTCAAGGAATAGCCCGTTGTCGATTTCAGCCTTACACTCCCTGATGCATTTGCGCCCGCGCAGATGCAGTAGCGGGCAGATTCAGAGCTGGCTCAAGCGGGATGTGACGAACCAGACCGCGCCGGCGCCGAAGCTGAAGAATGCGGCCAGGGCAAGCAGGGTGAGCAGGCGGTAGTGGCGAACCAGTTCGAACTCCGCCTTGGTCGAGATCAACAGGGGGCGACGGGAGGCGCCGGTGCTGCTCAGGGTGTGCAAGGGCTGTTGCTCCTGCTGCATCTGCTCGCGGGTTACCTCCCGTTCAGCGCTGCTGCGCACCGATTCCCACTCCCGGAGATCGATTTGGCCGTCGCGGTTGCTGTCGAAACGCTCGAGCAGGGTCTCGTGGTCCGCCTTCCACTGGCGCAGCCGCTCCTTGATCATGTCGTCGCGAAGGGCCTTGCGATCGACTTCACCCAGGGAGCTGAAGAGGCCGATGGCATAGAGGGGGTCGCCCGGGATGATGGTCTCCTCGGTATAGCGGTAGTCGCCGCCGAAGGTGTCGTTGACCGAGATACGAACACCGAAGCGCCGTGCCTTTCGATGCACCGTGCCGCTCCCCTTGTCCGGGCCGGCCGTGGGCGTCGGGTTGGGTCCGTACCAGATATTCCTTTCACTGGGGTTGATACTGGCGCCCTCCGGGTCGAGGATGCACTCGCCGGTCGCATCCTGGAGCAAAAACAGGCTCTCGCTCTTGCCGGAACGCACCGCCCGCCATCCCTTGTCGCCCCTGCGCTCCACCTTGTAGCGCCACCAGCAGCAGGGGGTGCCGCTGAGGGGGGCAAGCACCGGCTCGCCGGTCATCAGCGCCGCCTCGCCGATCAACTCCACATAGCCCTGGGGTGCCGAGCGAATCAGGGATGTGGGGGTATCCTCGATCAGCCTTGCCCGGTGCAGGTTGCGGAAGGTGAAGTAGAAGGCGATCAGTGAAGCCAGCATCAGCAGCAGCGCCCAGAACCAGAAATAGCCGTCGCTGAGGCTGGCGAGGTTATCCATCTTGCCGAATGGCGAATGGCCCTAGTTGAACAGGGCGCCCATGTCGACATCCGTCAATTCCGCTTCGTCGAACTCCAGCAGTACCGCAGGCTTGAAGCCGAACTGCCGGGCCAGGATGATATCGGGAAACTGTTCGATACGGACGTTGTTGCTGTTGACGCTGTCGTTATAGAACTCGCGCCGGTCGGCGATGCTGTTTTCCAACCCGGTTATCCGCGATTGCAGATGGAGAAAGGTATCGTTGGCCTTCAGATCCGGGTAGTTTTCCGCCACCGCGAACAGCGAGCCGAGACCCAGTCGCATCTGGCTTTCGGCGGCGCCCACCGCGGCCACATCGCCCTGGCGCAGGGCATTGTTGACGGCGCTGCGCGCGCGCATCACCTTCTCCAAGGTCTCCTGCTCGAACTTCATGTATTGTTTGCAGGTCTCGACCAGTTTGGGCAGTTCGTCATGACGCTGTTTCAGCAGCACATCGATGTTTGACCAGGCCTTCGAGACATCATGCTTCAAGCGCACCAGATTATTGTAAATCATGACGCCATAGATCAGGATAGCGATCAGCGTTCCGATCAGCACAAAGGTGACGATTTCCATTAACTCAGGGTCCTCTCTCTATCATGTCTAAGTTGCGTCAGTTTGAATCCCACTATCCCGCTATCGCGGAAGATGCCTATATCGACGACAGCGCCAGGATAATCGGCGACGTGAGTATCGCATCCCGGGCATCGGTCTGGCCAATGTGCGTGATTCGCGGCGATATCCACCGCATCCGTATCGGCGCGCGGAGCAATATCCAGGACGGCTCGGTGCTGCACGTCTCCCATGACAGCTACTACAATCCCGGCGGCAGCCCGTTGACCGTTGGCGAGGGTGTCACTGTCGGCCACAGGGTGCTGTTGCACGGCTGCGAGATCGCGGACCACTGTTTTATCGGCATGGGCTCGATAATTCTTGACGGTGCGGTGTTGGAGCCGGCCACGATGTTGGGCGCGGGTACCCTGGTGCCCCAGGGAAAGCGCCTGCAGGGCGGTTACCTCTGGCTGGGCCAGCCGGTGCGCCGGGTGCGCAAGCTCAGCGATCGGGAATTGGAGATCATGGCGTATACCACCGACCACTATGTGAAGCTGGTTGAGCGTTACCGGCAAGCGGAGTAGGGCAGGGCTAACCGCGCAGCATGGCGATCACGGGGGCTGTCTCCGGCAGGATATCCCGCCACAGGCGGAACGACTCGGCGGCCTGCTCCACCAGCATGCCCAGGCCGTCCAGCGAGCGTGCGGCCCGGTGCTCATAACCCCAGGCCTGGAAGGGGGTGGCATCCTTGCTGTAGAGCATGTCGTAGCACCATCCGCCCTTGGCCAGCACCGAGTCGGGTATCGACGGCACCTCACCCTGGAGTCCGGCGGCGGTGCCGTTGATGATCAGTTCGAACTGCATGCCATCCAACTCGTCCAGGCCGCAGCCGGCGACCTGCCCATGGGCGGTGAGGCCGTTGGCCAGGGAGTAGGCCTTGCTGGCGGTGCGGTTGGCGATGATCACCCGCTTCGGCTGCTGCTCCAGCAGGGGACGGATGACGCCACGGACCGCGCCGCCGGCGCCGAGCATCAGAATCCGCTTTCCCCGCAGGCGGAATCCCTGGTTTACGCTGAGATCCCTCACCAGGCCGACACCATCCGTGTTGTCGCCCCGCAGGCGGTTCTTATCCAGGCGAATAAGGGTATTCACCGCACCTGCCGTGTGCGCCCCCGGGCTCAGCTCGTCCGCCAGCCGCCAGGCCTGCTCCTTGAACGGCACGGTGACATTCAGACCCTGACCGCCCGCGGCGAGAAAACGCCGCACATCCCCCGCGAAGTCATCGAGGTCGCCCAGGATTCGGCCATACTCCACGGGCTCGCCGGTCTGTTCCGCGAACGCCTTGTGGATCTCCGGGGATTTGCTGTGTTCGATGGGGTTTCCGATGACGGCGTATTTGTCCATTTAATTTTGAATTTTGAATTGTGAATTTTGAATTGTAGCGCTCGTTTCACTCGCAGTTTTTTTGAATAAATAAGACGTGCGCGAAGCGCACACCGCCAATTCAAAATTCATAATTAGAAAACAAGCCAGGGCCCTTTTTTCACTCAATACCCCGGCCGATCACCTCAATCACTCATCCACTCCGCCGCCTGCTTGGCGAAATAGGTGAGGATGCCGTCGCATCCCGCCCGCTTGATGCACAGCAGCGACTCCATCACCACCGCCTGTTCATCGAGCCAGCCATTTTGGGATGCCGCTTTCAGCATCGCATACTCGCCGCTCACCTGGTAGGCGAAGGTCGGCACCTGGAAGCGCTCCCTTACCCGCCGCACTATGTCCAGATAGGGCATGCCCGGCTTGACCATCACCATGTCGGCCCCCTCCTGCAGATCGAGGGCCACTTCGTGCAGGGCCTCGTCGCTGTTGGCCGGATCCATCTGGTAGCTGTATTTGTTGCCGCCGCCGAGATTGGCCGCGGAACCGACGGCATCGCGAAACGGGCCGTAGAAGCTGGAGGCGTATTTGGCCGCATAGGCGAGGATCCGGGTATGGATAAAGCCGTCACTCTCCAGGGCGTCCCGAATCGCGCCGATGCGTCCGTCCATCATGTCCGAGGGGGCGACGATGTCGGCGCCGGCCTCCGCGTGGGAGAGGGCCTGATTGACCAGCACCTCCTTGGTCTCATCGTTCATCACATAGCCGCTGGCATCGATCAGGCCGTCCTGCCCATGGGTGGTAAAGGGGTCGAGGGCGACGTCGGTGATCACGCCGAGGCTGGGCGCCGCCTCCTTGAGCGCCCGTACCGCCCGCTGTGCCAGTCCGTTGGGATTATAGGCCTCCCTTGCATCCTCGCTCTTGACCTCCAGGGGGGTGACCGGAAAGAGTGCCATCGCCGGGATGCCCAGATCCACGATCTGTTTCGCCTCCTCCACCAGCAGGTCGATGCTCATGCGCTCGATGCCGGGCATGGAGGGCACCGCCTCCCTTGCCCCCTCACCCTCGAGCACGAAGACAGGATAGATAAGGTCGGCCGGGGTAAGCAGGGTCTCCCGCATCATCCGGCGGGAGAAGTCGTCGCGCCGCATGCGCCGCATGCGCGTGGTGGGAAAGGGGGATCGATCGCAGTTGCTGGGCATCTTCATTTTCTCTAGCTATTTGGGCCAAACCTCTAAGATAACCTATCATGCACGCCCCGAACCACTCACCATGGGGTCATCGAGCGAGTTATGAGCCAAAAAGAGCACAATCTACCCTATATCTACGACGTCACCGAGGCCAGCTATGAAGAGAAGGTGCTCAAGGCCTCCCGGCAGCGGCCGGTGCTGGTCGACTTCTGGGCGGCCTGGTGCGCCCCCTGCATCTCGCTGACACCTGCGCTGGAGCGGGTGGTCGAGGAACTGCAGGGGCAGGTGCTGTTGGCCAAGGTGGAGGTCGATGACAATATGCGCCTCGCCGGCCACTATCGCCTGCGCGGGTTTCCCACGGTGATTCTCTTTGTCGACGGCAGGGAGTGCGGACGCTTTCATGGCGCGAGGGCCGCCCACTGGCTGAGGGAGTGGATCGACGACCACCTCGGCGACCGCCCGGCGCCCGGCCATCCCGGCTGATCCCCCGGATCCGGGTATGACTTTACTTCACAAGCGGCCAGCGCGAGCTCAGTCAGCCACCTCCAATTTTGATTAATGCCTTATTAATCAATTGGATACAAGATCCTGTTCCGATCCTTCCCGGGACCCCAAAAAGTCCTCAAGTTTTACCTGTGATCGCCGTTACAGGGGGTAATGGTATTAATGGTTTCGATCCTCCTCCGGCGCTGAAATATAGCGCTTTGAACCCACCCCTCCCCGGGTGGGTCTTTTTTTATGCCCTGATCACCCTGCCGCTGAGGGCGTCGCGGATCGGCGTCGGCCGTTTCAGGCCGCCGGTCTCCCCATGCAAGATCAGATCGACCCCGGGGCCGCAGCGCAAACGAACCTGTAGTGCGCTGCGCGCCGGCGGGCGGCTGCTGAGATTGGCGCTGGTCGATACCAACGGGGTCCCCGCGGCGCGGCACAGGGCCGCCGCGATGGGATGGTCGGTGACCCGCACGGCCAGGGTGGAATGCTCCCCGGTCAACCAGTAGGGGACATTCGCTGTCGCCTTGATCAGCCAGGTTGCGGCACCGGGCCAGCTCTCCAGGACAGGCCTCATCGCGGGATCGGAGAGGCTGCCGATATAGGGCCGAAGCGATTCCAGGCTGGCGGCGATGAGGATCAACCCCTTGGCCATGGGTCTCTGCTTCAATGCCAGCAGCCGGGTCACCGCGAGCGGATCGAGGGGGTGGCACCCCAAGCCGTATACGGCCTCGGTGGGATAGGCGACTATGCCGCCCCCATTGACGACCCATGCCGCCTGTCTGAGACGCCATGGTTGGCTATTGACGATGCTTGGCAACAATTACCCCTTAATCCAAATTGTGACAAAATCGTGGCATTATAACGGCTTAAGGTATAATAATTGAGTTTCAAGGCGAACACATCGGGGAATCTCAAAGATGTTGTATCGATTGCTCGGCCTCTGCCTGCTGGGATTTGCAGTCGTTACCCAGGGGGCAACACAGGTCGCTCGGTTCAACCCGGCTGAAAAGGGATGGCTTGCTGATCATCAGGAGTTGAGGGTCGGTGTCGTCGAGATGACGCCGCCCATCCTCTATTTCGACGGCTCGCAGGCCAAGGGATTGGTGCCTGATTACCTGAGTTCCCTGGCCGAAAAGCTGGGTCTCCAGCTGAACATCGCTCACTTTGATGATCAGGAGGCCCTCCACGCGGCACTGCGAAGCGGCGAGGTGGATGTCATCGGCGCCGCCATGCAGGGCGCAACGGTGCCGGCGGACCTCCACTGCACCCGACCCTACCTCAGTCTCCCCGCGGCCCTCTTTGCCACCGGCGGAATCGCTGAGCAAGGACTCACCGCCCTCGACGGCCTGGAGGTCTCCGTTGTCGCGGGGAGTGTCTGGGAGGAAGGCATACCCCACCTGCTGCCCTCCCTGAACGTCATGGCCTTCAATGATCTGGGCCAGGCACTGCGTGCGGTGCTCAGCGACAGGGCCCAGGCCTACCTCGGGGATGCCGCGAGCGTCAATCACCTGATTGCGACATCCGCCGGTTATGATGGACTCAGAGAGATGATGCGCCTCGATATGACGGTGGACGTGGCGCTGGCGACGCTCTACTCGGAACCGGTATTGCAGAGTCTGCTGCAAAAGGGCCTCGACCGGCTCAGTACGCGGGATATGCAGGATATCTGGTATAACTGGCAGGGTCTCGAGGCACCCGTGAAGCAGGATTCCAGGCTGCTCTCTCTCACCCTGTGGGGATTGCTAATCCTGGTATGGAGCCTGCTCATCGGCTGGGCCGTCAGGAAGCATTCACAGAAGGCCCTGGCGCATCATCGCTCGAAGACGAGGCGTTCAATCTCGCGTCTGCGGCGCAGGGAGAATCTGCTGAAGCAGAAACTATTGGGCCTGAAGCAGAAAACCAAGCGCTATCGTGTACGCGCAAAGTCGCTGCGTCAGCAGGTTGACTTCCTCCATGCAGTACTGCCCTCCTGTTCCTGGAGCTGGGATCCCGAGGAGATCAGCTGCCAATGGGACGACGAGATGTATGCCCTCGCCGGGCAGGAGAGGGGGGCGTTCACCCCTGATCCCGCCTCGATCCTGCGTCTGGTGCATGAACAGGACAGGGAGCATATTGCCCGGCTTTTCGATGTCGACAATCGGAATGAAATCCGCGTCAGCTATCGACTCCTCCTCGCGGACGGGCGGGTCAGGCGGGTGCTCGACTACAGCCACTATGTTACCGGCGAAGACGATGGCGCGGGCAGACGGGTGGGTATCTGCTGGGATGTGGACATCTTTTTCCATAACGACGGACAGCTGCCGGATAGCGGCCTGAGTGAATCCTCCCTGGAGATCGAGTCGACGGAAAAGTGAACAATTGTGAAGGTTGACCTACCGGTTCGACTACGCAGCCACTATGCCAATGGGGTAACATAGGCGTCCGGGCGACAGCCCTTTTTTCAACCAACAAGCACCTTTCCGCCTTTTGATTGTCACACTATCAGATTGGATTATGGGGAATAGGGAGTCATGATCAGATTACCAGCCGCGTTGCTATTCGCTCTGCTCTTTACCTTCAGTCTTACCGCGAACGCCAATGTCACCCCATCCGAGCGGATCAAGGAGACCGTGGATCAGGTGTTGACGGTGCTCAAGGATCAATCCCTGGGCAGGCAGGATCGCCGTGACCAGGTTAAGGAGATCGTGCGCAGGCGATTCGACTATGAATCGATGTCCCAGGTGATTCTCGCCGCCAACTGGCGCACCGCGACCAAGCCCCAGCGGGAGCAGTTCATCACCCTCTTCAGGGAGCTGTTGGAGCAGACCTACTTCTCCGCCATCGACAGCTATGCCGACCAGACCGTGCGCATGGGCCGGGAGCGGACCAAGGGCAAACTGGCGAATGTGCAGACCTACATCGTGGCGGCAAACAAGGAGCTGGCGGTCAGCTACAAGATGCGCTTTCGCAAGGACGACTGGTATGCCTATGATGTCACCGTTGACGGGGTCAGCCTGGTGAGCAACTACCGCACCTCGTTCCGCAACCTGGTGAAGAGCAAGGGGATGGAGGGATTACTGGCGGAATTGGCACAGAAGGTTGCATCCCTCAAGGCGAAGAACAAGAATAGTGAACAGGGGCAGCCCGCAGCTGCAGAGTAGACCTGATCAGGATTAGGGTCGACCATCTCGTTAAAACAAAAAATCAGTGTCTGTCAGGACCAGTGGAGGATATCTAGCTATGACCAACTATACGGCGCTCACCCTGACCTTCGTCTTGGTATTACCGCTCAGTCTCCCGCTATCGGCGGAAGAGACAGAGGGCTCGACCGAGATGCAGGCTGAGGCTTCGGAGGAGATGACAAACCAGCAGGATGCCGTGGCAACCACCGGGGAGGAAGCACAGACGGGGGTAGCCGTGGGTCCCGCGGTGGCGACAGAAACGGCGGAAGTGCCCGCAACGGAGGAGGCGACTGCTGAAGCGGTCGATAGCGCCCCGACCGGGTCGGGCAGTGAAACCCCGGCGGCCGCCCGGGCGGATTACGCCACGAGAAGAGACCACTGGAAGGCCCGCGAAGAGCAGTATCAGGCATTGAGGAAAAGGGCGGAAGAGGCCGGCGTCATGCTGCCTGAGCGCCCCCCCTGGCTGAATCAGCCGGGGCAATCCCTGCGCCCAGGCATGGAAGAGCGCATGGAGCATCGGCAACAGATGATGTCGATGACCCAGGAGGAGCGGGATGCCTATCGTCAGCAGCGCTATCAGGAGATGCGCTCCCGTGCCCAGGAGCAGGGAATCGAGATGCCGGAGACACCGCCCTGGGTGGCGCGTCAGCAGGCGATGGATGACGAGTGGGCCAAGCATCAGAAGGTCATCGAGGGAATGAGCGACGAAGAGCGGGCGGCGTGCCACGCCATGCACCGGCGCCACATGGGCATGATGCATCGAGGCGGCATGGGCCAGGGGTGCGCCATGGAGCGCCATGGCTGCGGCATGCAGCAGAAAGAATTCAACCCGGGCATGGCGCCGGGCTACGCGCCCGGCTACGGCCAGGGACCCGGCTATGGCTACGGGCCCTACGGCTATGGTGCGGCTCCCGCCCCCTATGACCCGTCAAACTTCTGGGATCCCAACCAGTAGCCGTTGGGCCGCGGCGGCGACCGCGCAGCGCCAGGGATGGCGGCCTAGCGGTACTTGCCCAGGATCCGCTCCACCTCCGATGGACTGAGAAATCGCCAGGGTCTGGGTATCAGACCAGGCACACGCTGCCGGTAGTCGCGGTAGGCGTCACCATGGCAGCGCAGGAGCTTTGCCTCCTCGAGGCGGGATCCCAGCACCAGGTAGGCGGTGACGATCGAGGCCGAAACAAGCCTTGCCGGGTCCATATCCTGGGTCCATATCAACACCAGCCCCAGGCTGTACCAGGGGTGGCGCACGAAGCGATGCAGCGGTGAGATCCGCAGCTGTTCCCGGTCGCCCCCGTCCCCCTGGCCGCGCTGCAGCTGGCCAAGGCCGAGAAACTCCTTGCTGTCGTAATAGCCCATCGACCAGATGAACCCCAGCAGGGCGAGCAGCATCAGCGCATAGGCCAGCCATGCCATGCCCCCCTGCCATTGCCACAGCGGATCGGAGCGGTAGAGCCAGAGCAGGGCGAGGGGGGGCAGGAGGAGGATCGCCGCGATGAGATTGAAGAGCAGCCGGTACCAGGGCATGACGGGGGGCAGGCGGCGGGCGAAAAAGCGCTTCACCCGGAGCGATGCCAACAGCGAATGAAGCAGGAAATAGAGGATCCAGGCGCTGGCCAGGAGGGTCAGTTCGGCAGTGGTCGGCATGCTGTTGACTCTCGCCCCGGGGCTGGGACGACGGGCGGCTGCTCCCGCCCGTGTCCGCACTGATTAACCGACGAACTTGCCTTGCTGCAGGCGTTGCGCCTCCATCAGCTCCAGCTCCCTTGAGCCCGAGATTACGATATCGTGATCGGGTACGAAATCGAGTTCGGGATTGAGGCGCTCATAGGGCACGGCGTTGAGGATCACCTTCATGGCGTTCAATCTGGCCAGGTGCTTGTCATTCGAGCGAATGATGGTCCAGGGTGCATGGGTGGTATTGGTGTTTTTCAGCATATCGTACTTCTGCGTGGTGAATTCGTCCCAGCGATCCTGTGCCTGGACATCGATCTCGGAGAGTTTCCACTGCCGCAGGGCGTCGGTCTTGCGACGCGCGAAGCGTCTTGCCTGCTCCTCCTTGGTGACCGAGAAGTAGAGCTTCACCAGAATCGTCCCCTGTCGCACCAGGTCCTTTTCGAATCCCGGGCAGCCAACCATGAAATTGGCGTACTCTTCCTTGGTGCAAAAACCGAAGATGGGCTCCACCACGGCGCGGTTGTACCAGCTGCGGTCGAACAGCACCACCTCGCCGCCGCGGGGGAATTGGGCGATATACTTTTGGAAAAACCACTGGGTTTTCTGTTCTTCCGTTGGCTTGCCGAGGGCGACCACCCGGTAGTGTTTCTCGTTCATGTAGCGGGTGACCCGGCGGATGGTGCCGCCCTTGCCCGCGGCGTCGCGCCCCTCAAAGAGGATGATCATGCGGGTTCTGGTCTTTTCCAGATACTGCTGCAGGCGGATCAACTCAGCCTGGTAGGGCTTCAACTCCTCTTCCCGCTTATATCGGCGTACCGCCTTTTTTTCGGTTTTCTGCTCCTCCGTGACCTGCTGTTTGAGGCGTTCATAGTCAGTCAACAGTTCGTCGAGTCTTACTGGCTGTTC
This sequence comes from gamma proteobacterium symbiont of Ctena orbiculata, assembly GCA_003058495.1. Taxonomy (GTDB): domain Bacteria; phylum Pseudomonadota; class Gammaproteobacteria; order Chromatiales; family Chromatiaceae; genus Thiodiazotropha. The sequence continues at coordinate 61,007 of QBVC01000034.1, read as the reverse complement.
GTCGATGAAGACGGTTTCAGGGTTGTTGTTTTCTTCACTCATAATGCCCCCTTGTCACAAAGCTGAGTTGCAATATCGGTATGTTATGCCTTTTGGCCGTTTGGTGTCGGTGAAATTTCTTAACATGGCATCACTAAATGTGATAGGCCGACTCGATCAAGGGGCGTGTGAGTATCCCTTGAATGCGCCAGTAGTGATCCTCGTCGTACCACTCGATATAGAGGGCGTCCGCCTGGCTGTTATCGAGCTTTTCCAGGGCCTCCTGGAGGGTTGCCTGCATCCGCAGCGGTGCCAGCTCCAGGCGGGTGGCGGGCAGGGAGAGCAGATCGAACGTCTCATCCTCCTCCTGCTGTTCCAGGATGCGCAGCAGATCCACCGCGGGCATCAGCGCCGTCTCATTCATCTCGCCCTTGATCAACACCCACTCGGGATTCCGATCGAGGATCCTTCTTGCCGCGTCGCGGCCCAACAGGGGTTTGACCTGGACGAAGTTGCGATTCATGAAGCTGGCGGCGCCGATGCGGCGCAGGGATTGCATCACCGGATCGGTGTGGTAGTTGAGGCCGGTCGCCTCCAGCAGGGTATGGAACATCGACGATTTACCGAACAGCTCGCTGTTGACCAGGCTGGCGATGACGATCGCAAGCATCCCCGGCATGATGATCTCGGGGTTGTGGGTCAGCTCGATGATCGCCGTCAGCGCGGCCAGGGGCGCCTGCAGCGCGGCGCCCATCACCGCGCCCATGCCGATCAGGGCATAGACACCGGGGTCGGATACCTGACCCTCGAACAGCAGGCCCGGCAGGGGGGCGATGACGCCGCCGAGGGCGGCGCCGATAAAGAGGGCGGGGCCGATGGTGCCGCCGGGAATGCCCAGGCCGATGCTTATCGCCGTTGCCAGGATCTTGGCCACCACCAGGATAATCAGCAGGTAGAGACCCAGCTCCCCGAGCAGGATCTGGTTGACCGTGTCATAGCCGATACCCATGATCTGGGGCACAGCCAGGGCAATCAGGCCGATCAGCACCCCGGCACTCGCGTTGCGCAGCCAAAACGCCATGTTCTGGGTCCGGTCGGAGATGAACTGGATCAGGCTGACATAGGCCGCCGAGGCCGTGCCGGCGGCCAATCCCAGGAGCAGGATAAAGACCAGTTCGTGCAGGGAGCCGAGCTGAATGATGGCGATATCGAAGACCCGTTCACCTTCAAATACGATCAGCGAGAGGCTGTTGGCCGAGACCGCGGCCAGCATGATGGGTATGAAGCTGACCAGGGTGTACTCCATCATCACCACTTCCAGGGCGAAGATCACCCCCGCCAGGGGGGTGTCGAAGGAGGCGGAGACGGCGGCGGCGGTGCCGCAGCCGAGCAGGGTGCGGATGCTGTTGTTGGGCAGGGAGAGATATTGTCCCAGCAGGGAACCGCTGGCGGCGCCGAGAAATACATGGGGTCCCTCGCGGCCCACGGAGTGGCCGCTGATGATGGCGATGGCGGCGCCGAAAAACTGCAGCAGAAAGCCGCGCATGGAGATATGGCCCTGGTGGTAGATCAGACGCTCCATCACCCTTGGAATGCCGAGCACATGGAGGCCGTTGGCGTAACGCAGAAAGATAAACCCGAGCAGCAGGCCGCCGGCGATGGGCAGCAGAAAGCGCATCAGGGGGTGGAGGGCTTCATAGTTTTCGGCGCCGCCGCCGGGGAGCAGCGCGGACTGGGTCGATTCAACCAGCAGGCGGAAGAGGATGATCACGATTCCGGTGACGAAGCCGCAGATCAATCCGAGGACGGACAGAATCAGCAGCGCATCGTGGCGCGATAGTTGTAGACGCAGTCGGTCGAACCAGTTAACAATCCCTGCAAAGGGCACAGTCGGGATACCTGTCGTGTAGTTTGCGGTGCGGGTAACTGAAGAGTGTTCTCAGACGTCGGTAGAGAGCCTGGTCGTTTCTGTAGGGGCACCTATTTACTATCGGTTAATATACTGGAGCGCTAGAAGTATGTCAGCAAATCGAATGGTTCTGGATGATCAGGCGGCCTACCGGACGGGTAGCGAGGTCGAACTGATGGAGCGTTTGCTGAACCTGGATGGGTCGCTGATTGTGGAGCTTGGCTGCGGCCGCGCGGGGACAACCCGGCTACTGGCGGCGGCACACCCCGACAGCCGTTTTATCGCCACCGAGGTCGACGCCATCCAGCATGCGAAGAACCAGCAAAACCCGGCGTCAAACATCAGCTTCAGATTGGAAGGGGCGCAAGCCATCGGCGAAGCCGACGGCAGCGTGGACATCGTGCTGATGCTGAAATCCCTCCACCACGTGCCCCGGGGGATCATGCCCCAGGCGATGAGCGAGGTGGCGCGGATACTCAAGCCGGGCGGTGTCGCCTACTTTTCGGAGCCTGTCTATCAGGGCGAATTCAATGCCCTGCTGAGTCTGATTCACGATGAGAAGCGAGTCAGAGAGCAGGCCTTCCTGGCGATACAGGGCCTGGCGCAGAGAGGCGACATGGAGTTGCTCGGTCAGTATTTTCTCAATGTTCCCGGTCGCTACGACTCCTGGGAGGCGTTCGAGGCGCGCTTTCTCAATGTCACCCACACCAGACTCGAGATAGACGAGCTGCGCTACCGCCGGATCAGATCGGCCTTCATGAAACGGATGGGACCGGAGGGGGCTTCGTTTCTCAAACCGCACCGAATCGACCTGCTGCGCAAACGGAATATTAGTTAATTTGGATATACTGTGATATACCGATTGCATGCCGGCCTAAAGCCTGCTTTAATGAGAATCATTAACATTTAAAAAGTCTGGATACTACTGTGGACTTCGACCCCGCCATCCCCGAGGAATTGATCTCATTGGCTAGATTGCCAACCGGGTGTCGAGCCAGGATCAAACGCATCTCGGGAGGCAGGCATCTGGTCCACAGACTGCTCAGTCTGGGATTGAGGACGGGATCAGAAATCGAATTGATCCAACGCCGCGGCGCCGGCGTGGTGGTGGCCAACAAGGGCGCCCGGGTGGCCCTGGGCGCCGGGGTCGCGGAGAAGTTGATGATGCAGCCCCTGGAGCAGGGCGATAATAGGCCCTAGGAGTCGTCGTGGCATGTCATGAGGAGCAAACAGCGCAGGCGGCCAAGAGGGAACACTCCTTGACCATCGCCCTTGCGGGCAATCCGAACTGCGGTAAGACAGCCCTCTTCAACAGCCTCACCGGGATTCGTCAGCGCACGGGAAATTGGCCGGGTGTGACCGTGGATCGCAAGGAGGGGCGCTTCAGCATCGACAGCGACGAGGTCAGCGTGGTCGATCTTCCCGGGATCTACTCCCTGGACGCCACTTCCCTGGATGAAAAGGTGACCCGGGACTATCTCCTCTCCGGAGATGCCGATCTGATCGTCAATATCGTCGATGCCTCCAATCTGGAGCGCAATCTCTACTTCTCCGTGCAGATGCTCGAGATGGGGGTGCCGCTGCTGGTAGCGCTGAATATGATGGACGTCGCCCGCAAACGCGGCCTGGAGATCGATATCCAGCGTCTCAGCGAGGACCTGGGCTGTCCGGTGGTGCCCATCGTCGCGGTCAGCGGTGAAGGCATCACCAAGCTCAAGGCGGCAATCCAGGACCTGGCCGCAGGCGCCGTCGGCGGCGGCTTCGCCCTCGCCCAGGATGAGGTGGTCGAGCAGGCGATATCGGCAATGGAACCGCTCCTCGATCACGACGAGGAGCAGAGTCATTCACAACGCCGCTGGCTGCTGCTGAAAATGCTGGAGGGGGACCGCTTTGCCCTGGGCTTCGCCGATGCAGCGCTGCTTGAGCAGGTTCACCATTGGCAGCAGCTGATCGAGGACCGGGTGGATGAAGAGCCCGACATCCACATCGCCGACACCCGCTACGGCCACGCCCATGCCATCTCGCAGAATGTGATCCAGCAGCAGGGACGGGTCGAGAAGACCGTCAGCGACCACATCGACAAGGTGGTATTGAGCCGCCTCTTCGGCATCCCGGTGTTCCTCTTCGTGATGTATCTGATGTTCATGTTCGCGATCAACATCGGCGGCGCGTTCATCGATCTCTTCGACGGTGTCGCCGGGGCGCTCTTTGTCGACGGTTTCGGCGCGCTGCTGGCAGCGGCGGGTCTGCCGCAGTGGTTGATCGTGCTCCTTGCCGACGGCGCCGGCGGCGGTATCCAGGTGGTCGCCACCTTCATCCCCATCATCACCGCCCTCTACCTCTTTCTCTCGGTGGTCGAGGACTCCGGCTATATGGCCCGGGCCGCCTTCGTCATGGATCGCTTCATGCGTTCCATCGGGCTGCCGGGCAAGGCCTTCGTGCCGATGATCGTCGGCTTCGGCTGCAACGTGCCCGCGGTGATGGCCACCCGAACCCTGGAGAGCGAAAGGGAACGCAAGCTCACCATCCTGATGAACCCCTTCATGTCCTGCGGCGCCCGGCTGCCGGTCTATGTGCTGTTTGCCGCCGCCTTCTTTCCGGCGAACGGGCAGAATCTGGTCTTCACCCTCTACCTGATCGGTATTACGGTCGCGATTTTTACCGGCCTGATCATGAAAAAGACCCTCCTGTCCGGTGAGAGCTCGGGATTCATGATGGAGTTGCCCCACTACCATATGCCCACCCTGCGGGGCGTCATGCTGCGCACCTGGGACCGGGTCAAGCTGTTTATCAAGGAGGCGGGGAAGGTGATCGTATTGATGGTGCTGGTGATCAACACCCTCAATTCCATCGGTACCGACGGCAGCTTCGGTAACGAGGATACCGAACACTCGGTGCTCAGCAGCATCAGCAAGGCGATTACCCCCCTGCTGGCTCCGATGGGCATAGATGAGGATAACTGGCCCGCCACGGTGGGCGTCTTCACCGGTATTCTGGCCAAGGAGACGGTGGTGGGCACCCTCGACGCCCTCTATACCCATCTCGCCAACGAAGAGGCGGGTATCTCCGCCGGGGATCAGCCCTTCGATTTCTGGCCCTCGATCTCCGCTGCCCTGGCCACCCTGCCGGAAAACCTCCTCGGGGTGAAGGATCTGCTCACCGATCCCCTCGCCATGGATGTGGGGGATATCAGCAGCGCGGCCGCTGCCGCCGAGGCGCAAGAGGTCAATGTCGGCGTCTTCGGCGCCATGGCCGCCCGTTTCGACGGTCAGGCCGGCGCCTTCGCCTATCTGCTGTTCATCCTGCTCTACTCCCCCTGCGTGGCCACCATCGGCGCCATCCGTCGCGAGGCGGGTCCCCGCTGGGCCGGTTTCGTGGTGGCCTGGTCCACCGGTATCGCCTTCATCGCCGCGAGTCTCTTCTATCAATCCGCCACCTATGCCGATCATCCGCAAAGCGCCCTGGGCTGGATTATCAGTCTGACGTTGCTGCTGTTGGCGATCGTCGGCGCGTTGCGCTACTGGTCCCAGCGCAGTCAGCAGCTGGTCTCCGAAGCTGGGTGACACGGTAATGATGTTGAGCGCGATCAGGGACTATCTTTCGAAACGGGGTCAGGCGACCCTGGCGGATATCGCGCTCCACGTGGATGCAGAACCCGATGCGGTCAGGGGGATGCTGCAGCAGTGGGTGCGCAAGGGCAGGGTTGAACAACGCAAGGTCGAGGCCAACTGCGGGACCAGTTGTAATCGATGCGATCCCGCTGCAATGGAGCTTTATGTCTGGCTTGGATAGTCATCATAGGCTTGCTTGTCACGCACTGTAGACAAACATGAGTAGACGAAAGACGCATCTAGACGCTGCTTATGGAAAAGGTTTGTAAAGACGGGTAAAAGCGGCTGACACAGCGAGTTGGCATAAGCAGAATCAGCGACATGTTCTTCTGCCTGGAGTATCCAAAATGTTGCATGCATGTCGCCAACTCTCGATTGCCCTCGGTTTGACGCTGGCCAGCGCCCAGGCCTTTGCCGAACCCCCGGATTCGAATACAACCATGCCGGACAGGGCGGAACTGGAGGCGGCGCTCAAGGAGTGTGCCGCATCGATCGATACCGACAGTAGCGGCAGGCCTGATCACTCGGCGATGGATAGCTGTATGTCGGCAAAAGGGTACAGTAAGCCCTCCGCTCCTCCCGGCCATGGCGGACCTGGGGGCGGAGGGGGTTATCCTCCCCCTGAGCGGCAGTGATGGTTTATTCATTGCCGCTGATGCTGAGTCAGTGTGACATCTCTGTCCTGATAAGGCTTGTGCGGCTGAGAGACCCCACCCTGGCTGGGTGGGGCATTGAGCGGCAAGGATTCAGACTGAAACGCTGAGACTGGATGCCGCTTCGGTTTCCGCGTCGCTACCCAGGTTGTAGCTCTGCATCAATCGCACGATCTGCAACATCACCTTCTCGCTAAGCTCCATGTCGTTGTTGCCCGCTGTCGACGTGCTGCTGCTTTCCGTCGCTTCACTGCCGGACTGGTCGAAGGCCGTCGCCTCATTCAGGTTGACACGCCCGTCGCCGTCGCTGTCCGCCTCTTCGAAATTGGCAATGATATTTTCAATCAGTGTCGATCGTTTTTCGTCGCTGCTGCCGATCTCTTTCAATTGAGCCTGCAGCTCCTCCTTGGTAAAGCCGAGATCCTCAGTGTCATTCATGCCCTCAGGTGGCGGTGGTGGTGGGGGCGGCGCCATGCCGGTCTTGGCCTCATTCATGCGCATCTGGGAGAAGAGGTCGTTTATCTGCTGATCGATCCGCACCATTGAATCGGTAAATTCCTCTTCCGTGACCTTGCCGTCACCATCGCTGTCGAGCTGGGTGAAGAGTTCGTCCAGGGCCGAGTCGTCTCTACTCAGATCGGATGCATCAGTAACCGATGAGACCGTTTCCAAGGCGGACAGGAGATCGGATTTCTCAATATACCCTTGATCGGAAGCGTCGAGCCTGGAGAAGAGTTGTTGCGCCATCTCTTCAGGGTAGGGTCTTCGTGTGCCGGGAAAGGCCTGCATCTGGTTCATGCCGCCTATGCCGCTTATGCCGTTCATGTATGACTCCTGTTGCGTAGGTTTGTGATCAATGCGTGTTTTCTCTAAACGCATCTGATGCTAAGCAATTCAACGGCCAAAAATTAATAGTCTAAAAGGCGATTCGGGTAAAAGGATGTAAAGGTATGTAAGTTTTTTATGTTTGATTGTCCCGTTTCGTTTGATTCGTTGGCCGTGGATGTTCGGGGATCCCATCCGATCAGGCATTGCCGGCATTTTTTGCCGCCTCGATAAGGTTGTTGATCGTTGTAAATAGGGTTGCGATTCAAGCCTGTGCGGAGTGGTTGTTGATGGGTTTGAGCATCGGCCTGATCTGTCTGTGTCTTGGATGCGGCAGATTGTTTCCGTTGCCGATTGCATACCGGTGCATTTGTTGACCGTCAAAGTTTGGGGTCGTCCCAAAATCGGCCTTTGTCGATCTTGTCCTGCAATGCCTTACGCTGAGCCGGTGTGAGTATGTTTCGCAAGTGGGACGCCAATTGGATGTCCAGCAGGGCCAGTTCAGCCAAGGCCTTGCCATAGCTTTCAGCATGTGCGCGCGCTTGTGATTGGTTGAAATTCTCTTCAATGGCCATTTGCTGAAGCTCCTGCAGCGCTTTGTAAGCTGCCTGTTTAATCTCGCGCCTGTACTCCGCCTGTTGCTGCATCAGGGTAAAGAGTTGATTGCGCTGTGTGGTCGACATGGTGATTGCCGGTTGTCTCTCGCTGCCCTCGAGCAGTCGGGTGGTTACCCGCATTTCGCGGGGCTGTGTGCTTGAGCAGTGATATGCTTGTTGTGTAGGGTCAAACTTCTGTGGTGCACAGTTTATCGGCGTGGCGATAACGAGCTGCGCCAGCGGCAGAAGGGCGATGAGGGCTAAAACACCGGGTAGTTTTCGGTTGTGCATGACGGCGATCTCCTGGATCAGATGAATCACCTTGAATATTTTGCCTGTAGTTGCTGTTAAGTCCGCTACAGTGTAAGTAAAACTATGTAAAGGCTGGTTCCAATCCGTGCTTATTGCGTAAAATTGAAACCCATGAGAGACGACGCAACCAACACATCGCCTCGGGTGCTTCTGGTCGATGACGACAGGGAACTGCTTGAGCTGCTGAATGACTATCTCACCCGGGAGGGTTTCAACGTCGATACTGCCAGTGACGGGAATACCGGGGTCTCAGCGGCACTCTCGGGCCGTCACGATATCGTAGTGCTGGATGTGATGATGCCCGAGGTCAACGGTATCCAGGCCCTGGGTATGATACGCGCGCAGAGTAAGCTGCCGATCCTGATGCTGACGGCAAAGGGTGACGATACCGACCGCATCATGGGGCTGGAGCTGGGTGCGGATGACTATGTGCCCAAGCCCTGTACCCCGCGTGAGTTGTGTGCCCGGCTCCGCGCAATCCTCAACCGATCGGGTACTCAGGGTGGGTCGCAATCGGTAAAGCAGTCCCAACCGATTGCGGTTGGCGAGTTGAAGATGTGGCCGACCCAGCGTCGTGTGGAGAGCGAGGGCAAGCCGCTGGAGCTGACCAGTTCGGAATATAATCTGCTCGAACTGCTGGTAAGGCACGCGGGAACGCCCGTCAGCAAGGAGACGCTGTCACTCGAGGGCCTGGGCCGGCCATTGGGGCGGTATGAACGCAGCATCGATGTCCATATCAGCAGTATTCGGCGCAAACTGCCCGCCCTTTCTGACGGTCGTTCCATGATCCAGACCGTGATTCGCAAAGGCTATCAATTGGTCGTCGAGTAATACTCGAGGGGATTGGCGCACATGGGCAGGCTCTTCTGGAAGTTTTTTCTGTTTTTCTGGCTGGCGCAGATTTTCACCGTCATTGGCGTGGGTTTGGCTATCTGGTTACTGGAATCAGGGCCTGGTCAGCCTGACTTGAAGGCCCCGCCTGAAATGGCGGACAGGGGCCCGTTTCCCCCGCAACCGCCGCCCTGGCCGCCGCAGCCGGAGAAGGGATTGGGCGCCAGGCCCCCTCCGCCACCCGGGTTTGCTGCAGGAGCGCCGTCCGATTTGCCGGCGCCGGAGTCCGCGCAATTTCCCCCACCAGGAAAACCCGATGAACCCATCGGACATCCACCACCGAAGCGGTCCGAAGGGCGTTTTGCCCCACCGCTGCCTCCGCTGGTGGCCGGCAGCCTGGTGAGCCTGCTGTTCGCCTTGATGCTTGCCCGCTATTTCGTCGGGCCGATTCGCGCTTTGCAGCAGGCCTTCGAGTCTGTCGCAAATGGCAGGATGGATACCCGGGTCGGCCATGCCATGGTGCAGCGTAACGATGAGCTTGCTGATCTCGGCAGCGGGTTTGACAATATGGCGGAACGCCTGCAGGGACTGATGGAGGGCAAGCAGCGGCTGTTGCATGACGTATCGCACGAGCTGCGATCGCCCTTGGCCAGGATGCAGGCGGCCATCGACCTGATGCAGCAGCAGCCGGAGCGTATCGGTGAGTTTATCGAGCGCATTGAACGGGAATCGGGGCGAATCGACAGGCTGGTCGGCGAACTGTTGACACTGGCGCGCCTCGATAGCGACATCCCCGGGATTCATATGGAGGTCATCGATCTGAAGGAGATGATCGAGACGATAGCGGCGGATGCTGCCTTCGAGGCGGAGTCGAAACGCTGCCACGTGTCTTCCAGCCTGCCGGAAAAAACCGAAATGATGGGTAATCCCGATCTTCTTCATCGCGCTATCGAAAATATCGTGCGCAATGGGATTCGGCATACCCCGGAGGGCGGAAAGATCACGATAGTTGGTGAGGCAATGCCTGAAGAGCGCTGGTTTATCCTGAAGATTATGGATAATGGCGAAGGGGTGCCGGAGAGTGACCTCAAGCTGATCTTCGAACCCTTCTACCGCAGCCCGACCGCAGACAGGTTCAAGGGCTACGGCATTGGTATGGCGCTCACCCGCCGGGTCGTGGATGCGCACAAGGGAAAAGTAGCTGCGGCCAATCGCAGGGATGGGGGGCTGGTTGTCACCATTGAGCTTCCAATCTTGAATGAAACAGCTTACTGATGCTTTGTCTTTAGATTTATTTACACCATTTTACCCGTTACCACGTTGTCCTGATTCCCTGATCCGATGAAACTGATTTATATCAGTTTGTTACCACTTGATCAGGAGGCAAAGCAATGAAACGAACAACTGATGTCGGTCGTCGGCAGATGCTGAAGCAGACCGGATCCGCACTGCTTGCGCTGCCGTTTTTCTCACTTGTGGCATGTGATGATGGAACTGCAACCGAAGACACCGAGTCAACAGGTACAAGCGAAACAACAACCACGACCACTGAAGAAACTAGTGATACCTCGACTACGGACGATACCGTAGCCTGGGCTTCCGGAGGCACCGAATTGATCGTCTCGGATTATCCCGATGACAGCCTGTTTGCCGGCGCGGCTGTCTGCTCCCTTTCGTTGACCGAGGCGACCACGGAAGGCCCCTGCTATTTCGGGGTCAGTCAAACGGAGGATATCTCGGCAGGACGGAGCGGATTGCCGATGATGCTCTGTCTGCAGCTCGTGGACAGCAACTGCAATCCCTTGCAAGGCTACCTGATTGAAGTCTGGCATTGCGACAGCGACGGCGTCTATTCAGGCGACACCACGGAGAGCGACGATGTCTCGACCTTCGCCGGCAACTTTTGTACCGGCGGCGACGCTGCGGCTGAGGCAAGCACCTGGTTTCGCGGCGAGCTGACAACCGACAGCAGTGGCCGGGTCAATTTCAAGAGCTGCTTTCCAGGATGGTACAGGGGACGCACCATCCATATCCACTTTCGGGTTCGCCTGGAATATGGCGGCAGTGACTATGTGGTCTCACAGTTCTGTTTTGACGATGATTTTGCGGAGGAGATCTGCACGACGCACGATAGCTATGTAGACCGGGGTGTTCAGGACACGCCACTGGCCAGTGGCAGTGACACGGTGTTTCCCGCTACCGGTTACAGTGACTATATACTCAATATCGAGCAGAACACTGACGGCACGTTGCTGGCTTATAAACGTATTATGATCGACCTTTAGAAAACCGGGTTCGGGATCACAAGCTTGATCCCGAACAAGGCGAGCCTTGCCGTGCCTTGATCAATGAAAAGTGTTGCCATCTAATTATTGATGCTATTTACTTCATAGATTTCCAATGATTTAAGAACCGACGAAGGTGTGGCACCATAAAATGAACTGAAACACCGTGTGAAATGTGCAGAATCATTAAATCCAGCCTCAATTGATGAATGCGTGATCGAATTTTGCATACCATATATAGAGAGCGCATATCTGACGCGATGCCACATTCTAAATCGCCGATAAGCAACGCCAGTATCCTGCTTGATTAGGTGCAACAATCTGGAAGGCGATAGATCAACCGCTGAAGCCAGGTGAGCGATACTAAAGTTGTAATCCGGATCGTTTCTTAAAAGCCTGGAAAGATGCAGTACTCTCTGATCAATCTTACTACGCGTTCCATCTTGCTGATTAAACAAACCATCCATTGCGGTCTTTACTTCGTTTGATGTACAGGAGTTTTCGTAGATCTTGTTGAATGTGGAAATAATGGATTTTTGGTTTGGATAATTGGAATGTTCAAACATTGAAGAGAATTGGGTCAGGCAGAAATTATGCTTGCTTTCCCCTTCCACCCAGTATTTGGCGATGATGTTGCTTGGGTTTGTTCGAACTTCATGAAAAATCCCTGCGGGCGTGCATGTAATGTAGCTATCAATCCAGGGGCCATTGCCTTCGCGATATTTAAAGGCCTCTCCGAGACTCACGCATAACACGGGACTCGCATAAATAACCCCGCCTCGAGCATGGATTGGCCCTATGTAAAGGGTCTCGAATGGCCACATGTAAATTCGACACTTGATAGCAGGTTTGTACAAATTTTTCATATCCATTTCTGGTAGGGTAAGTCAAGTGTTCATATACCCGAGAGGCTATCATGATTGGAATATGGAGTGAATTCAGCCAAACCTACCTTCTCTACTTCTTTGTTTTTACAACCGTCGCTTTTTCTATTCCTATCTTCTTCTTCCCTCTTGCATGGGCCAGGCTGATGAGATGGTCGATACCGGAAGATACCGATCTTGTTCTCTACTTTGGGCGGTGTCTTGGTTCTTTTGCCCTGGTGATTGCCTATTTTATCTATCAAGCAGCAGCCACCGGTTTTGGAGAATTACTGATTTTTCAGATTCTAATCAGCTTTTCCGCGATTATGGTGGGATTGCATATATATGGCGCTTTAAAGCACATTCAACCTATTACGGAAACCTTAGAAATAGGGCTATGGGCGCTGTTGTTTTTTTTGAGCTTGGCATTTTATCCGGGTGCTTAATTAGCGACAACATTGGTCTGGCTTGAAATAAACCTACAACAAAAGTGATTTAGTGAGATGCGATATCAGTGTTGAAACCGGGAACGACTTAACAGTCGCAGGATAGGAATCGGTGTCTCGTTTCTATGTGATCAGGATATCCGATAACAAGCCGACTATTTTTTTAGTTTTATGACCAGGCTGTTGATATTGTTTTCTCTGGCGAGTCGTCTTACCGCATTCAGCTGGGATTGGGTGCGATAGGGGCCGCTGCGCACCCGATGATAGGTGTCCCGGTTGTTGATGCTGACCTTCTGGATCTCCGCCTCGATACCGATCAGTGCGAGTTTTGCCTTCAGCCGGTCCGCGTCCTGGTGTTTCCTGAAGGAACCCATCTGCAGCACATAGAGCTCTTGTTTACGATTGGGGGAAGTTTCGGTTGGTTGTGCTGGTTTTACCTCACTATCCCTGGCTGGCGTCACAATCTCCTCATCGGGGATAACGACTTCCATTTCAGGCAGGATGGTGTAGAACTCGAAGGTAGGCCTTGGGGCTTCGCTCTGTTGCTGTTCACTGGTCTCAGACCTGGGTGTGGGAATGCCGGGTACTTTATTGGTTGAGAGTCCCGGTCCCAGTTTGAGCCAGATCACCCCCATCAGAAAGGCGCCGGTCACCAATCCGCCAAAGAGATGGAACAGGCAGCTGCCGCTGTGCTGGCGCTGCTTCTTTTTCTTGTGGGCGCGATGCTTGTAGTCGGCCATCGGCTTACATCTTCTCCGGTGCCGAGACACCGAGCAGATTCAGACCGTTGCGCACAACCTGCCTGGTGGCGAGGATGAGCTGCAGCCTGGCGTTGCGCAGCGCGCTGTCCTCGATGAGGAACTTGTGGGCGTTGTAGTAGGTGTGGAAGTCGTTGGCGAGCTCGCGCAGGTAGTGGGTCAACTGGTGCGGCTCCTCATGCAGCGCCGCCGCTTCGACGGCCTCGGGATACTTGGCCAGGCTGGTGATCAGGTTCTGCTCGTGAGGCTCGCTGAGCAATCCGTAGTCCACCGCCGTTGCGTCATTTTCCACAGGGATCCCTTGCTCGGCGGCCTGTTGAAATACGCTGCAGATGCGGGCATGGGCATACTGCACATAGTAGACCGGGTTGTCATTCGACTGGGACTTGGCCAGATCGAGGTCGAAGTCCATGTGCTGCTCGCACTTGCGCATGACATAGAAGAAGCGCGCGGCATCGGCGCCGACCTCCTTGCGCAGCTCGCGCAGGGTGACGAACTCGCCGGAGCGGGTGGACATCTGCACCTTCTCACCGCCGCGGTAGAGGATCGCGAACTGCACCAGCAGGACATCGAGCTTGGTTGGATCGTCCCCCAGTGCCTGCAGGGCCGCCTTCACCCGCGGCACATAGCCGTGGTGGTCGGCGCCCCAGACATCGATGACCCGGTCGAAGCCCCTTTCCAGCTTGTCCATGTGGTAGGCGATGTCGGATGCGAAGTAGGTCGTCTGCCCATTGTCGCGGATCACCACCCGGTCCTTCTCGTCGCCGTAGTCGGTGGAGCGGAACCAGACCGCGCCCTCCTTCTCGTAGAGGTGGCCGCTGTTGCGCAGGCGTTCGACGGCGCGATTGACCGCGCCGCTCTCGGTGAGGCTGCGTTCCGAATACCACTCGTCATAGGTAACGCCGAAAAGCCCAAGATCGTCGCGGATATCGTCGAGGATGGTGTTGAGGCCCAGCTCGAAGACGAAGCGGTAGCGGTTGTCTCCCAGCAGCTCTTTGGCGCGCAGGATGAGGTCGTCGATATGGGCCTCCTTGTCGCCGCCGTCCGGTTCGTCAGCGGCAACGCCCTCGAACACGGTCTCCGCGTCATGCTTGTACGCCTCCCCGTGGTCCCGGTGCAGGGTGGCGGCGATGTCCCACACATAGTCCCCGCGGTAGCCGTTGGCGGGGAAGGCCAGGGTCTCGTCGCAGAGTTCAAGATAGCGCAGCCAGACCGAGGTGGCGAGGATATCCATCTGCCGCCCGGCATCGTTGACGTAGTACTCGCGATGGACATCGAAACCGATCGCCGCGAGGAGGTCGGCCACCACCGAGCCGTAGGCCGCGCCGCGGCCATGGCCCACGTGGAGGGGGCCGGTGGGATTGGCGGAGACGAATTCGACCTGGATCCGTTTGCCTCGGCCCAGCTCGCTGCGGCCATAGCCCTGGCCCTGGTCGAGGATGGCCGGGATCAGGCTGTGATAGGCGGATGCGGCGAGGGTGAAGTTGATAAATCCCGGGCCGGCGATTGCACAGCCCTCGAGCAGGTCGGATGCGGGTAGGGCGTCGAGCAGTCGCTGGGCCAGCTCCCGGGGATTGGCGCCGGCAGGCTTCGCCAGCACCATGGCGATATTGGTGGAGAAATCCCCGTGCCGGCTGTCCCGGGTGCGCTCGATCTTGGGCGCGACAACCGCCCCCTGCGGAATCACCCCATCTTGGATTAGTTGCTGCAATGCCGCCGCGACCAGCTGCTCGATCTGCTTCTTCATCGTGTGGTTCGAATTGCCAGGTTTCAAGGGCGGCAAGGATACCAGGAATCGTGCCTTTCGGGGGAGGGGTCTGTCTTAATTTTGGTCAGAAAGGCTTCATTTGGCGGTCACGTGGATGTCATTCCCGCTTTCTACACTTTATTACATCTATGAATTCCGAGGAAAAAAGAGCCATGTCTGTCGAGAGACGCTACAGTAAACGCTACCCCATGCAGGGGGAAGTCTATATCCGCTACCGTAAACAGCAGGTCTTCCCCGCCGAGGCCGCGAACTGCTCGGTTCAGGGGATCTATCTGCATACCCAGAACCTGACCATGATTACCGGGTCGATGGTCGAGCTGGAGTTCTTTTACGGTGGCAGGCACTGGACGGTGACGGGGATAGTCACCCATGCCCAGCAGGATGGCGTGGGGGTGATGTTCTGGAGGCCTCAGGTCGAACTCTATGACGCCGTGATCGCGGTGGCCAATCGCAAGCAGCGCATCGGTCCCCGGGGGGTTGTGCCGACTGAAGCCGTGGTCTGAGCGCGCTGCCGTTTCGCCGCCCCCCCCGGTCACCTGCCATGATCATCGCTTGCGGTTAATTTCCCTGTGGAGTCCGGGATTGTCATCTTTGTGTAACAAATCTCCTGTTTAATTGCTGAATCTTAAATCATTATGGGTGCAGCGATGACAGTCCCGAGAATACTTGCTGTTGATGATGAGCCGGCCGTCGGCGAGATGTTGCGGTTTATTCTGGAGCAGGATGGATTTCAGGCTGATTTCGTCGAGGATGCGACGCAGGCCATCAACCAGATACGCAAATCCAAGCCCGATCTGATCCTCCTCGATTGGATGATGCCGGGGATGAGCGGACTGGAGCTGGCGGGCCGTCTGAAGAAGGACAGGGAAACCGCGGGGATCCCGATCATCATGCTCACCGCCAAGGGCGAGGAGGACGACAAGGTTCGCGGCCTCGACATCGGTGCCGAGGACTATGTCACCAAGCCCTTCTCCGCCAGGGAGCTGCTGGCGAGAATCCGCTCCATCCTGCGCCGTGTCTCACCCCTGTTGGCGGGGGATCAACTCGAGTGCGGCGGTCTCGTGCTCGACCCGGTGAGCCACCGGGTCACATCGGATGGGGAGGGCGTCGACCTGGGCCCCACCGAGTTCCGGCTGCTCCATTTCTTCATGTCCCATCGGGAGCGGGTCTTTACCCGGGGACAGCTCCTGGATCAGGTCTGGGGCACCAATGTCTATATAGAGGAGCGCACGGTGGACGTGCATATCCGGCGTCTGCGCAAGGCCCTGGAGCCGACCCGCAAGGACAAGTTGCTGCAGACCGTACGTGGCGCTGGTTATCGCTTTTCCGACAAGTTTTGAATCCAGACAGACCCCGATCTGAATAGGGTTCGCGGCGCTGGCGTTCGCCGGGAATCGGGCGTGGAGAGAGGCAGGGCTGTACGCAACAAGTACTTTAATTAATTTTGTAATACAACTGTAACATTTCTCTCATTTTCTATTCATCTTGAACGCCTATTCTCTAGCGCCTGATTACAACATCAAGCCAGTTCACTGGTTCTCTACGAAGGAGAGATTGAAACATGAAAAAGCTGATATCAGCAGCGGTTGCACTTTCATTGACCGGTTTCGTTGGCATGGCCTCCGCACGGGACTACATCAGCGTGGTCGGTTCCTCTACCGTCTACCCTTTCGCCACCGTGGTTGCCGAGCAGTTCGGTAAGACCACCAAGTTCAAGACCCCCAAGATCGAGTCCACCGGTTCCGGCGGTGGTCTGAAGCTGTTCTGCGCCGGTGTCGGCGTTGAGCATCCCGACATCACCAACGCCTCGCGTCGGATCAAGAAGTCCGAGGTCGAGCGCTGTGCCGGCAACGGTATCAACGACATCATCGAGGTGAAGGTCGGTTACGACGGCATCGCCCTGGCCAACTCCAAGGCGGCTCCCCGTTTCTCCGTTACCCGTAAGGACATCTTCCTGGCCCTGGCCAAAGAGGTTCCGGATCCGAAGGATCCCGCCAGCGGCAAGCTGGTTCCCAACCCCTACCAGACCTGGAAGGAAGTGAACAAAGATCTGCCCGATATGGCTATCGAAGTTCTCGGTCCTCCTCCGACTTCCGGTACCCGCGACGCCTTCGCCGAGCTGGCGATGGAGGGCGGCTGCAAGAAGATCGACTGGATCAAGGCGATGAAGAAGAAAGACAAGAAGATGTACAAGTCGGTCTGCCACACCGTGCGTGAGGACGGCAAATACATCGAGGCCGGCGAGAACGACAACCTGATCGTGCAGAAACTGGAAGCCAACAAGGGCGCCCTGGGCGTGTTCGGCTACAGCTTCCTCGACCAGAACTCCGACAAGGTGCAGGGCTCACTGGTCGACGGTGTTGCGCCGACCTTCGAGCTGATCGCCGACGGCAGCTATCCGGTATCCCGTCCGCTCTACTTCTACGTGAAGAAGGCGCACATGGGCAAGATCCCGGGTATCGAAGAGTACCTGGCCGAGTTCACCAGCGACAAGGCCTGGGGCGATGACGGCTACCTGGCGGACAAGGGTCTGATCCCGATGCCGATGGAAGAGCGCAAGGCGTTCAAGAGCGACGTCGACTCCAAGACCTCGCTGAAACTCTAAGCCTCTTATGTGAGCTGAAGGAGCGGCTGTCTCTACGAATAGGGACAGCCGCTTTTTTTCCTGGGAATCGTCATGCATTCGTCTACGCTGATCATCGTTTTACTGGGCTTCATGACCCTGGCCTATTACATGGGCCGCAAGCGCTCCCTGAACTTGGTGAGCGGCCGGGTGAGGGATCTCCATTCGCTCCCCTCCTACTACGGCATTCACACCGCGCTCTGGTGCGGGGTTCCGGCGCTGATTCTGTTCGTGCTCTGGATCTCCTTCGAGGGGGCCGTGGTGACGGGCATGGTGGTGGACAATCTCCCCCAGGAGATTCAGGAGCTTCCCCCCGAAAGGCTCAACCTGGTATTGAACGATATCCGCAACCTGGCCCAGGGCGACATCGTCTCCCAGGCGGTCGACGAGACCATGCAGGGTGCCGCCGACCACTACTCTTCGCTGCTGCGTATCAGCGACATGGCGCTGTTCGTGGTCGCGCTCTCGGTGGCGATCCTGGGCGGACTGTTCGCACAACGCTCCATCAACCGCCATCAGCGTGCCCGCAACCGGGTGGAGAAGGCGATCAACTTTTTCCTCGTCTCCAGCTCCTCGCTGGCGATCTTTACCACCATCGGTATCGTGCTTTCGGTGCTCTTCGAGTCGATCCGTTTCTTCCAGCAGATACCGGTCACTGAATTCATCTTCGGCCTGGAGTGGTCGCCGCAGACGGCGATCCGGGCGGACCAGGTCGGCTCCTCCGGCGTCTTCGGCGCCATTCCGTTGTTTGCGGGTACCTTTCTGATAACCCTTATCGCGATGTTCGTGGCGGTCCCCATCGGCTTGATGTCGGCGATCTACATGGCCGAGTACGCAGGCAAACGTTTCCGCGCCCTCGCCAAGCCGGTCCTCGAGGTCCTGGCCGGCATTCCCACGGTTGTCTACGGCTTCTTCGCGGCCCTCACGGTGGCCCCCTTTTTCCGCGACATGGGTACCAGTCTCGGGCTGAGTGTCTCCTCCGAGTCGGCCCTCGCCGCGGGCGTGGTGATGGGGATCATGATCATCCCCTTTGTCTCCTCCCTTTCGGACGACGTGATCAACGCGGTGCCCCAGGCGATGCGCGACGGCTCCTACGGCCTCGGCGCGACCCGCTCCGAGACCATCCGCCAGGTGATCATCCCGGCCGCCCTGCCGGGCATCGTCGGCGGTGTGCTGCTGGCGGTTTCCCGGGCCATCGGCGAGACCATGATCGTGGTCATGGCCGCCGGCCTCTCGGCCAATCTCACCGCCAATCCCCTGGAGGCGGTGACCACGGTTACCGTCCAGATCGTCACCCTGCTGGTGGGCGATCAGGAGTTCGACAGCGCCAAGACCCTGGCGGCCTTCGCCCTCGCCCTGGTGCTCTTTACCATCACCCTGGCCCTCAACATGATCGCACTGCACATCGTGCGCAAATACCGTGAACAGTATGAATAACAATCTGCAGCAACAACACGACCGGACCATGGTGCGGGTTCAGCAGGGCCTGGTGCGCCGCTATCGTCAGGAGAAAAGGTTTCAGAGGATAGGTCTGGGGGCGATCGTCCTCGGTCTGGTGTTCGTCTCCTTTCTCTTCATCAGCATCATCGCCAACGGCTACACCGCGTTTCAGCAGACCTATGTGAAACTCGACATCAACTTCGATCCCGAATTGATCGCGCCGGTCGGGGAGACCGATCCGGAGGTGCTCTCCAAGGCTAACTATGGCGGCCTGGTGAAAAAGACCATGCGGGAGATGTTCCCCGATGTCAGCAGCCGTCGTGAGAAGAAGGTCCTCTACGGTCTGGTTAGCACCGGTGCCAGCTACCAGCTGCGGGATATGGTGATGCAGGATCCCGCCCTGATCGGCACCCGTCAGAGCGTCTGGGTGCCGGCTGACGACGATGTGGATATGCTGATCAAGGGGCATATCGATCTCAACGTCCCCGAGAGCGACCGCCGTATCAAGAACAACCAGATGGTGTGGATCCAGTCCCTGCAGGCGGAGGATCGCATCGAGAAGCGATTCAACACCACCTTCTTCACCGCCGGCGACTCCCGGGAACCCGAATTGTCCGGTATCAAGGGCGCGGTCCACGGCTCTTTCTTCACCCTGATGATCTGTCTCCTGATCTCTTTCCCAGTAGGCGTGGCCGCGGCGGTCTACCTTGAGGAGTTCGCCCCCAAGAACCGCTGGACCGACATCATCGAGGTCAACATCAACAACCTGGCGGCGGTGCCCTCCATCGTCTTCGGCCTGCTCGGCCTGGCGGTCTTCATCAACTTCTTCGGCCTGCCCCGTTCGGTGCCCCTGGTGGGCGGCCTGGTGCTGGCCCTGATGACCCTGCCGACGATCATCATCGCCAGTCGCGCCGCCCTGAAGTCGGTGCCGCCGTCGATCCGCGAGGCGGCGCTCGGGGTCGGTGCCTCGCCGATGCAGACCATCACCCACCATGTGCTGCCCCTGGCGATGCCGGGGATGCTCACCGGCACCATCATCGGCATGGCCCAGGCACTGGGCGAGACCGCACCGCTGCTGATGATCGGCATGGTGGCCTTCATCGTCGATATCCCGGGCGGGCCCTTCGATCCCTCGGCGGTGCTGCCGGTGCAGATCTACCTCTGGGCCGACAGCCCGGAGCGCGCCTTTGTGGAACGCACATCCGCGGCGATCATGGTGCTGTTGGCCTTCCTCATCAGCATGAACCTGTTGGCCGTCTGGCTGAGAAAGAAATTTGAGCGGCGCTGGTAAGGCGGCGCAAGCGAGGTAAGTATGGAAGAGTTAGTCAATGAGAGTGGCGTGGTTGCCAAACCACTGAATCCGGAAGCCGCAACCGAGGTCGATATGCAGGCGTCATATGAACAGCATGGCAGTGGGACGGTGGGTGAGATCTATGTCAACGATCCCCGCATGACCTGTAGAAACGTCAATGTCTACTACGGCGAGAAGCAGGCGATATTCGACGTCAATCTCGATATCGGCAAGAACCAGGTGATCTCGATGATCGGGCCATCCGGCTGCGGCAAGTCCACCTTCCTGCGCTGTCTCAACCGCATGAACGACACCATCGACGTCTGCCGCGTCACCGGTCAGATCAAGATGGACGACCAGGACATCTACGACGACGGCCTCGACGTGGTGCCGCTGCGCGCCAGCGTCGGCATGGTGTTTCAGAAGCCCAATCCGTTCCCGAAATCGATCTACGACAATATCGCCTACGGGCCGCGCATCCATGGCCTCAGCGACAATGCCAGGCATCTGGACGAGATCGTCGAGAGCTCGCTCACCCGGGCCGGTCTCTGGGAGGAGGTCAAGGATCGCATGGATCAACCCGGAACCGGCCTCTCGGGCGGCCAGCAGCAGCGTCTCTGTATCGCGCGTGCGATCGCGGTCAGTCCGGAGGTGATCCTGATGGATGAGCCCTGTTCCGCCCTCGATCCCATCGCCACCGCGAAGATCGAGGAGTTGATCGATGAGCTGCGGGAAAACTACACTATCGCCATCGTCACCCACTCCATGCAGCAGGCGGCGCGGGTGAGCCAGCGCACCGCCTATTTCCATCTCGGCAAGCTGATCGAGGTGGGTGAAACGGACCAGATCTTCACCAACCCCCGGCATAAATTGACCGAGGATTACATCACCGGTCGCTTCGGTTAAGGATAAAACAGATGAATGAGATGACCAGCGGACATACTGTAAAGGCGTTCACCGAAGAACTTGATAGCATCAACCAGTTCGTCATCGAGTTGGGTGAGCTGGGCCTGGACCAGCTGCGTCGGGCGGTGCAGACGCTGCGGGACGAGGATACCAAGGAGGCGGGTCTGGTCATCGATCGGGACCGGGAACTCAACGAGATCGATATCAGGGCCGATGAGGAGATCATCCGCCTGATCGCCAAGCGTCAGCCGGTGGCCAAGGATCTGCGCGACATCCTTACGGTGCAGAAGGTCATCACCGACCTGGAGCGGGTCGGCGACGAGGCGCGCAAGATCGCCAATCTGACCATCCACTTCTACGACAACGGCAAGCCGCCGCCAAGCAACGAGATCCTGCGCGATATCTATGACATGGCCACCTTCGTCGACGACATGCTCAACAAGAGCCTGCAGGCCTTCGTCAAGGTGGACCTCAAGATCGCCCTCGATGTCATCGAGCATGAGAAGCGGCTGTTCGATGAATTCAGGGGTTCACTGCGCCGCCTCTCGACCTTTCTCATGGAAGATTCGCGCAGCGTGGGCCATGTGGTGGATATCGTGCTCGCGCTGCGGGCCCTGGAGCGCATCGGCGGCCATGCCAAGAACATCGGCGGCCATGTGATCTTCCTGATCACCGGCAAGGATGTGCGGCACGAAAACCTGAGCGCCATCTACAGCGAGGTCGCCGACCTTACATAAGCGCGTTGCGGCCAGGGTTCGGTCGCGGCCGGGTATGCCCGGCATCTTCTGGTGGATTAAACCACCCGGGAGTTCTATCCTATCACTTAAGACCCGGCACTTGGGATCAATACGGGTACCCAACGGACAACTCTGGGACATCATAGGGAACATGATTATGAAACGGATTATCTCGCTATCGCGCTATCTCATCACCCTACTCCTCGCACTGCTCCCATTCCCGCTGCTTGCGGATCAGGGCTCGCCCCTACAGCGCTATGTGGAGACGCCGGATCCCAGCTACGGCTATCAGCTTGTCGGAGAGCTCAGCGTCGACGGTGTCGAGGTCTACTTTCTCAACATGAATTCCCAATCCTGGCGCAGCGCGGACGAGGTCACGCCGGTCGTCTGGAACCATTGGGTCACGCTTATTGTTCCACAACAGCTTAGTTCGAGTGTGGCCAATCTGATCATCGTGGGCGGTTCCACCTCGGCGCAGCCCCCGGAGCCCGACGATGTGGCGCAATTCGCCCTCATCGCAACCGCAACCGGTGCGATCCAGGTGGTTGTACAGCAGGTACCGTCTCAACCACTGCACTTCAGCGGTCTCAGCGAAGGCTTGACCGAGGACGCCCTGGTGGCCTACAGCTGGCGAAGGGTGATGGAGACGGGAGACCCCACCTGGGCCGCCTATCTGCCCATGACCAAGGCGGCTGTGCGCGCCATGGATACGGCCCAGGAGTTTATCGCTTCGAGCCTGGGACTGGTGATAGATCGATTCATCGTGACCGGATTTTCCAAACGCGGCGCCACCGCCTGGTTGACCGCGGCTGTGGACGATCGGGTGGTCGGCGTTGTCCCGGGGATGTTCAACATCCTGCACATGGCGGACCAGCTTGAACATCACTACGCGAGTTACGGCTTCTTTTCCCATGCCCTTTCGGACTACGAAGAGAACGGTGTCATGGAAAATATCCGTGCCCCCGAGGGAGAACTGCTGGGTAGGATTGTCGACCCGATCAGCTACCGGGAGGCGCTGACCATGCCCCACCTGATCCTCAATGCCAGCGGAGACGAGTTCTTCCTGCCCGACGCCTCGGAGCGCTATATCGGTGAACTGCCCGCGGAGGCACTGCAGCGGATCGTTCCGAATACGGACCATTCGGGGGAGTCCAAGTTTGAGGATTTACTGGCCGGCCTGATCGCCTGGTACCAGATGCAGCTCTATGGGCTGGAAAGGCCGGAGCTCGAGTGGGGCCTGGCGGCCGGTGGCGAGCTGGAAGTCGGCAGTAGTCAGATCCCCCTGGTGGCCAGGTTGTGGCAGGCCAGCAATCCGTCGGCCAGGGATTTCAGGCTCGAGACAGTGGGCGACCAGGCCTGGCATAGCAGTGTGATCACCGCCGATGCGGATGGCCGCTACCGGGTCTCGGTGCCCGAGCCCGCGCAGGGCTATACCGCGTACATGGTGGAACTCACCTATCCAGGCGCGGCGGGGATTCCTCAAGTCTATACCACATCCGTATTCGTTACCCCGGATGAGCACCCCTTCGAGCTGGAGGACCCGCTGCTCAATCCGAAAATCCCCCTCTACTGGCGCTGGCAGCTGGCAAGGGCGCTCGCGGGATTCCCGGATGACTATACCCGATCCGAGCTCGAACAGCTGCTGCCGATCCGGGTGCTGGGAGACTATGTTCACGACCTGGAGACCCTCGACGCCTTTCTGAAACAGCCAGGGGCGGTTCGGGCCTGTACCGCCGCACGACTGAATGTGGAGGCGGAAGAGGTGGGCTGGTACTCCACCCTCTATACCTTGGGGGAGACCAACATCAAGTACTGGCAACCCTATGCGCGCGCGGAGCAGCTGTATCGCGACGGGAAGACGGCACAGGCCGCCGGGATCTGTTTCTGGCTGACGCTTCTGTAGAGAGTAGGATCAAAGGCGGCAGGGAATCAATGACCGGGGTCGGCGAACTGTGCCCCCGTTCCCCGCCGGTTGGCGCCAACGGACGCCAGGCGGAGGAGATGTTCAGGGGGCGCTGTCCTTTCTGATCGGCACCGGAGAGACATGCCAGATCCGTTCGCAATACTCCTTGATCGCCCGGTCTGAGGAGAACCAGCCGCATCTTGCGCTGTTCAAAATCGATGCACGGGTCCATTTGTCCCTCTCCCTCCAGGTCCGATCCACCTGTTGCTGACTTGCACGGTAGGCGGAGAAATCCTCGAGCACGTAGAAATGGTCGTGGTTCAACAGCATGTCGAGCAGCGGGTGGAACCTTCCCTCATCCCGTGGGGAGAAACGGCCTTCCCTGACGGCGTCGATGATCTGCCGCAGCTGCGGATCCGTAAGATAGCGATCGCGGGGAAAATAGTTGCTGGCGCGACGGGTTGCCACCTCCGATTCGGTAAGGCCGAAGAGAAAGAAGTTCTCCTTGCCCACCCGATGCCGGATCTCTATGTTGGCCCCGTCCAGGGTGCCGATGGTGAGGGCGCCGTTGAGGGTGAATTTCATGTTCCCTGTCCCCGAGGCCTCCATCCCGGCGGTTGAGATCTGCTCCGAAAGGTCGGCGGCGGGGTATATCCTCTCGGCGTTGCTGACGTTGAAATTGGGCAGGAAGGCGATGCGCATCTTGGCATTGACATCCCGGTCGGCGTTGACCGTTCTGGCGACAGCATGGATCAGCTCGATGATCAGTTTGGCGAAGTGATAGCCGGGGGCGGCCTTGCCCGCGAAGAGCCATGTGCGCGCCGGCGCATCCTCATCAAGGCCCCGCTTGAGCGCCAGATAGCGGCCGATGACATGGAGGATATTGAGATGCTGGCGCTTATATTCGTGAAAGCGTTTGACCTGGCAGTCGAAAAGGCTCTCCGCGTCGACCTCGATGCCGGAGCTGTTGCGGATCTTCTCCGCCAGCAGGCGTTTGTTGTTCAGTTTGACCTCGCCCCAGGCGGCGCGAAAGTCGGCCTTGTCGGCCCAGTCCTCGAGCTCCTGCAGGCGCAGCAGGTCCCTGGTCCAGGCGTCGCCGATGGTATCGTTTATCAGCTCGGTCAGGGCGGGGTTGGCGAGAATCAGAAAGCGGCGCGGGGTCACGCCGTTGGTGACATTGGTGAAGCGTTCGGGATCCAGGGTGTGGAACTCCTGCAGAACGCGCTGCTGCAACAGGCGGCTGTGGAGCTTCGCCACGCCGTTGATGCGGTGACTGGCGACACTGGCCAGATGGGCCATGCGTACACTGCGGCCGAAGCGCTCGTCGATAAGTGAGAGACGGGCCAGAAGCTCGTCTTCGTAGCAGAGGGCCCGGACCCGCTGCAGGAAACGGTGGTTGATTTCGTAGACGATTTCCAGGTGCCTGGGCAAGAGCTCGCCGAACAGCTCCACCGGCCAGGTTTCCAGTGCCTCGGGGAGCAGGGTGTGGTTGGTATAGGAGACGCTCCTGCGGACCAGCCCCCATGCCTCGTCCCATGCCATTTCGTGAACATCGATCAAGAGACGCATCAGTTCGACCACCGCGATGGCCGGGTGGGTGTCGTTGAGCTGGATGGCGAACTTCTCCGGCAGCTGATCCAGCGAGTCATTCTGCTGCAGGTGCAGGCGGAGAATATCCTGAATGGTGCAGGAGCAGAAAAAATACTCCTGCTCCAGGCGCAGGCGTTTGCCCTGCATCGGTTCATCGTTGGGATAGAGCACCTTGCTGATGGTCTCCGAGGCGATCTTCTCATCGACCGCGCGTTCGTAGTCACCCACGTTGAAGGCCTCGAGGTTGAACGCCTCGCAGGCCTGGGCGTTCCAGAGCCGCAACAGATTGACCGTCGGCACCCGATAGCCGGGGATCGGGGTGTCGTAGGCAACGCCCCTGACCAGGCGTTGGGGCCGCCACCGCACACGGTAGCGGCCGTTATCATCCGTGTAGGCTTCGGTGGTGCCGCCAAGTCCGACCTCGAAGCTGATTTCCGGCCGCGGAACCTCCCAGGGATTGCCGTCGCGCAACCATTTGTCGGCGAGTTCCACCTGGCGGTCGTCCCTGATCGCCTGTTCGAAGATGCCGAACTCATAGCGGATCCCGTAGCCGATGGCGGGTATCTGCAGGGTCGCCAGGGAGTCGAGGTAGCAGGCGGCCAGTCTGCCCAGGCCACCGTTGCCGAGACCGGGTTCCGGTTCCTGCGCCGCGATCTCGTCGAGATCGAAGCCGAGCCCTGCCATTGCCTGGCGCACCTGGGGCTCGATGTCCAGCGCCAGCATCGCATTCCGCAGATGGGGGCCGGGAAGATACTCCGCGGAGAGATAGCAGACGCTGCGGCTCGCCTGCCGGTAGTAGGTGCTCGCGGTGTCTATCCAGTTGTTCAGCAGGCGGTCGCGGACGCTCCATGCCAGGGCCAGGTAGGCGTCGTTCTTCGATGCCACCTGGGGAAACCGGGCCTGGACAAAGTAGAGATTGTCGAGAAACGAGTGTTGAATGGACTCGATATCCGCAGCTGTTCGGTAGTCGGCGTACTTTTTTTTCTTCATCGGGGGATGGTGTCCGCGTTGTCCTTTACCGAAGCTTAGATAGTAATCCCTGAAACACACAAGGGATGGCTGTTCCTCTTAATTTAACGTTGTTATGGATTCGCCCCGGCAGATGGATTGGTTTAGATGTATTGTTTAAAGATATATACTTTGACTAGAGGTTCTTCCTCTCCTGACAGATACCGGAACAGTCACACCGGCCCCTGCTGCCGTTGGGATGCAAACCGCCAACGGATAGCCTGGGGATAAGGGTTGATTATGGATCACACGGATATGATACGACTGCCTTTCCCGCTCCTCTCAGCATTGCTGCTGGGGTCGATGCTGCTCGCCTCGGGATGTTCGATCTCCTATTCCACGGAGGTCGATTCCGAGCAGAAGATATCGGCGAGCAGCGGTAATCTTGACGGCGACCTGGATGCGGGAGACCAGTTCGGCAGCGCCATCGCCAGGATCGGAGATCTGGAAGGTGATGGCGTGACCGACCTCGCCGTGGGTGCCCCCTTCGATGACGACAGCGGAGAGAACCGGGGTGCTGTGTGGGTGCTCTTCATGGACAGCGACGGCGAGGTGGATAGCGAGCAGAAGATCTCCGCCGATGCAGGTGGATTCGACGGCGCGCTGGATGACGAGGATCGGTTCGGCAGCGCCATCGCCCCCCTCGGCGATCTCAACAACGACGGTTTCCTGGATATAGCCGTGGGCGCGCCGCTGGATGACGACGGTGGCAGCGACAAGGGTGCGGTGTGGATTCTGTTCCTCAACGGCGAGGGCGGGGTGGAGTCGGAACAGAAGATCTCGGACGACGCCGGCGATTTCCCGGGGGACCTGGACGACAACGACCGGTTTGGCCATGCGCTGGCCGCGATCGGCGATCTCAACGGGGATGGGGTCGAGGATCTGGCTGTCGCTGCGCCCAATGATGATGATGGCGGCACCGACCGGGGTGCGGTCTGGATTCTCTTCATGGACAGCGACGGCACGGTCGACTCGGTACAGAAGATATCCTCCGACCGGGGCGGCCTCGATCGCGATCCGGGAGATGAAGACCATTTCGGCAGCGCACTGACGGAGATCGGGGATCTCGACGATGACGGTGTCGTCGATCTCGCCGTCGGCGTGAGTGGCGACGATGACGGCGGCAGCGATCGCGGCGGTCTGTGGATCCTGTTTCTGAATGATGACGGCAGTGTGGATTCGATGAGGCGCATCACCCAGACCCGTGGCGGGTTCGAGGGATCGCTGGGCGACAATGATCAGTTCGGCAATGCGGTGTCCAATCTCGGTGATATCAATGACGACGGTATCACCGACCTGGCCGTGGGGGCCAAACTGAGTGACGACGGCGGTGCCGACCGGGGCGCCGTGTGGATCCTCTTCATGGAGATCAACGGCGAGGTCATCTCCTCCACGAGGCTCTCCGATACCAAGGGTAATTTTCGCGGCGATCTGGATAGTGGCGATCACTTCGGCAGTGCCCTGGCGCACCTCGGGGACCTGGACGGCGACGGCATCGGCGACATCGCGGTCGGCGCCTGCCTGGACGATGACGGCGACAGGGACAGCGGAGCGGTCTGGATTCTCTTCATGGGCGACGCGGACAGTGATTACGACCGGGAGGAGGGCGGACTCTTTGATATGTCCCAAGAGGATCTGAATACCATTTTAAACGGTTCGGGTAGTGCGAATTGAATGGTGTGAAGAGTATTGTGACTGGGTTGACGCCGGTCGTCGGCGACTAGAGCAGCTCCTGCGGATCCACGTCGACAGACCATCGAACCCGGCGCGAATCGGGTAATAGGGTAAGTCCCGTAACCCACTCCATCAGCCACTGGTGCAAGGGTTGGCGCTGCGCCGACTGAATCAGCAGATGGGCCCTGGTCTTTCCCGCTTTGCGCGCCATCGGCGCAGGTACCGGTCCCCAGAACTCAAGTGAGGCGCTGCCGTTGAGTTCCCGGCCCAGTCTGACCGCTTGCTCCAGAAAACGCTCCGGATCCGTGGCCTTGGTCGACTCGGCGCGCAGCAGCACCTGGTGGGAGAAGGGCGGGAAGGCCGCCGCTCTCCTCTCCTCCAGGGCCTCGCTGGCAAAGGTGTCGTAACCCTTTGTCGTCAGCAGCTGCAGCAGGGGATGGTCCGGATGGCGGGTCTGGATCAACACCCTGCCGGGACGCCCCGCCCTGCCTGCCCGGCCGGAGACCTGCAGAACCAGTTGCGCCATGCGTTCAGAGGCGCGGAAATCGGCGCCGAAGAGGCCCTGATCCACATCCAGGATGGCGACCAGGGTGACATCGGGGAAATGGTGGCCCTTGGCCAGCATCTGGGTGCCGAGCAGAAGCGGGTAGTCTCCCGCCCTGATCCGCGACAGCAGTGCCTCGAGGCTGCCCTTGCGGCTGGTGGAGTCGCGGTCGATGCGCGCCAGGGGGGTGTCGGGGAAGAGGCGCTGCAGGCTCTCCTCCACCCGCTCGGTACCCTGGCCGATGGGGCGCAGGTCGGGGCTGCCGCAACTCGGGCAGTGGTCGGGCTCCCGGCGCTGATGGCCGCAGTGGTGGCACCAGAGCAGCCGCGATTGGCGATGGTGGGTCATGCGTGCATCGCAGCGGGGGCAGTCGGTCAGCCAGCCGCAGGCGTGACAGGTCAACAGGGGTGCATAGCCGCGCCGGTTGAGAAACAGCAGGGCCTGCTCCCCTGCCTCGAGGGTCTGGCGCAGCTGTTTGATCAGGGCGGGTGAGAGACCGCCGTCGAGATGCACGCTGCGTATATCCAGCAGCATCAGCGGCGGCATTTGGGCGCTGCCGACCCGCTGCGTCAGGTTGAGACGGGTATAGCGCGCCTCGGCCGAATTTCTCAGTGACTCGAGGGAGGGCGTGGCGGAGCCAAGCACGACCGGACAGCCGCGCTGCTGACCACGAACCAGCGCCAGGTCTCTGGCCGAGTAGCGAAATCCCTCCTGCTGTTTATAGGAGAGGTCATGCTCCTCGTCGACAATGATCAGGCCCAGTCTCGGCATGGGTGTGAACACAGCGGAACGGGTGCCGATCAGGATCGGCCGCTGTGCCTGTCGCAGCGCCTGCCAAACCCGTTCCCGCTCACCGTCGGAGAGGCCTGAGTGGAGCACCGCCACGCCCTCTCCCATGCGCCTTCTGAAGCGTTGCAGGAGTTGGGGTGTCAGGCCTATCTCCGGCACCAGCAGCAGCGCCTGTTGATGGTTCGCCACAACCGTCTCGATCAGGCGCAGGTAGACCTCGGTCTTGCCGCTGCCGGTCACGCCGTGGAGCAGAAAGGGTCTGAAGCTTCCCAGCTGGCGGCGCACCCGATCGACCGCTTCGCGCTGTTCGGGATTGAGGTCGGGTTTGGCCGGTCTGGCGGGTGGTTGAACCGGCTCCCGGATAGGGCAGCTCTCGATCCACCCCTTGTCCAGCAGCGACCGGATCACGCCCTGGGAGATCCGGTGGCGCGACATCAGGGTCGAGCGCTCCATGCCCTGGGGCGTCTGTGCGAGGGCGTTCAGGAGTGCGAGCTGCTTTGGCGCGCGCCGCAGCGATTCCGCTTCCACCGCGGCCCCGGCGGCAGTCAGGCGAAGTCCCTGCTCTCTGGCGCCGGCAGGGCTTCGCTCCCTGCGCAGTGTGATCGGCAGGGCGCTGAAGATGACGTCACCCAGGGGGTGTTGGTAGTAGTCCGCGGCCCAATGCAGCAGGCGCAGATCGGCGGCGCCAAGGAGCGGTTGGGGATCGATCTGCCTCAAGGCCCGTTTGAGCCGCTCCGGTTCAATCTCGCTTTCGGCCTTCACCGCGACCAGCATCCCGGTACGGCTGCTGCGGCCAAACGGGATCTGGTAGCGACAGCCAACGACTGGGGCCCGGGCTGACTCCTTGGGCGGAAGATAGTCGTACAGACGCCTCAGGGGGCCGGGCAGGGCGATTTGCAAGATGGGGTCCGAAACCATGCCGGTGACTGTATCATGGGGGCAAGCCGGAGGTGAGATTTTCACGCCGGAGCTGTCAGCAACCGAGGTGAAAATTTTTCCACAACATCTGTGGATAACTTTGTGTGTAATTTTTGAATATTAAGCCAAAGGCCTTGTCTCTGCTGGATTCCCATTAATTTGTATAGTTTTTCGCCATTTTGATTAATGTCTGTGGTTACAGTCGGTTATAGTAAATCAGAGTCTTCTAATGGAGTTATCTGTTCGGCGACGCCGATGCTGTGTTGCAACAAGAGAGCGAGTGTGCATAAAAAGCGGCTTTGCGCGTCAGTAACCGCTTACGCAACAACCCTTGAAGGGGGAATCCGGCAACGCAAGAGGCCGTGGCGCCAAAGAGACACAGCCCACTCTGTGCTGTGTCGGGGGGTCCCGATTTGATCGCGTAATCCTTCCAAAACGAGAGCAAACCGTCCGGATTTCCATGCCTTGAACCAGGTGTGGAGAAAAGCATCCTTTGGTGTTACAAGGGTGGCTGAGGGAGGAGACTATCGTGACCCAGTGGCAGATCATCTCAGAGCACATCGGGCAGGCAACGGGCAGGCCCTTCAATCCCCTTGAACCGAGGCATGTGGGCGGAGGCTGCATCAACACCGGGGTGCGCCTGACCGATGGCGAGCGCACCTATTTTGTGAAACTGAATACGGCCTCCCTGCTCGAGATGTTCGAGGCGGAGGCGGACGGTCTCCGGGAGCTGGCCGATACCCGTACCATCAGGGTGCCTGAACCCCTTGGTTGCGGCCTGGGCGATGGCCAATCCTACCTGGTGATGGAGTATATCGACATGGGCCAGGGCGGCCGCGGCGGCAGTGAACTGGCGGGACGCCAACTGGCCGAGATGCACCGCCGGAGCCAGTCCCGCTTCGGCTGGTTTCGCGACAATACCATCGGCTCGACGCCGCAGCAGAATCAGACCAGCGACGACTGGGTCGACTTCTGGCGTGAGCGGCGGCTCGGGTTTCAACTGCGCCTGGCCGAGAGGAAGGGCTATGGCGGCACCCTTCAGCGCAGGGGAGAGCGGCTGATGGAGCACCTACAGCTGCTGATCGATCATCAGCCGGAACCCTCGCTGCTGCATGGCGACCTATGGGGGGGAAACCTGGCCTATGCGAACGACGGCGATCCGGTGATCTTCGATCCGGCGGTCTACTACGGAGACCGGGAGGCGGACCTGGCGATGACCGAGCTCTTCGGTGGATTCGGCAACCGCTTCTACGATGCCTACCGGGAGAGTTGGCCCCTTGCCCCCGGTTACTCGACGCGCAAGATCCTCTATAACCTCTACCACATCCTCAACCACCTCAATCTGTTCGGCGGCGGCTACCTTGGCCAGGCGTCGTCGATGATCGATCGCTTGCTGGCGGAGGTTTGATCCTGGCGGGCCCGGTCTGATTCGGCCTGCTGCGCGTCAGCTCGATCAGGACATGGCGCTCGCCGTGGTGCAGGACCTCGAAGACGCTGAACCTATCCCCAAAGCGGACCTTCACTTCCAGAAAATCGGGCTCTCGTGCCTTGAAATGGATCTCTTCGGTTGTGATCCCGATCGACTCGAGCAGAAGGGGATCGCGGTTGCCGCCGAATGTGGAGAGGAAACGCAGCCGCAGCTCCCCGCTCTCGCAGTAAAAATCCCAATGATGAATCGCCGCGCCGGGATCGGCCTCCCCGTAAATCCGAAAGGGTCCCCGTTGCTTGAAGTCGATGTCGTAAGGCAGCGTTCCGACCGGGGTGGTCACCGCCTCCCCCTGCCAGGCGCCGCTGATGCTGTCGAAGAAGAGCCTGGTTTCGGGGCCCTGTTGGCACTGCGCCCATGCCGCGGCGGGGAGGAGCGCCGCCAGCAGGATCAGCAACGGGCCCGTCTGCATGGAGGCATAGGCGCTGGGCCTGGCCTCGTCGAAAACCCCCTTGCTGATCTTCATGCCCCCGGTCCGGCGGTCGTGCAGTGGAGGTGGCTCACCCTGTTTCAGGTGACGATGAACCAGTTCCTGTAATAGGTGCAGTCGTTGGCGCCGCTCATGAAATGGGTCGCACTGGGGCTGGCACTCAACAGGCCCGTCTCCGGATCGCAGATGATCAGTCCCTTCGGCGCCTTAGGGTCGCAGCTGTTCAACAGCACGAAGTGGTCATACCTGCCGCCCACGCGGACATTCGCGATCACCGGATTGCGGCTGCTGAAGGCGGGAAAGGGCGGGCCGAATCCCGCCCGGATTCTGGCCTGGATGCCCATGGACTTGAGCGTTTTGACCAGATTGGTCGCCGCGGTTCCGCCAGCGCTCACCTTGGCGCTCGGCAGCACCTGTACCGCACCCGCGCGGAAGGCCGTGCCTCGCTTGTAGGCACCGCCGAACTCTTGCGAAAGTCCGCTCATGGAAGCGATCGTCGGCTTGCCATGCCCCTTGCGGTTGACCACCATCGCAGCGCAGGCCATGCCGCAGGCGTAGCCGCCGCGGGGATCCCGGTTCTGCATCAGTATCTCATACCCGGATTTATTGACCCATTCACCCATAATGCCCGGTTCCCTTTTGTTTGTTATCGAGAACAGAGTATAGGTCACCTTGCGCTGGCCGGAAGTCGATTGCTATCTCCAGGCTGGCTGGTTTGCAGATCCTGCCTGCTCAGGTAGCCAGGCGAAGCGTCTCGAGTACCTCGATCAAACGTCCATTCTGCTGCGAGGTACCGACGGTAATGCGCAGATAGCCGTCGATTCTCGGCTGCTGAAAGTGGCGAACGATGACGCCTTGCTCGCGCAGCTTTGCGGCGATTTCCGCGGCATCCTGGCGGGGGTGGTGGGCGAAGAGGAAATTGGCGGCGGAAGGGAGCACCTCGAATCCAAGACGCTTGAGTGCCAGGCTGAGCTGATCCCTGGACTCGATGATCCGGCTGCATACCTTGCTGAAATAGTCCTCGTCTGCGAAGGAGGCCGTTGCGGCGACCGCGGCGATGCGATCGATCGGATAGGAGTTGAAGCTGTCCTTGACCCGCACCAGACCCTCGATCAGCGCCTCGCTGCCCATGGCGAGACCGATTCTCAGGCCGGCCAGGGCGCGGGACTTTGAGAGTGTCTGGGTCACCAGCAGATTGGGATAGCGATCCACCAGGGTCACCGCGCTGTCACCGCCGAAATCGATATAGGCCTCGTCGATCACCACCAGCGAATCCCGGTTGCGTTGCAGCAGCCACTCGATTCGCTCCAGGGAGAGGAGACAGCCGGTGGGCGCGTTCGGATTGGGGAAGATGATACCGCCGTTGGCTCGGAGGTAGGGTTCAAGATCGATATTGAATCCATCATCGAGGGGAATCGTCTCGAAGTCGATGCCGTAGAGCCGACAGTAGACCGGATAGAAGCTGTAGGTGATGTCGGGGAAGAGCAGCGGTCTGGACTGCTGGAAGAAGGCGAAGAAGGCGTGGGCGAGCACCTCGTCGGAGCCGTTGCCGACAAAGACCTGCGGCGCGGAGAGGCCGTAGTAGTCGGCCACCGTTTGCCGCAGGGTCATGGATGTGGGATCGGGATAGAGCCGCAGCCCTTCGTCAACGACCCGGTTGATAGCCTCGATCACCCGTGGCGAGGGGCCATAGGGGTTTTCGTTGGTGTTGAGTTTGGTCAGGTTGTCGAGGCGCGGCTGTTCCCCGGGGACATAGGGCGAGAGCTGATTGACAATGGGACTCCAGTAGCGGCTCATTGTGGGTAGCTCCTGATTTGTACCTGTTATCCTTTCTACGGCAGGGGGCGCCGGCAAGGCTCGCCCCCGGCTAGTCTCCACTCGGTTTGAATCGATACTCCGCCGATCGGGCATGGGCGGTGAGCCCCTCTCCCCTGGCCATCACGGACGAGGTCCTGGCCAGACTGTCGGCGCCCTCCGCCGAGGCCATGATCAGGCTGGAGCGCTTCTGGAAATCATACACCCCCAGGGGGGAGGAGAAGCGGGCGGTGCGCGAGGTCGGCAGCACATGGTTCGGGCCCGCGCAATAGTCGCCCATCGCCTCCGCGGTGTACCTGCCCATGAAGATCGCCCCCGCGTGGCGGATCTCCTCGGCCAGGGCCTGGGGATCGGCCACCGAGAGTTCGAGATGCTCCGGCGCGATCCGGTTGGCGACCTCCACCGCCTCGTCCAT
Source organism: gamma proteobacterium symbiont of Ctena orbiculata (assembly GCA_003058495.1). GTDB lineage: Bacteria > Pseudomonadota > Gammaproteobacteria > Chromatiales > Chromatiaceae > Thiodiazotropha. The sequence goes on along the minus strand of QBVC01000034.1, from coordinate 26,602 downwards.
ATTCCGGACATGGATCAGCGCTCCCCGGACGCGCAGGGCGGTGGCGATGATCTCCCGGCGCTCCATGGTCGGCAGCAGCCTGTCGATGCTGTCGCTCACCCGCTGCAGGTAGGCGGCATCCGGGCAGAGCAGGATCGACTGGGCGTCCTCATCGTGCTCCGCCTGGGAGAAGAGATCCATGGCGATCCAGTCGGGATCGGTCTCGCCGTCGCAGATAACCAGGATCTCCGAGGGCCCCGCCACCATGTCGATGCCGACCTGGCCGAAGACCGCGCGCTTGGCGGTGGCGACGTAGATGTTGCCGGGACCGACGATCTTGTCCACCGGGGGGATGCTCCGGGTGCCGTAGGCCAGCGCCGCCACCGCCTGGGCGCCGCCGATGGCGAATACCCGGTCGACGCCGGAGACCTGGGCGGCGGCCAGCACCAGCTCGTTGAGTTCGCCCCCCGGGGTCGGCACTACCATGATCAGCTCGGCGACACCGGCGACCTTGGCGGGGATGGCGTTCATCAATACCGACGAGGGGTAGGCGGCCTTGCCGCCGGGCACATAGAGGCCGACCCGGTCCAGCGGGGTTACCTGCTGCCCCAGCAGGGTGCCGTCGGGTTCCACATAGGACCAGGAGTCCATGATCTGATGCTCGGCATAGGCCTGGATGCGGTTGGCGGAGCGCTCCAGCGCCTCACGCTGTGCCGCAGGGATGTTCTCCCAGGCCTGTTGCAGGCGCTGCAGGGGAATCTCCAGATCACCGGCGTCTGTCGCCTGCCAGCGATCGAAACGGCTGGTGAACTCCATCAGGGCAGTGTCACCCTCGCTGCGGATCGCCCCTATGATCTGGTTGACCGTATCGTTGACCCCGGCGTCGGAGACCGATTCCCAGGCAAGCAGCGCATCGAGCTGTTGCCTGAAGTCAGGGTCGTTGGTCGATAGTTTGCGTATTTCGCTCATGCTGGCATCACTCGCGGTTCTGTTCAGGTTGCGGCTTGGGAGACCGCCTCGCGAAAGGCGTCGATCAGCGCCATCACCGGGCCGTGTTTCATCTTCCAGGAGGCCTTGTTGACCACCAACCTGGAGCTGATGTCGGCGATGTGCTCCAGGGGCACCAGTCCGTTGGCCTTCAGGGTGTTGCCGCTCTCCACCAGGTCGACGATGAGATCGGAGAGGCCGACGATGGGGGCCAGTTCCATGGAGCCGTAGAGCTTGATGATCTCGACCTGTTCACCCTTGCTGGCGAAAAAGCGCTGCGCGCTCTTAACATACTTGGTGGCGACCCGCAGGCGGCCGTTGTTTTGCGCAACATCGGGGTAGCCTGCCGTCATCATGCGGCACTGCGCGATCTTCAGATCCAGCGGTTCATAGAGGCCTTCACCCCCGTGTTCCATCAACACATCCTTGCCGGCGATGCCCAGGTCGGCGGCGCCATATTCCACGTAGGTGGGGACATCCGTGGCGCGGATGATGACCAGCTTCACCTGCTCGTGGTTGGTGTCGAGGATCAGCTTGCGGCTGCTGTCGGGATCGTCAGTGGGCTCGATGCCGGCATGGGCCAGCAGCGGCAGGCTCTGATTGAAGATGCGTCCCTTGGACAGCGCGATGGTAATGGGTAGGTCGAATTTCATGGCTCGGTTTGCATTTCGCCCGGATTTGGAGCTGGAAGGATATATGAACTGGCGGCCAGCGGCCAGCAATCGGTAGTTAGCTGGATACCAGGGTCTGGCCGGCGGCTGAACGCTGGCAGCTCCTAACTGGGAAGGCGTCTGATCTCCCCGCCCAGGCCGGCCAGCTTCTCCTCGATGTTCTGGTAGCCGCGATCGATATGGTAGATGCGGTCCACCAGGGTCTCCCCCTCCGCCACCAGCCCCGCCAGCACCAGGCTCGCGGATGCGCGCAGATCGGTGGCCATCACCGGCGCCCCGGTGAGGTTGTTGGCGCCGGTGCAGATCGCGGTGTTTCCCTCGAGCTTGATCCGCGCGCCCATGCGCTGCAGCTCGTGGACATGCATGAAGCGGTTTTCGAAGATGGTCTCGGTGACGATGCCGACACCTTCGGCAACCGAGTTCAGGGCGGTGAACTGGGCCTGCATATCGGTGGGGAACGCGGGATAGGGTGCGGTGTAGATATCGACGGCCTGGGGGCGTCTGCCCTCCATGTCGAGGCTGATCCAATCCTCACCGGTCTCGATCGTCGAACCCGCCTCGCGCAGTTTCTGCAATACCGAGTCGACCAGTTCCGGTTTGGTATCGCGCACCTTGATGCTGCCCTGGGTGATCGCGGCCGCCACCAGGAAGGTGCCGGTTTCGATGCGGTCGGGCAGGACGTCGTACTCCGTGCCTGTCAGGCTCTCCACCCCTTCGATGCTGATGTTGGGCGTGCCGGCTCCGCTGATCTTTGCCCCCATGCTGTTGAGGCACTCCGCCAGATCGACGACCTCGGGTTCCCGTGCGGCGTTTTCGATCAGGCTGGTCCCCTTGGCGAGGGCGGCGGCCATCATCAGGTTCTCGGTGCCGGTCACCGTCACCATATCCATCACGATCCTCGCGCCATGCAGGCGTTTGCAGCGGGAGCGGATATAGCCGTTCTCCACCTCGATATCGGCCCCCATGGCGCGCAGGCCCTCGATATGCAGGTTGACCGGGCGCGAGCCGATGGCGCAGCCCCCGGGTAGGGAGACGTCGGCCTGGCCGAACCGGGCCAGCAGCGGGCCCAGCACCAGGATCGAGGCGCGCATGGTCTTCACCAGCTCGTAGGGGGCGCTGAACCTGTTGATGGTGTTGGAATCGACCTCTATGCCCATCTTTTCATCCACCATCAATGAGGCGCCCATGCCGCCCAGCAGCTCCATGGTGGTGGTGATGTCGTGCAGATGGGGGACGTTGCCGACCCGCATCGGACCTTCCGAGAGCAGGGTGGCGGCCAGTATCGGCAAAGCGGCGTTCTTGGCGCCGGCAATACGAACTTCGCCTGACAGGGGGGTGCCTCCCCGAATGATCAGTTTATCCATGGTGTTCCTGGTTCACTGCACGAGCGATTTTGTTGGGCATTGGGGCCGATTGGATTAGTGTTAACAGGCCCTAACAGGCCCGGGAATAGAAAAAGACGAAAAATGATAACGAAATCTGGATGAAAACGGGAGTTTTTAAATAAATTATCCTGATCTGCCCAAGTTACCCGGGGCGGTGATGCGTCCCCGGGCCACCGCTTCCGCTCAGTGCCGGCCGATGGCCTGGTCGATGTAGTTCTTGATCGCCGCCTGTCCTGTCTCGTCGATGCCGGTAAACTCCATGCGGCTCAACCAGGAGTCTTCGTTCTTTTCGCAGTCGAGGATCTTGGCGTAGATATGGCTGCTTTGCTCGCTCATCATCGAGGTGTAGAGGGTGATGCGGATATCGGAGAGGATCTCGAGTTCCACCGGCAGGTCGGCCTGCAGGCCGTTGTAGCTGAGGTCGACGGCGCGGCCGGAAAAGCTCTGGTCCGATACGATCTTGTTCTGCAGCGGATGGAAGGCGATGGGGAAATCGACCTCGATACGCGGACTGCGGCGGGACTCGACCCGGGGAACCTCCAGCAGGCGGGGTCGCCGGGTCGAGAGCAGCTCGTAGAGCGAAACCGGGACCTGTTTGCCTTTCACCAATACCCGGTTCGGTGGGGATGTCTCGATGTAGGCGTCGGCCAGTTTGCGGGCGTGTTCGCTCAACAGGATCTGGCCGCGCAGACTGTAGGCCTCGATGCGCGAGGCGAGATTGACCTCGTCCCCGATGACCGTGTACTCGTGATGCAGTTCCGAACCCAGGTGTCCCGCCACCACCTCGCCGCTGTTGATGCCTATGCCCATGAAGAGTCGCGGATAGCCGTGTCTGCTGTTCTCGGAATTGATTTCGAGCATCGTCCGCTGCATCTCCACCGCGCAGGCGATGGCCCGTTCCAGGTCGTCATCCCTCTGCTCGGTGAGGCCGAACAGGGCCATGATCGAGTCGCCCATGAATTTGTCGATGCTTCCGCCGAAGCTGAAAATGATCTCGCACATCCGGGAGAAGTAGAAATTCAGGATGTTGATAATCGTATCCGGCGGGTAGCGCTCGGCAATTGAGGTGAAACCGCGCAGGTCCGAGAGCAGGATGGTGACCTGCTTGTACTGAGGCTTGTAGCCCCCCTTGGGGGTTTCGTCCAGGGATTTTATCAAGGCCTGGTGGAGGCGGCTTCTGTCCGCCGGCGACAGTTGACCGTCCAGTGTCTTGCCGACGGTATCGATGATCCTTTCGATCTCTTCGGCGTGTTTCATAACATAAGCTCCTCTGAACCTGGGGCCTGGTCGGTTTCGTGTTGACAGGCTTCTGCTTCAGTATAGGACGCGGATCAGGGATGCGTTATCGGTCGATAACTACTCAATAGCCGGGCGTTCGCCGGAGATGGTCTCGAGCTGAATCTCTTCGTTGCCGCGCCAGCCGCCAATGGTGAGGCGGGTGCCGGGGGGCTGGCCGGCAATCAGCTGCACCAGTTGCTGGGAGTTGTCGATCCTGGTGTTGTTGACCCGGGTGATGACATCACCCGGCCGTAAACCCGCGCTGCTTGCCGGGCCGTCCTCCATGACACCGGTAACCAGGATCCCTTCGTTATTGTGCAGGCTGAAGGCCTCCGCCAGTTTGTCCGTGACATCCTGACCCTGGATGCCAAGCCAGCCTCTGACCACGTGCCCGCTGCTGATCAGTTGCTGCATGATGCCCTCGGCCAGGTCGAAGGGGATCGCGAATCCGATACCGTGGGAGCCGCCGGTCTTGGAGAAGATGGCGGTGTTGATGCCGATCAGCTCGCCGCGGGCGTTGACCAGGGCGCCGCCGGAGTTGCCCGGATTTATCGCCGCATCCGTCTGGATGAAGTTTTCGAAGGTGTTGATCCCCAGATGGGAGCGCCCGGTGGCGCTGATGATGCCCATGGTGACGGTCTGGCCGACACCGAAGGGATTGCCGATTGCGAGCACCACGTCGCCCACCTGTTGCGAACCGGAGCTGTCGATATGGATCGCCTGCAGGGGGGTGTCCGTGTCGATCTTCAATACGGCCAGATCCGACTCCGCATCGCTGCCGACGATGCTGACACTGACGCTCCTGCCGTTCGCCAGCACCACCTTGATCTCGTCCGCGCCCTCGATGACGTGGTGGTTGGTCAACAGGTAGCCATCCTCCGATACGATGACCCCGGAGCCGAGACTGGTATCGAGACGGCGGCGGGTCTTCTCCGGCAGCATGTTGCCGAAGAGATGCTGAAGCAGGGGGTCGCGAAAGCGCAGCGACTGGGATTCGGTGGTGATCTTGGCAGTAAAGATATTGACCACCGAGGGGGAGGCGCTGGCTACCGCTTGTGCATAGGAGAAGGGTCCACTGGCCCGCGCCAAGTCGATGGCGGGTGCCGACACCTGGGGCGGTTTCGACGCCGGCGCCTTCTCGGGCTGCTGCGGGAGCATGAAGAGCGCCACGAAGGCCCCCGCCAATCCGGCAGTCAAGGCGGTGAGAAGCAGTGAAAGTAGTTTTCGCATACGCATTGAATTGAGTAACCTATGGCCTGTTGATACCAAGTCTGGCAAACATAGCATGATTGATATTCTATCGCTCGAATCCTATTGCAATGAACTGCTGTCGGTGGCCGCGTTCAACGACTACTGTCCCAATGGCTTGCAGGTGGAGGCCACGACGCAAGTCGAGAGACTGATGCTGGGGGTCACCGCCTGTCAGTCCCTGATCGAGGCGGCCCAGGCATGGGGGGCGGATGCCCTGCTGGTCCATCACGGCTATTTCTGGAAGGGTGAAGGGCAGCCGTTGCGCGGCATCAAGGCAAACAGGGTCGGCGCGCTGTTCAGGCAGCGGACATCGCTGCTGGCCTACCATCTTCCCCTGGATGCCCATGCGGACTACGGCAATAACAGGCAGCTGGGCGAGCGCCTGGGCCTGATCCCCGCAGCCCCTCTCAGCGATCAGTCACTGATCTGGGAGACGAGATTGACCGATCCGATGACCCCGCAGGCCCTCGCCCGACGTATCGGCGACCGCCTGGGAAGGGAGCCGACCCATATCGCCCCCGACGACCGTCCTCTCTCCCGCATCGGCTGGTGCAGCGGTGCCGCCCAGGGTTCCATCGAGGAGGCGGCGGAACTGGGACTGGATGGCTATATCTCGGGGGAGATATCGGAACAGACGGTCCATCTCGCCAGGGAGTTGGGGATCCATTACTATGCGGCCGGACACCATGCAACCGAACGGTACGGGGTACAGGCCCTGGGCGCCCACCTGGCTGAAAGGTTTTCCCTCGAATATCGCTTTGTCGATGTGGAGAATCCCGTCTGATCGTAACCACCCTGTAACATCACTCTGTGAATTGCCTTTTAAGCTTCAATCCATCTTGACCTGCATAGCGGCATGATGGAAAATGCTCGGTTAGTTTCTGTGGTTTTTAACTATATTCTAATGTCCTGAATATGGGGTTGCACATGGACCGTCAGGCCCTTTGTCCAGCTCGTGTTTAGTATCTGTGGAGTCCTATATGAGCGCAGATGGCGTTGATTTGAAAAAACGACGTACCCTGACCCTCGCGACCAGCGCGGTTGGGGCGGTTGGCACCGGTTTCGCGATCTATCCATTCCTGGCGGCCTGGGCCCCCAGCGAAAAAGCGAAGGCGGCCGGAGCCCCTGTGGAGGCGGATATCGGCAAGCTTGAGCCAGGCCAGCTGATGCGCGTCAAGTGGCGTGGCAAGCCGGTCTGGATCGTGTATCGCACCGACCAGAATCTGCAGGATCTGAGTTCGCTGGAGAGCATATTGCTCGATCCCGATTCAGACGATACCGGACAACAGCCGGACTATTGCAAGAACCCCGAGCGCGCGATCAAAGGCAAGTATCTGGTCGCGATCGGCATCTGCACCCATCTGGGCTGCTCGCCCACCTATCGTCCCGAAATAGCACCGGAAGATCTGGGTCCGGAGTGGAAAGGCGGCTTTTTCTGCCCCTGCCATGGCTCCAAATTCGACCTCTCAGGCCGGGTCTACGCTGGCGTCCCCGCACCAAAGAACTTAGAAATTCCCCCCTATCAGTATCTATCTGATTCGAGGATCCTGATCGGTACCGATGGAGGAGCAGCCTGATGAGCATGATGAAGAATTTTATGGGCTGGATAGACGACCGCTATCCCATGACCAAGGTGTGGAACGAGCATCTGGCCCAGTACTACGCTCCGAAGAACTTCAACTTCTGGTATTTCATGGGCTCGCTGGCATTGCTGGTGCTGGTGATACAGATCGTCACCGGTGTCTGGCTGGCGATGAGTTACAAGCCCGATGCCGAACTGGCGTTCGGTTCGGTTGAATACATCATGCGTGATGTGGAGTGGGGCTGGCTGATCCGCTACCTGCACTCCACCGGGGCCTCCGCTTTCTTCGTCGTGATCTACCTGCATATGTTTCGCGGCCTGATGTACGGCTCATATCGTAAACCCAGGGAACTGCTGTGGATCATCGGCGTCATTATCTATCTGGCGATGATGGCCACCGCCTTCTTCGGCTACCTGCTCCCCTGGGGTCAGATGTCCTACTGGGGCGCCCAGGTTATCGTCAACCTCTTCTCCGCGGTGCCGGTGATCGGCCCCGACCTGGGTGTCTGGGTGCGCGGCGACTATGTCATCTCCGACGCCACCCTGAACCGTTTCTTTGCGCTGCACTTCCTGCTGCCCTTCATCCTGGCCGCACTGGTATTCATCCATATCGTCGCCCTGCACAAGGTTGGCTCCAACAACCCGGACGGTATCGAGATCAAGAAGGGTCCCAAGGGCAATCGCTGGAGCGACAGCGCGCCGGCTGACGGTATCCCCTTCCACCCCTACTATACGGTGAAGGATATCGCCGGCGTGGCGGGCTTTCTGTTTCTCTTCGCTGCGGTCGTCTTCTTCGCCCCGGAGATGGGAGGCTATTTCATCGAGCACCCCAACTTCGAACCGGCCAATCCGCTGAAGACCCCGGAGCATATCGCGCCCGTCTGGTACTTCACCCCCTTTTACGCCATTTTGCGCGCGGTACCCTCGATAGCGGGTTCCGCCTTCCCCGGTGTGGTGGCGATGTTTGCTTCGATCCTGATTATGTTTTTCCTGCCCTGGCTCGATCGCAGCCCGGTGAAATCGATCAAGTATAAAGGCATGTTGTACAAGGTCATCCTCTGGATCTTCGTCCTCGACTTCATCATGCTCGGTTACCTCGGGGTCAAGCCCACCACTGATCTCTACAAACTGATGGCCCAGATTGGCACCATCTACTATTTCGCGTTCTTCCTGTTAATGCCAATCTACAGCAAGATCGATAAGACCAAACCCGTGCCTGAGAGGGTGACCGAATGAAAAAGCTGATTGTTGCATTTCTGTTAGCCGCGGTGCCCATGCTGGTCATGGCTGCGGGCGGTGGGGCGCATCTGGACGATGCGGATATCGACCTCGGTGATCAGGCCTCGCTGCAGCGTGGCGCCAAGTACTTTGTCAACTACTGCCTGAGCTGCCATTCGGCCCAATTTCAGCGCTACAACCGCATGGCCAGGGATCTGGGTCTGACTGAGACCGAAGTGATTGAAAACTTGATGTTCACCACCGATAAGATCGGCGACACCATGAAGATCGCGATGACCGAGGAACAGGGTACCGAGTGGTTCGGCAGTCCCCCGCCCGATCTCAGCGTGCTTGCCCGGGCCCGGGGTGTGGACTGGATCTATACCTATCTGCGCAGTTTCTACGTGGATGAGAAACGTCCCTTCGGCGTCAATAACATCGTATTTCCGGATGTAGGCATGCCCCACGTGTTGTGGGAACTGCAGGGCGCACAGAAGGCGGTATTCAAACTCGAGAAAGATGCGGCCGGAAACGATGTCGAGAAGTTCGATCATTTCGAACCGGTGTCGGAAGGTCTCTTGAGCCCGGCTGAGTATGATCAGGTCGCCCGGGATCTGACCGCCTTCATGAGCTATATCGCCGAGCCGATTCAGATGGAGCGCAAGCGTCTGGGGGTCTGGGTATTGCTCTTCATCGCCGTGTTCTTCGTCCTCTCCTACCTGCTCAAGAAGGAGTACTGGAAAGACGTACACTGATCTCAATTAGCCAAGATCTGACAAAAAGGCGCGCAGTTGCGTTATACTGTGCGCCTTTTTTGATGTCATAACAATTGAGGCCCCCTGCCAGGCACCCATTTTGCCGGGCACGGCGGATATCCAGGAGAGAGGCTATAAATGGCGGCAGTTGCGAATAAACGCTCAGTGATGACCCTCTATTCGGATCCCACAGATCCCTATTGCCATCGAGTCAGGCTGGTGCTGGCGGAAAAGAACATCACCTATGAGGTCTCGGATATCGATCCGCTGAATGTACCCGAAGAGGTGATGGAACTGAATCCCTACGGTACGCTCCCCACCCTGGTGGACCGGGATCTGAAGCTCTACGAGTCGCGGATCATCATGGAGTATCTCGACGAGCGCTTTCCCCATCCGCCGCTGCTGCCGGTGGATCCGGTCTCTCGCTCAACCTCGCGCCTGCTGATGTATCGCGTCGACAATGACTGGTATAGCCAGATGGATATCATTCTCAGCGGCAGAAAGGAGGCGACGAAGGCACGCAAAGAGCTGCGCGAGAGCCTAATTTCGACCTCACCCGTATTCAGTGCAAAACTCTTTTTCATGAGCGATGAGTTCACCCTTGTCGATTGCGCCATTGCGCCGCTGCTGTGGCGGCTCCAGGAGCTGGGCGTGGAGATACCCGCGAGCGCGAAAGGCGTGCATGATTATGCCAAGCGCCTGTTCGAAAAGGAGTCGTTTATCAAGAGCCTCTCCGAGGCCGAACAGGAGATGCGCGGATAGTCCTATGTCTGAAATGTCATCCAACCGTCCCTACCTGATACGGGCACTCTATGACTGGTTGGTGGACAACGGCACGACACCCTATCTGATGGTGAATACAACCCTGGAAGGGGTTGTGGTTCCGCAGCAGTTCGTTGAGGATGGACGCATTATTCTGAATGTCGACCCGGCCGCTGTCTCGGGTCTTACCCTGAACAACGACCTGATCAGCTTCAGTGCGCGTTTCGGCGGTAAGGCGGAGGAGATCCTCATCCCCCCCCGGGCGGTGATGGGTATCTATGCCAAGGAGAACGGCCAGGGTATGCTGTTTCCCGAGGAGGAGGCGAACCTGGATGACGGTCCCGGCGACGAGCCCGATCCCTCCAGGCCCGGCAAACGGCCATCGCTGAAGGTGGTCAAGTAGACCGCCGGTCCGCCACGATCACTGCCGATCAGGCGCTCTCTCCCTTGTCGGCAGCTCGATGTGAAGACTGACATTCTCCCTGCCCAACATCACCAGATACCCGGTTCGCCTGCCTGAACCTTCAAGACTGTAGTCGAACTCATAGACCCGGCGCAGTTTCAGACCGCTGCGCAGCCAGCGAACCCCCAGCCGATGCAGGGCGACGGTCTGATCGAGAAACTGCACCCCGTGGCTTTGACAGGCGCTGCGGCTGATCTGGATTGCGATTTCACGAACCCGTAGACTGTCACGCCAGAACCAGATCAGGGCCAACAGGACGATCAGCAGATTGAGTGTTGAATAGGACATGCAGGTATAACTTATGGGACAGATACGCATTGTAACGGCAGACATCACCCGGCTGGAAGTGGATGCAATCGTCAATGCCGCCAATACATCCCTGTTGGGGGGAGGCGGCGTGGATGGCGCCATCCACCGGGCCGCCGGACCGGAGCTGCTTGCCTATTGCCAAGGACTGGGCGGCTGTCCTACCGGTGAGGCTAGGATGACGCCGGGTTTTGAACTGCCGGCGCAGTGGGTCATCCATACCGTTGGCCCGGTGTGGCATAACGGCGAGCAGGGTGAGCCCTCGTTGCTCCACGCCTGTTACGAAAACTGCTTTAAGACGGCAGCGGAAAAAGGGTGCCGGCGCATCGCCTTTCCGGGGATCAGCACCGGGGTCTATGGCTACCCGAAGCGGGAGGCGGCGGAGCTCGCACTGGGTGTCATGAAGGCGTGGCAGGCGCGGTTTGACGAGATTATCGCCTGTTGCTTCAGCGAGTCCGATGCGGAGATCTATCGGCTGCTCTGTCCTGAGTGTGGTGGTGGGCAATTATAAGAAGTCCGCAAATGAACGCGAATGAACGCAAATGTTATTTCTGGTTTCCACGGTCCCGCCCCACCATTCACCTATCAGCTAAATCTTGGGTGGGGCGAGCCGCATCCTGCATAATGAAATATTGTTTTGATGATTCATGCATATTCGCGGATATTTGTCATTTTGGTGGGGCAGGGCCCCACCCTACATGTTGAAACAATATTCGCGTTCATTTGCGGATAAATAAAGTCATGGTTGTTAAGATGCGGATTGATCTATTGGATTGGCGCTAACAGGCCTTGGGTGAATAAAAATGTTTAGCTGGTTGGACAGGGTATCGTTGCCGATGGTCGCATTGCCCGCGATTCTGCTTGGTCTTGCCCCCTTTGTTCCCGAGCCCCATCTGTGGGAGAAGCTGAAGATGCTGGCGGCGGGCACCCTGCATCGACCCATCGATATCTTTGACCTATTGCTGCACGGGGTGCCGGTGGTTCTGCTGCTGATCAAATTGATTCGCGGGGAGAGGGAAAGCGCCTGAGCTTCGCTATATACTCCCTTACGGAATTTATCTGGAGAGTATCGGTTTTATGACGTAGGGTGCGGCAAGCCGCACCCTACATGTTTCTAAGGTTCTCAGCTCTCTTCAAGGTACTATGGCGGCTGAATGCTTATTCACTCTTTGACCGCGCCGAGGCGGTCGAGGCGCAGGCGCTCGCGGTCGTCGAACAGGTGTTTCGAGCCGATCCATACCGCGGCCATGGCGCCGAATCCGGTGCCCGCGGCGATCAACAGCATAATCAGTATCTGGTATTTGCTCGCCTCGAACGGGGGGGCGCCGGCGAGGATCTGGCCGGTCATCATACCGGGAAGACTGACCACCCCGGCGGCCGCCATGGCATTGATGATCGGTATCATGCCGCTGCGCAGGGCGCTGCGCCTGAGCTCCCGAATCGCCTCTTCCCAGCTGTGGCCCAGCAGCAGGCGCGCCTCGATCTGATTTCTCTGCTGCCAGGCGTTATGGGTCAGGTGGTCCAGTGAGATCGCCACCCCGGACATGGTGTTGCCCAGCAGCATGCCGAGCAGGGGGATCAGGTACTGAACGTGATACCAGGGTTCGGCCTGGATGATGATGGTGAGCGCCAGCAGGGTGACGGTAAAGGAGGAGATGAACATCGACAGGGTGCCGACACCCATGCCCCAGATGCCGCGAAAACGGCGCTGTTGCCTGGCCAGGACCTCGTAGCCCGCGACAAAGAGCATGAACAGCGCGAGCAGGGCGATCAGCAGGGGATGGGACTGGACAAAGAGGAACTTCAACACCAGGCCCAGCAGGAACAACTGCACCACCGTGCGCAGCGAGGCGATCAGCAGTTGACGCTCGATCCCCAGGGAGAGCCTCAACGACAACATCGCCAGTACCAGCACAAGTACCGCTGACAGGGTCAGGTCAAGGGTCGACAGCTCGATCAGCGTCATCGTTTCACCTGCAGGCGTCCATCCGCGATCCGCCACATCCGATCACCGACCCGCCGTTGCTGATCGGGATCGTGGGTCACCCAGAGCACAGCGGCGCCGTTGTCCCTGCGCCAATCGCCCAGCAGCCCCTCGACCCGATCGATATTTTTCTGGTCCAGGTTTGCGGTGGGCTCGTCGAGCAGCAGCACCCCCGGCCTGTTGCAGAGCAGCCGTACCAGGGCCAGGCGCTGTCGTTCACCGCTTGAGAGGCGGCTGATCTCCCACTGCATGGCGTCGGCGGAGAGATCGAGCAGGGCCATCAATGCCGGGTCGGGCCGGGGGAAATGGTCGCCGACCCGCTCTCTCCACCAGGCGCTCTCCGCGGGGAGCAGTCCCACCGCTCGGCGCCATGCCGGGGCGCTGAACGCGTTCATCTCCCGGTCATCGAGCCAGGCTTCCCCCTGATGGGGATCGAGATCGGCCAACGCCCTCAGCAGCCGCGACTTGCCGCTGCCGGAAGGGCCGCTCAGGGTAATGCACTCGCCGGCAGAAATCCGCAGGTCAATCGGTTCGAGCAGGGGTGATCCGAACTGTTTCAGGGTCAGGCTGCCCATCAGCCCAGACGCTCGAAGAGTAGATCCCATACCCCATGTCCAAGACGTTCACCCCGCTGCTCGAACCTGGTCATCGGTCTTGTCTCGGGGCGCGGGGAGAAGGTTCCTTTACCGGCCTGGTTGCGAAAGCCGCTATGCTGGCTGAACAGGGTCATCATCTGGCGCGCATAGTCTTCCCAATCGGTGGCCATGTGGATCACACCCCCGGGTTTGAGTGCCCGATGAATCAGATCGGTGAACTCCTGGTTCACGATGCGGCGTTTGTGGTGGCGCCGTTTATGCCAGGGATCGGGAAAATAGAGCAGAACCCGTTGCAGTGAGGCCTCGGGCAGATGGTGGCGCAGCAGCTCCATGGCGTCGCTCTGCAGGATGCGTACATTCTGAGAATCCTGCGCGGCCAGGGTGAGCATCAGATGCCCCACCCCCGGGCTGTGCACCTCGACCCCGAGGAAGTCCTGTTCGGAATGGCGTGCAGCCAGTTGGGCCAGCGCCTCGCCATTGCCGAAGCCGATCTCCAGGGTGACCGGCGCCTGCCTGCCGAAGTGGGACGCCAATGGGAGCGGGCCCTGGTCCAGGGTTATCCCGTAATGGGGCCACAGCGCCTCGAATGCCCGTTGCTGGCCCTCCGTCATCCGCCCCTGTCTCAGGACATAGCTGCGAATGGGACGATGCGGGGATTCAGCGGGCATGGCCGGATTATTGCCGATGGAGGTCCGTGGGGATCAGAAAAAGAGTCCATCTAGGGGCGACGAGGCGGAGGCGAATCGCTTCGCCGGCATCCTACCGGCCAGGTAGGCCTCGCGACCCGCCTGAATCGCCTTTTTCATCGCCGAAGCCATCAGCACCGGTTTCTCCGCCGCGGCGATGGCGGTGTTCATCAGCACCCCGTCGCAGCCCAGCTCCATGGCCACGGCGGCATCGGAGGCGGTGCCCACGCCGGCATCCACCAGCACAGGGACCTTGGCGTTCTCCACGATGGTGAGGATATTGAGCCGGTTGCGGATTCCCAGGCCCGAGCCGATCGGCGCCGCCAGGGGCATCACCGCGACACAACCCAGCTCCTCGAGGCGCTTCGCCATGATCGGGTCGTCGTTGGTGTAGACCATCACATCGAAACCGTCCCTGATCAGCTCTTCCGCCGCCGACAGGGTCTGGACCACATCGGGGAAGAGGGTCTTCTCGTCGCCCAGCACCTCCAGCTTGACCAGGTTGTGCCCATCCAGCAGTTCCCGGGCGAGACGGCAGGTGCGCACCGCGGTCTTGGCATCGTAGCAGCCGGCGGTGTTGGGCAGATAGGTGAACTCGTCGGGGGGGAGGACGGAGAGGATATTGGGTTGATCCTTCTCCTGGCCCATATTGGTGCGGCGCACCGCGATGGTGACGATCTCGGCACCGCTGGCGTCGATGGCATCGCGGGTCTCCTGCATATCCTTGTACTTTCCGGTACCGACCAGCAGGCGGGAGTTGAAACGGCGTCCGGCGACACTGAAGCTGTCATGTTGGTTATCGTTTGGCATCGGTATTTTGTTGGGTTGAAGGTTGATTCGGTGAAGAGGGATGGCGCGGGGTTTGTTCAACCCCCCCCGACGGCCTGGATGATCTCGATACGATCCTGCTCGTGGAGCTGATGCTGATCGAAGGTGCTGCGGGGCACCAACTCTTCGTTGACCTCAACGGCAATACGTTGGCCGCCGAGATCGAGCAGTTCGATCAGCCTTGCCATGTTCGATGCGTCGGGAATTTGCTTTTCCTCGCCGTTTAAGTAAATCTGCATATCTATCCGATCTCTAGTGGGGGCAAAACGGAATTTTACCTCATCTTGAGACAACAAAGTACGTGTGAGTAGAGCGACGCCTCTCTCGCAACTGCGCCAAGGGGATGGAGATCGTCCGCTACGGTTCTCGGCGGCGTCCAGGGAGCGGAGGCGAAGGCAATCATTTCGCCGATGCCGCAACAGCAACAAGGCGGTTATCCGTCGCTTCAGGACAGCGAAAATATAATGATAAAAGGCCCGAGCAACGCCCTTGGGGCGGTTGCGCCATGACTGGAGTTGATACGTGAAGTGGAGTGAAGACCTGATATCCCCGGAACAGGCCGGAACCCTGGATGGACTGTTTCTGCAGCGTGCGCGCCGAACCCCGGATACGGTGGCCTATCGACACTACCACCGGTACAACAAGCAGTGGTACGAGCTCACCTGGGGCGACATGGAGCGGCAGGTGACGCGCTGGCGCCAGGCGCTCTTGGCTGAGGACCTGGAGGAGGGAGACCGGGTCGCCATACTGCTGCGCAACAGCCCCGAATGGGTGATGTTCGACCAGGCCGCCCTCTCCCTGGGATTGGTGGTTGTTCCCCTCTATACCGATGACCGCGCGGACGCCATCGCCTACATCCTGCGGGACGCGGCGGTCAAACTGCTGCTGGTGCAGGACAGCGGCCGCTGGAACCGGATGGCCGATTCGGTGGAGGAGCTGCCGCAGCTGCAGCGGGTGGTGGTGCTGGAGACCGATCGCCAGCCGCAGTCGGTGGAGGACGAGCTGGTGCGCGAGGCAAAGCACTGGCTGCCTCCCCGGGGTGAAGCGCTGAAAAGGCGGTATGCCGATCCCGAGAACCTGGCCTCCATTGTCTATACGTCCGGCACCACCGGCCGCCCGAAAGGGGTGATGCTGAGCCACTACAACATGCTCGCCATCGCCCACGGTTCACTGACCGTGGTGGACTGCTATCAGCAGGACAGCTTTCTCTCCTTCCTGCCCCTCTCCCACACCCTGGAGCGGACAGGAGGCTACTATCTGCCGATGATGGCCGGCGCCAGCGTCTCCTTCGCCCGTTCCATTCCCCAGTTGGCGGAGGATCTGCAGCATATCCGGCCCACCGCGATCATTGCGGTGCCGCGGATCTTCGAGCGGGTCTATGCCCGGGTGCAGGACCAGCTGCAGAACAAGACGCCGTTGGCGCGCCTGCTCTTCAACATGGCGCTGAAGATCGGATTCAAGGAGTTCGAATATCGCATGGGGCGTCGGGCCTGGTTTCCCGGCCTGCTGCTGCACCCCCTGCTGCGCAAGCTGGTCTCGGGGAAGATTCTCGACAAGCTGGGCGGACGCCTGCGGGTCGCGGTCAGCGGCGGGGCGGCGATCTCGCCGGAGATCGCCCGGGTCTTTCTCGGACTGGGTCTGCCGATGCTGCAGGGCTACGGCCTCACCGAGACCAGTCCGGTGATCAGCGTCAATCCGATGCACAACATCAAGCCGGAGAGCGTCGGCGTGCCCTTGCGCGGCGTCACGGTGAAGATCGGTGACGACAGCGAACTCCTGGTGAAGACGCCGGGGATGATGCTCGGCTACTGGAACAACCATGCGGCGACCGCCGAGATGATCGATCCCCAGGGCTGGCTCCACACCGGAGACCAGGCGCGCATCGACGGCGATGGCCATATCTACATCACCGGCCGCATCAAGGATATCCTGGTGCTGTCAAACGGCGAGAAGATCCCGCCCTCGGACATGGAGATGGCGATCGCCCTCGATCCCCTGATCGAGCAGGTGATGGTGGTGGGTGAGGGCAAACCCTACCTGGGGGCATTGGTGGTGCTCAATCCCGACCTGTGGAACGGCTTCGCCGAGGAGTATGAACTCGATCCGTCGCTGCCAGCCAGCCTTGGGGACGAACGTCTGCACAACGTGGTGTTGAAGCGCATCCGCATGGCATTACGGGATTTTCCCGGCTATGCCAAGATCCGCCGGGTGGCGCTGCTGTTAGAGCCCTGGACCATCGACAACGGCTTGATGACGCCGACCATGAAAATTAAGCGCCAAAAGGTGTTGCAGCATTGCGGCGGCCAGGTCGAGTCACTCTACGGCGATGGTCTGGTGTAGCCTTGCCGGTCCCTGCCACGGGGCCGTCATCGCCAGCCGGGCCGGCATGACAGGATATTGATGGCGATGTAGACTTGTGGTCAGGCGGGTATCGTATATCGGTATTACCCTGGCTTCCCAAGCCAGAGAGACGGGTTCGACTCCCGTTACCCGCTCCAGTTCACTCCAATCGATCCTGGTCGGTGCAGCTTAAACGATAGCGTTCCAGGGCGGCATGCCGGCGCTGCGGCTTGCCCTTCAGCGCCTCGATCTCTGTTGCCAGTCGGGCGCAACGCTCCGCCTGCTCCTCCTCTGCCTGCGGGGCTTGGGTGAAAGGGTGCTCCTTGGGCGCAAACATGATCGAGTCGCCCTTCTCCGCCATCGTCTCGGCGACAGCACCGAGCAGCAGGAGTGAGAGCACTGTCAACTGCTTCAACACAATTGAATCCTTTTTAAACTAAGTGAACCAAACAATGGTCTGCTTATGCAGGGAAAGTCTACCGCTGTTAGTGTAGTCTACTGGAGGTTGCACCGGCACAAACCTTCAAAATGTGGGGATAAGGCGCGGCAGCGCCCATGTATGGTAGAAATGTGGCTCGTATCGAGTGAGGAATAACATGAAGAGAGTGACTGGGCTGATGCTGCTGGCGCTGCTTACCCTGGCGGTAACCCTGAAGAGCCATGCCCTGGGCCTGCACCTGTTGGATTTTATGCCGGCCAAGTATTTCACCGAAGCGGATTGGGCGATGGCCAAGACGAGTGCCGGCAAGGCGCTGCGGCAGGGCAAGGCGGGCGAGGTGTTCGCCTGGCACAATGAGGCCAACCGCCACCGGGGCGCCTACAGGGTGCTCAATAGCCTGGAGGTGGCGGGCAAGCGCTGCCGGGATCTCTACATCCAGCACAGTGCGGGCGGCTACCGTGGAGGGGGCAGCTATCGCTTTTGCCAGATGGAGGATGGTGAGTGGAAAACCACGGGCAGGACGCCCGATGAATAAAAAATTTACGAACGGGGCGTGAATTTAGTGGTGGCTATGTCTTAGTATTTCATTGAGACGGCAGATTTCTATGCGAGAGCTCTATCAGGCGGCGGACCGAGTGGAAGCCCAGGTGGTCAAGGATTACCTGGATCGGGAGGGCGTGGAGACGGTGATCATCGGTGATCACCTGAGCGGCGCGGTGGGGGAGTTGCCGGCGGACATCTTTCCCACCCTCTGGGTGCTCGACGAAAATGATCTGGAGCGGGCAAAACGGCTCATCGAACGGTTTTTCGATCGCCCCCCGGTCAGTGGTACGGCCTGGCGCTGCGGGGTCTGCGGCGAGCGTATCGAACCGGGATTCGAAATATGCTGGAATTGTGGAAGCCCAAATCCGAACGATAACGAATAAGGAGTAAATCATGGGCAAGACACTGAAAGTGCTTGGGTGGCTGATAGGAATGATCCTGCTGCTGGTGATTGCGGCGATCATCCTCATTCCCCTGTTTGTCGACCCCAACGACCATAAAGAGCGGATCGTGGCCGAGGTGAAAAAGGCGACCGGGCGAGACCTCGCCATCGAGGGCGATATCGGGCTCTCCGTCTTTCCCAGGCTCGCGTTGGAGCTCAACGGCCTGACCCTGAGCAATGCCGAGGGCTTCGAGGCCAGTGATTTTGCCGCGGTGAAGCATGCCGAGGTGGGGGTGAATCTGGTGCCGCTGCTGTTCAAACAGCTGTTGGAAGTCGATACCGTGCGCATCGAAGGCCTGAAGCTCAATCTCGCAAAATCGAAGAACGGCACCACCAATTGGGACGACATGCTGGGGAAGGCCGAAGCGGATCAGACCGCGGAAGCACAAGAGCCCCAGACCCAGGGCGGAGCGGCACTGCCTGCCATTACCATCGGCGGCTTGGACATCAAGGAGGCCAACCTGGTGTGGGATGACCAATCCACGGGAGAACGCTTCCAGGTGGAAAACATCTACCTGCAGACCGGAGAGTTGGCCCCCGGCCGCGAAGTCGAGTTGAGTTTCGGTATGGATCTGGCCAGCCGAAAACCGATGATGAAGGGCAATGTCAAGCTGACATCCCAGATGCTGGTGAACCCGGATAAGCAGCTGTACAGCATGCAGGATGTGCAGCTGGCGGTGAATCTCACCGGCGAGGGCATGCCGGAAGAGGGGATTGAGGGGCTGCTGGAGGGCAATCTGCAGGTCAACCTGTCGAGCAACACCCTGGATCTGCACGATCTGGTGCTCTCATCCGGCAAACTCAAACTCAGCGGCCAGGTGCAGGGAGAGAATATACAGACCGATCCCTCCTTCAAGGGCGATTTGAAACTGGCTGAATTCAACCTGCGTGAGTGGATGAAGCAGTTCGGCCTGCCGCTGCCGGAAACGGCTGACGAAGAGGTGCTGCAATCCTTCTATCTGACCTTGGATTTCACCGCCTCCAGCGATCAGCTGGTGATGAAAAACCTGTTGCTGGAGCTGGATCAGACCAAGCTCAAGGGCGAGTTCGAGCTGGTGGATTTCGCCTCCCCCGCCTATCTCTTCAATCTCGACCTCAACAGCATCAATCTGGATCGCTACCTGCCGCCGGCGGCGGAACCCGGAAAGGCGCCGAGGAGGCCGGCAAAGGGGGGCGGAGAGGACGAGCCCCTGTTTCCCAACGAGCTGCTGCGCCAGCTGCGCGTGGACGGGACCCTGCGGATCGACAACATTATCGTCAACGGCGTACGTGCCGAGGCGATCCTGCTGAAGGTGCGCGGCCGCGACGGCAAGCTGAATCTCGACCATGAGGTCGGCCGCTTCTACGACGGCCTGATGAAGGGCGATGTGCAGCTCGATGTCACCGGCGAGCGGCCGGCGGTGAAGCTCAACCAGAAGGTGTCGAGGATACTCTCCGGTCCCCTGCTGATGGACCTGACCGGCAAGGATACCCTGCTCGGCAGCGGCGATCTCGATATGCAGCTGAGCAGCCGGGGCAATACCGTCAAACAGCTGAAGCGCGGCCTCAACGGCCAGCTCGCCTTCGATTTCCGCGATGGCGCGGTGAAGGGGTTCAACCTGGCGAAGATGATCCGGGACACCAAGGCCCGCCTGAAGGGCGAGGGCACCCTGGTGCTGAACGAGCCGGAACAGACCGACTTTTCGGAACTCAACGGCCGCGCCACAATCGTCAACGGGGTGGTGAACAATCAGAGCCTGCTCGCCAAGTCCCCCTACCTTCGCCTGGAGGGGAGCGGCAAGGCCTACCTCTTGGAGGAGCGCCTGAAATACTCCGTTCGCCCGGTGATCGTCAACACCCCGGCGGGGCAGGGCGGGGAGGCGCTGGAGGAGCTGGTCGGCGTACCGATTCCGGTAAGGATCAAGGGCAACTGGAACAACCCCGATTTCTCCATCGAGCTGGGGAAGATCCTGGAGGAGCAGCAGAAGGCGAAGCTGAAGAAGAAGTTCGACGACAAGGTGGACGAGAAGATCGGCGAGAAGCTGGAGGAGAAGGTGCCCGAGGAGGTCAAGGACAAGCTCAAGGACAAGCTGAAAAATCTCTTTTGATGGCCGCGGCGAAGACGACGAACCGGGCAGGATCCCCAGTCCCTCCCGAGTGTGCCGAGGCGTTCGCACGGCGGGTGCTGGCCTGGTTCGATGACCATGGCCGCAAGGATCTCCCCTGGCAGCGTCCCCGCGATCCCTACCGGGTCTGGGTCTCCGAAATCATGCTGCAGCAGACCCGGGTGAACACCGTGATCGGCTACTTCCGGCGCTTCATGGCGGCCTTCCCCGATGTCGCCGCCCTGGCCGCGGCCGAACGGGACCGGGTGCTGCACCACTGGTCCGGGCTGGGCTACTACGCCCGGGCGAGGAACCTCCACCGGGCGGCGAGAGAGATCATGGCGCAGCACCAGGGTAGGGTGCCGGCGGATATCGAGACGCTGCAGACCCTGCCCGGCATCGGCCGCTCCACCGCGGGGGCGATCCGCTCCCTCGCCTTCGGCGGATATGCCCCGATCCTCGACGGCAATGTAAAGCGGGTCCTGGCGCGCCACTTCGCCGTTCCCGGCTGGCCCGGCCGCTCTGAGGTGCAGCAACGGCTGTGGCGGCTGAGCGAAACCCTGACCCCCCATGCGCGCACCGCGGAATACAACCAGGCGATGATGGACCTGGGCGCCACCCGCTGCCTGCGGGGGAGACCGGCCTGCGAGGCCTGCCCGTTAACGGCAAGCTGCCAGGCCCTGGCCGAGGGCGATCCCTCACGCTATCCCGCACCCAAGCCGAAAAAGGCGCTGCCGGTGCGCGCCACCCGGATGGTGATCCTCAGCGACGGCAGCGACGCCATCCTGCTCGAGCAGCGCCCCCCCAGCGGTGTCTGGGGCGGTCTCTGGAGCCTGCCCGAGTCACCACAGGATCAGTCTCTTGAGAGCTGGTGCCGGGAAGTGCTGGGTTACGAGGCGGAGGAGCGGGCCCGCCTGCTTCCAAGACGCCACAGCTTCTCCCATTTTCACCTCGACATCACCCCGGTGGTGATGGCAATGAAAAACCCTGTAAATGGCCTCATGGATAGGGGCGCAAGGGTCTGGTATAACCTGTCACGACCCGATGATCTCGGACTGGCCGCCCCGGTGAGCCGCATCCTCAGCGAGATCCGACAGCTCAACAACGAACAGCAATCCGAAGGAGTGGCCCCATGAGCCGTACCGTGCAATGCGTCAAACTGAATCGCGAGGCCGAAGGGCTGGAGCGCCCGACCTACCCCGGCGAACTGGGACGGCGCATCTTCGACAACGTCTCCAAGGAGGCCTGGCAGGAGTGGCTGCGTTTTCAGACCATGCTGATCAACGAACACCGTCTCAGCCCGGTCGACCCCCAGGCGCGCAAGTTTCTCGAGGAACAGATGGAGCAGTTCTTCTTCGGCGAGGGCGCGCAACCGCCCCCCGACTACCGCCCCCAGTAAGCTCCAACGGGGGCGCAGACTTGACTCCATCTGGTAACCCCGGTTTAATACGCCCTCCTCTCAAAGGCCAGGTAGCTCAGTCGGTAGAGCAGGGGACTGAAAATCCCCGTGTCGGCAGTTCGATTCTGTCCCTGGCCACCATTCAGATCTATGGCTTGCCATTCCCGACTTCTTTATCAAAAACCACCAGCTCGAGTTTTTGACCACGTTGATCACACACCGAATCGGCCGCCTCGATCAGCCGTGACAGCTCGGCCTCGCCCGCATCCATGCGCTGTGCGGCATCCGGGTTACCGATATTCCCCGATAGGATAAGGCAAACGTGGGATGTTTCCATCGCATGGTGCTTCATGGTTTAAATTTCTATGAAACGGGTTGATCCAGGGGACTGAGAACGCCGACACCGGGCTGATTGAGCACATGCGTGTAGATCATCGTGGTCGACACATTGGCATGGCCCAGCAAGGCCTGCACGGTACGGATGTCGTAATTGGCCTCCAACAGATGGGTGGCAAAGCTATGCCGCAGGGTATGACACCCCACCCGTTTATTGATCTGAGCGGCAGCCGCCGCCCGCTTCACCGCCTTCTGGATCGCAGTTTCATGCAAGTGATGGCGGCGAATTTCCCCGCCATAGGGATCGACGGAGAGACGACCGGAAGGAAAGAGGAACTGCCACTTGAGCTCTCTGCCCGCATTTGGGTATTTACGGGCCAATGCACCGGGCAAGACGACTTCTCCGTGACCAGTAGCCAAATCTTCAGTATGCAACCGCTCGACCTCACGGATTTGATGTTGCAGCTCGGCAACCAATGTCTTAGGCAGCGGAACGTACCGATCCTTCTTGCCTTTGGCCTGATGGATATGGATGCGCCCGTAGGCGAAATCGAGATCCTGCACCCGGAGCCTTAGCCCCTCGAGCAGACGCATACCTGTTCCATAGAGTAGAGAGACAACCAATTTGTGAATACCCGTCAGTTGGTTGAGTAGGGCGGTTGCTTCACTACGACTGAGAACGACAGGCAGATTTTGCGGCCGTTTGGCTCGCGTAAAGGCTTCCAACTCACCCAGTTCGCGTTCAAGTACCTGTTTATAAAGAAAAACCAAGGCATTGAGCGCCTGATTTTGCGTGCTTGCACTGACCCGACGCCGGATGGCCAAGTGATCGAGGAAGCGTTTTACCTCGCGAGCCCCCACTTCAGATGGAGGTTGATTCTTGCAAAACAGAATGAAACGTCCGACCCATTGTTCATAAATTTGTTCTGTACGGTAGGCATAGCCTCGCCGTCGAATCTCTTGGGTAAAACGAACCAGTAATGAGTGGTGGTCCTTTCGCACCTGATTGAGAGGGCCGTCACCCTTGCGTTCTTTGATGTAGGATAATTGCTCGGGTGTGAGCTGACGTGCGGTCGTTGGATGATCTATCTCAAGCTGTTTTGCGGAATCAAACCAATAGTGCCAATCGACTTCCTGACACTGTGGTGTCTGCAACAGATCGCAGTAGAGAATCCGTATAGCATCGATGCATTGGTGGAATTGCCAGCCTGAGAGCTGTTTTTGGCGGCCTATCATTTCCAAGTAGTTATGGATATTCAGGACTGAAAGCGCCTTGATTTTGTGGCCATTTTGCGCCTTAATGAAATCCTCTAGGCGTTTAACATACCAGCGGCGTTGCTTCTCAGGTATGGAAGCGCTAATGAGACATTTCAGGTAGTTATCAAAAAAACGGGCAGTGGGGTCATGGACGATGGCAGAAGCATCTTTCATAAAA
Organism: gamma proteobacterium symbiont of Ctena orbiculata; assembly: GCA_003058495.1. GTDB lineage: Bacteria > Pseudomonadota > Gammaproteobacteria > Chromatiales > Chromatiaceae > Thiodiazotropha. The sequence continues at coordinate 2,853 of QBVC01000034.1, read as the reverse complement.
ACTCTCCTTGTTACTAGCTTGGGCATCCTGCCCGAAAACAGTCAATTTCAGTCATTATGCTATGCCGAATCTTCCAATAGCACAATAGGCCGCGTCCGTACTATTGGTAATAGTAAAGATTCTGTCTAATGTAATGTTAGGCGTAAATAATGAGAACCGAAATCATGTATATCGAAGACAAGGCAGGCTTGACTGGTGATGGCAGGATTTGCCGTGTTCAATTATCAAAGACCGGAAAAACACTTTATTACCGAGGCTTGGAGTTTCAGTCACTAAAGGGAGTTGGCTACAAATCGAATTACTTCGAACTTAATTCAGGTATCGAATACTGGATATCAAAGCCTCGAAAAGATGGAAATGACACCTTATATCCAGGAATAGTTAAAATTGATAAAAATGTTCAAAAAGAATATTGGTCCAATATCCGCAACCAGCCAGAAAATGCGCATCTCAGTTCTTATAGGTGCACTGGCAAGTATTCGCGCAAAAAACCACATGCCGAATTAAATGTTTCTGGTCGATCAAGGAATGGTGGTGATCGCAGTGCTGGGTAGCAGATCGCCTAACAAGCCAGTAAACCCCGCTCACTGTCGTTCGCTCGGACAGCCTACGCTGCGCTGCGGCTGCCGGTTACTGAAACGTTAGTTGCATACAAGAATGACAATACTCAAATACACGGCCGTTATTATTTCAGCATTCATCGGTCTTGTTGTCGCTTTCAGTACGGGTCCACTGAGTAGTATGGGTGCTGTAGTAGCAATAGATGAAAGTTACATCCAAACATTGCAATATCAATACTATTACTCTGGGTTAGTTACAGCAGTTATTACATGCTTAGTAAGTTATGTCGTGAAAGCAAATCTAAAATTAGTTGTAGCAATTCTATTATCTGTAGGTGCTTTCTGGGTTGTCTTTGTTCAATCTAGCAATCCAGAATTTATGCAGTATTTGGGAGGTGCTGTTTTAGAGTTTATGGTTCCATATGGTTTGGTATGTCTGGTTATTGTGATTGTAACATTGGGTATAAATAAAAAATGGCCTCGTTTAACGTAAACGCAACTAACCAGTCATTTCAGCGGACAAGCCGCTGAATGCGGCGTTAGGGCAAAAAAGTAGAGGAAAGGTGCAATGAACTACAGACTTTTTGTTTTTCTTGTTGTTTTTATATCGGGGTGTGCTGAGATACCTAGATTAACTGAAGCAGATGCCGAAACTTGGGGAGCAAGATTCAACGATGAATATGCTTGTAAAGCGGCTGGTGGAAACAGAATTAGAAATGAATATTTATCTGAAAAAGACAAAGAAATAGTAAAACATAATCAATCTCTTTGGTTTAAAGAAGTAAACAGAAGAGGGTTACTATCCAAACAAGACCAAGAATTAATAGCTGAGCATAAAGTTGCTGCTGGTATGAGTCAGTGTGCTTTATATGTAAGCTGGGGTAAGCCATTGAAAGAAAATAAATCAGTAACAGGAAATATTGTGCATATTCAGCATGTATACAGAAAGAATCAATACGTTTATACGGTAAATGGTAAGGTTACAAGTTGGCAAACATTTAATTAATTCGCAGCCCTAACCAGGCCTTCCATCGGACGCAGTCGCATTCGCGCCTGCTCCGCTGAAGGCAACGTTAGGCTTGTAAGGAAATAATGTCATATGAAATACGAAGACTTTGCAGCAGAAGTAAGAGATTATTTACAGGAGGCAAATAATCTTTTTGATCTCAAAAAAGTCGATGAAGATCCAGCTTTTAGAAAATGGCGGCACAACCTTACAGATCTAATTCAACGCATTGAAGATAATGGCTATGAGATTAATTGCTCAATACAAAACAGGCTATTTTATCAACAAGGTTCATATACATATGACCCATCACAAAAAGACCATATAGACGCCTTTAATCGAGACCTTCAAGACACAATTGTTGAATTGGAAACAATAGTAAATAAGTATGACAAATATGGTGACCCAAAAGCCGCCAAAAGCACATCAGAAGAAAAGAAACAGCTTGAGTGGCCTCAAAAGATTACGCTTTCTTGGCTATATACACATGCACCATTTTCATTATGGGCTAAGACTGTCGGCTTCCTATTAGCAGCATTCGTTCTGGGAGTATCTGTCGGTCAATCACAACTGTACGAAGAAGTTGCCAGCAAGTTTAACACTGCTGAAAAGCCTAACAACCAAATCCAGTCGACGCCAAAAAGCGGCGCGACTGATTAGAACGTTAAGTGTGAAAATGGTGCAGAAGATAGTACTTTCAGTATTCATAGCACTTGGAGCTATAGCTTGCTTCTATTGCAGCATTTTTGGTCTTACTGAGATGTTGAGCGGATCACCAGAAGTCGTTACTACACTGGGAAAGTCAGGGGCTAATTCTTTCCAAATATGGCAAATATTGTCTTTATTAGCTTTTATTGTTGGACTTGGTCTTGTTTCCTTTCTTAAGCAATGGTGGAAGTCCAGATAATGGAAACATTAATCTTGTCTTTAATTGTTGGGATATTGCTTGTACTGCTAATTATAAAGTCGTATTACTTGGGAAGGGAAGAAGAACAAAAAAGCCAACAAACAGGATATGCAAAACGCTATTGGTGGATCTTTCCTTTAGTATTAATAGCGGTAGTTATATTTATATGAAAATAATATCACTTAACCAGGCCTTACAGCGGACACAGTCGCTAACGCGCCAGTCCCGCTGAAGGCAACGTTGAGGCTGTAGAAAAACCCCTATTTTCACCTAAGGAATGATAGAATAGAGACAAAGGAAAGGGAGTTATTTAATGCCTAAATTCATTCCTTACGACTACAACCAAAACAGCATGGTTGCTATCAACTACCTCGATCAAT
>QBVC01000033.1 GCA_003058495.1 gamma proteobacterium symbiont of Ctena orbiculata | reverse complement strand
GGCTCTCCCCTGTGGCGGAGTCATCAGAATAGGGAGAATTACCCGACAATCAGCGCCTAAGGCGCTATGCTTTCAGTAGGGAAGCCTTAGCCTGGAACAGCTGCTATGCGGAGACGAGTTGCGCGCAACACTGGACGCTATCTCCTGCTATTTACACTTTTTTTTGTCGATGCTGTCCCGGCAGAGCAGCCTGCTTCTCCGCTAAAAGTCGGCATCTATGACAATCCCCCCTTGATCACCACCGACCAGAGCGGAAATCCCAATGGCCTGTTCATCGATCTACTCCGGGAGATCGCTTCCCGGGAGGGCTGGGAACTGCGCTACATCTCCGGCACCTGGAGCGATAATCTCAATCGACTCGCGACTGGCAGGATCGACCTGTTGCCCGCCATCGCGATCAATGAGAACAGACAACGCCAGTTTCTATTCACTGGGCAGAGCGTGGTCAGCAACTGGGCGCAGATATTCGTTCCCGAGGCGTCGACAATCCAGTCGCTCCCCGATCTGGACGGCAAGCGTATTGCCGTATTGCGTGACGATATCTATATAACCGGGAAGAACGGCCTGGCGGATTTATGCAGATCGTTCGCTATCGCCTGTCGTCTCATCGAACAGGATAGCTATGACCGGGTGATGCGAACGGTAACCCAGGGCGAGGCGGATGCCGGCCTGGTCAACCGCCTGTTTGGCGCCACCCGGGGGCATTTCTATCCCGTCATGGCCAGTCCGATTGTGCTGATGCCACAGGACATACGCCTGGCGATTTCAAGACGGGCGCCCGGGGCCGCCCACATTAAACAACGCCTCGATCACCACTTGGCGATGATGAAGATCGACGAGCTTTCCGCCTACCAGCAGCGCCTGAGAACCCTGTTCGAGCCGGAAAACCGGCGCATGGAAATGCCGACATGGGTACTCAAGGTTTTGCTGATCGGCGGCCTGGCAATCGTCGCCCTGCTGATCCTTGCCCAGATCTTCATCCTGAAACATGGCCATAAGAGTCAAAGGCTGATCTCACAGGAGGCGCAATACCGCCGCTTCTTCAACGGTGTCGCCATCGCCCTCTGCGAAGGCGACAGTTCCCGGGCATTGCTCAGGCTGCAGCAGCTTGGCGACTCCGGGATCAAGGATATACGCGGCTATTTCGACAGCCATCCGCAAGAGCTTGTGGAATACATCAAACTGATCCGCATCGTGAATGCCAATCCGGCCACCCTGAAACTGTTCGGGGTCAGCAATCTATACGAACTGCAACACTGGTTACCGGGCAACTACACCCCCGACATCTTCAAGGCACTCAAGCAGTGGCTTATCGCGAGCAGCGAAAAACAACAGACATTCACCGCCGAAATCTCCATGCTTGCAGCCGATGGACGGCAGATCCAGCTGATCGTCGCCTTTCCTCTCACGACAAACCTGGACAGTGCACGCCATATCCCGGTTTCCATCCTCGATGTGACCCTTCAGCGGGAGACGGAGAGACAACTCTCCCTGGTGATCAAAGGCGCCTCGTTGGGGTTCTGGGACTGGAACCTGACCACCAATGAGTTGACGGTAAACGACCGCTGGATGGAGATGCTGGGATTGGCGGAGAGTGACATGAACGGCAATATCGACGATTGGCGAAGTCGCCTCCACCCGGAGGACAGAGAGCGTGTGATGCCGATTATCATGCAATACATCGAGGACGGAACCCCCTACAACGTTGAGTTTCGCATGCGCCACAGCGACGGCCGCTGGATATGGGTCGAGGGTTCCGGCGGCGCGGTCGAACACGAACCCCACAGCCATCTTCCAATTCGCGCCTGCGGCACCCATCAGGAGATCTCCGAACGCAAGCGTGCAGCGGAGACCCTGCATACCTTGATGCAGAGCATGGTGGGCATCACCGGCGGCGACTTTTTCAAGCATGTCGCACTCGAACTCTGCTACTGGTTCGATGCCGACAGCGCCAACATCGGTGAACTGGCCGGGAACAACAAGATCAGGGCCTTGGCAACCATATTGAACAACGAAAGCATCGACGACTTCAGCTACTCCCTGGCAGGTACACCTTGCGAAATTGTCATCAAGGAGGGCGCACAACTCTATCCGCAGGGCCTACAGGATATGTTTCCGAACGATGAAGACCTGGTATTGCTGAAGGCTCAGAGCTATGCCGGGACACCCATAAAGGACCTCTCGGGCAGGGTGATCGGTATCGTCTGGGTCAGCTCCAGCAAACCCCTGTTCATGGAGCCCGACTGGGCGGGCGTGATGGATATTATCGCCGCCCGCATCAGCGCGGAGATCGAACGCATGCGCGCCATGGACCAGCTGGAGCATCAGGCCACCTTCGACGCCCTCACCGAGCTGCCGAACAGGCGCATGCTGATCGATCGCCTCGGCCAGGCCAGGGCACGCTGCCTGCGACACGACCACCGTGGCGCGGTGATGTTCATGGACCTGGACCATTTCAAGACCATCAACGACTCCCTGGGCCACAATATAGGCGACCTCCTGCTGAAGGAGGTGGCGCGCAGACTGACCCAGCAGATCCGCGATGAAGATACCGCCTCCCGGCTCGGTGGTGACGAATTCGTGGTGCTGTTTTCGGAACTGACAGGTAACCCCCAGCAGGCCGCGCAACACGCCCAGCAGGGGGCGCGCAAGATCCTGAAAACCATATCGGAACCCTATACCATCGAAGGCAACGAACTCCATATCACGCTCAGCATCGGGATCGTGATCTTCCCCATGAGCGACGAAAGCGCCGAGGATATTCTCAAGTTTGCAGATACCGCGATGTACCGCGCCAAAGAGGCAGGACGCAATACCATCCGCTTCTTTCTCCCCGGCATGCAACAGGCGACCGAGGAGCATCTCAACCTGCAGCATGACCTGCAACTGGCGATTGAAGAGAACCAACTGGAGATCCATTTTCAACCTATTGTCGACAGCGATGGCAACCCGATTAGCGCCGAGGCGCTGTTGCGCTGGCAACATCCGCAGCAGGGAATCATCAAACCGAAGACCATCATCACCGTTGCCGAGGATTCCGGCCAGATTCTGCAGATCGGCGAGTGGATGCTGGAGCAGGCCCTGAGACTGAGCGAACCATGGCTTGACGGCTCCACCAACCTCGACGGCGTTGCTGTCAACATCAACGCCGTGCAGTTCCGTCAAGTCGGTTTTGTCGATCAGATTGAGCGCCTGTTGCGGGAGACCGTGTTCAATCCCAGCCACCTGACCCTGGAAATCCTCGAAAACACCCTGGCGGAAAACATCGAAGACGCAAAGCAGAAAGTGGTTGCGCTGAAATCGCTTGGGGTTAAGATCTGTGTCGACAGCTTCGGTATCGGCTATGCATCCATCGCCTACCTAAGGCAGCTTCCGTTGGACGAGCTGAAGATCGACCGCAGCTTCGTCAGGGATATCGGCAGTGATCCCAAGGACGCCAAACTGGTCAAGACCATCATCACCATGGCCCATCAGATGGAGATCGATGCCGTCGCCATGGGCGTCGAGACAGCGGCGCAGCTGCAATTTCTTCGTGACAATGGCTGCAGGATATTTCAAGGTTACTACTTCAATCATCCATTATCGCCGGACGAATTTGACTCAATTCTGAAGCAACAGATCGCTTGAACACGACAACCGACAATACAGCACAGAGAGAGATCTATTCGGTTTCCCGCCTGGTGCGCGAGACCCGCTCGGTACTTGAGGGCAGTTTCCCGCTGATCTGGGTCAGCGGTGAGATCTCGAATCTGGCTCAACCCGCCTCGGGGCATATCTATTTCAGCCTCAAGGACGAAATCGCCCAGGTTCGCTGCGCCATGTTTCGCATGAAGCGCCAAAAACTGCGCTTCCGGCCCGAGAATGGGCAGCAGGTGGTGCTGCGCGCCCGGGTCAGTCTCTATGAGGCGCGGGGTGAGTTCCAGCTGATCGTGGAGCATATGGAACCGGCGGGAGAAGGGGCGCTACGGCTCGCCTTCGAGCAGCTTAAGCAGAGGCTTGCAGCAGAAGGACTTTTCGATGCGGGGCATAAACAGCCCCTGCCTTCCATTCCGCAACAACTCGGCATCATCACCTCGCCCAGCGGCGCCGCGATTCGCGATCTGTTGACGGTACTGAAGCGACGCTTTCCCGTGCTTCCGGTGATCATCTATCCGGTCCAGGTGCAGGGCGAGGGGGCCGCCGAACAGATAACGGCCATGCTGCAGCTGGCCGACCGGCGCGACGAATGCGATCTGTTGATTCTGAGCCGCGGCGGTGGCTCCCTGGAGGATCTTCAGGCATTCAACGACGAAGGGGTTGCACGGGCGATCCATGCCTGCCGCATTCCCCTGGTGACCGGCATTGGCCACGAAATCGACTTCACCATCGCCGACTTTGTCGCCGATCAGCGCGCAGCAACGCCCTCCGCCGCCGCGGAACTGGTATCCCCCGACCAAGCGGCCTGGCAGCGGCAGCTCAAGCAGCTGGGCCAACGCCTCGGCCTGGGGCAGAGGCGATATCTCGGTCAGCTGCAGGAACAGCTGCTGACGCTCAGGGGGCGGCTTCTCAGGCAACACCCGAGCCAGCGCCTGCAACAGCGCGGTCAACGCTTCGACGAGTTGAGCCAGCGTCTGAGGCAGGCGCAGCAGCTCAAGCTCGTAACCCTTGAGCATCGACTTGAAAAACTGCTTTCCCGGCTCTCCCGGCTCTCCCCGCAACAGCGCATCGAGGAGCAGCGCTTTCGCTACCGGCTCGACGCGGAGCGGCTGCAGCAGGCCATGGCGCGCCGCCTCAAGGATTCAGCAACCAGGCTGAACCAGCTGGCGAGGGACCTCCACACCCTCAGCCCGCTGAATACCCTGAACAGGGGCTATGCCATCGTCAGCCGTGAAGACGATAAGCACATCATTCGCGCCAGCAGTGAGGTGAACAGAGGTGACAGGGTGAGAGCCAGACTCAGCCAAGGTGGACTGCTGTGCCGGGTTGAAGATATTGACCCGAAATGAATGCGAATATACGCGATTTTTTTATTTCAACATGTAGGGTGCGGCTTGCCGCACCCTACATATTTTACCCAATAAAAGGTCCTGCATGATATGGATTGCCACGGACCACCCTGCGAGTTACGGAAGACATTCGCGTTCATTTGCGGACTCAATCAAGGCTATAGCTCATCGGAACGGATCACCATCATCTTCTCGATCTGCATGTCGCGCATGGTGTGGGGAATGCCGCCGACGCCCATGCCCGACTGGCGCAATCCGGCAAAGGGCATCCAGTCGACGCGAAAGGCGGTGAAATCGTTGACCATCACCGCCGAGGCATGCAGCCGCTTGTAGCTGCGCAGGGTGCGCTGCAGATTGTTGCTGAAGACCGCAGCCTGAAAGGCGAACGGCAACGCATTGGCCTGGTCGATGGCGCGGTCGATATCCTCGTAGGGGTAGACACAGACCAGGGGAGCGAAGACCTCCTGGGTACTCACCTTGGCATCCGCCGGTGGATTGTAGAGCACCGTGGGCGCATAGCAGGTCGCGGACAGGGGTTCGCCCCCGGCGATCAGTTCGGCGCCCTGCGCCACGGCCTCGCTGATCCAGGCATGGATCCGCTCCACCTCCCGGGGTCGGATCAACGGTCCAACAGCCGTCTCCTCCAGGGTCGGGTCGCCCACCCGCATCCGCCTGCCCTCGGCGGCCAGCCCCTCTGCGACCCTGCGCGCAATCGTCTGCTCGGCAAACACCCGCTGCACGGAGACACAGACCTGTCCCGCATGATAGAAGGCGCCCTTGGCCAGCAGCGGCAGGGCATCCTCCAGGGCGGCATCCGCCTCGACGATCACCGGCGCCGCGCCGCCGTGTTCGAGGGCGCATCGGGTCCCCGGGGCGAGCCGGGAGCGCAGCTGCCAACCGACTCGTGCGCTGCCGATAAAGCTGAAAAAATCGACCCGGGGATCGGTCACCAGCCTGCCCGCCACATCCAGATCCCTGGTCATCAGGGCCTGGGCCCAGCCCGCCGGCAGTCCCGCCTCTCTGAGCATCCCGATGAAGCGCATGCAGGAGAGCGGTGTATCCTCGGCGGGCTTGACGATGACGGGACAACCGGTGGCAACCGCCGGCGCGACCTGGTGCACGATGAGATTCAGCGGATGGTTGAAGGCGCTGACCGCCACCACGACCCCGATCGGTTCCCGGTGGGTGAACGCCAGACGCCCCCGGGAAGCGGGATTGACCCCCATCGGAATCTCCTCCCCGGCTTCGGTACGCAGGGTCTCTATGCAGATTGCGATGCCGTCTATGGCCCGGGCCACTTCGATGCGCGAATCGACAAGGGGCTTGCCCCCTTCCCTGGCCGCCTCCAGCGCCAGCTGCTCAGCCCTTTCGCTCATCAGCCCGGCGGTGCGCTTGAGGATTTCAATCCGATCCGAGGGGGCCAACCAGGCGTCGCGTTCATCGAACAGTCTGCGTGCAATCGACAAGGCCTGTTCCACCCCGGCCTCATCCAGGGTATCGACGCTCGCGATCGGGCTCCGGTCAAAAGGCGCGGTCACCTCGATCCGGCCCGCGGCCTCGATCTCCGCCGCGACCATATGGGGGTAGTGGTTCAATTGAGCCATCTATCCGTCCTTGACATTGGCAACAGCCTAACCGGCCATCAACGCCTTGGCCTGCTCTACCCAGCGCTCCCGCTCGATCCTGCCTTTGAAGTTGAGTCGCTGTGAAAACTCCTCTATCTCCTTGCTCCCCCAGGCGGCGATCTGAGTGTAGCTGCGAACCCCATAGTCATGCAGTTTCTTTTCGATCACTGCGCCGATGCCCTTGATCAGCTGCAGGTTGTTGTCGGTTTCAGCCTTTGCCCGGGGAGCAGGGACTCGCTTCGGCGCCGACTTTTTCACGCTGCGCCTCTTCGTTGCCGGAGAAGCCTTCCTCTTGCCCTCGTCAACCATCTTTCGCAGCCTCTTCAACTCCTTTTCCAGGGCCGCCACCCTCGCCTTGAGGGCCTTATGGCTGTCGGACTTTACAAACTGCTTTTTCAGCTTTTGCTGGATTTTGTCCTCGATTGCTTTGCTGGATTTACGCTTCTTGGGCATCTACTTTCCCCTCAATTCAACTATTATTTTTTCAGCCTAAGTCCTTAGTATGGAACATATTTGCGCTTTTTTCAGAAATTCGGAATCGGTTTAATGCGGCTGACTGTTTCATGGCCGCCGGCTCAAGCCGCCGGTCACTCCGGATCATCAGGGCAAGCGGGAATCGTCGAGCCGCGGATACCCAGTCCAGTCCCGTCCTCAGGGTTTAGATCCAAGTCATTTTAAGCGCGGGCTTTATCGTCTACAGTTCATTTAAGATCAGCACCATCCTTCCGTTGGGTGGCGATAACAATTAGGTAGATGAGGAGAAACCGATGCTTGTAAGCGACTATATGAGTTCTACCCCCGTGACCGTCCAACAGGAGGACAACTACGACCTTGCATTCGAGATCATGGAAGAGAGAAATATGCACCACCTGCCGGTTGTAGACAAACAGAACCAGGTCGTCGGCATCGTAACGCGGCGCGATCTGCAACTGGCTGCACGCTATTTCAAGGAGGCGCCGGTTGAGATCGCCGAGGTCATGCATACCCCGGTATTCACCACATCCGCGAGCGCCCCGCTAGCTTCCGCCGCCAAGCAGATGAACGACAACCGCATCGGCTGCCTGCCGGTTATCGGTGATGACGCGCATGTCGCCGGCATGTTGACGGAGACCGACCTTTTCCGTGCCTTGACCGATTTGCTGAATAGCTGACGGCCCCTATTCGGGTGGCCGGGCCGTCACGAGGTTAGCATAGGGCGGCAGCGTCTGCAGGCGGGTGTCAGGCTGCGGAAAACCGACCGTGAAATGGTAAAGCGTCTGCCATCGGGTATCCTCGATACCGAGGGCGAGATGTACGCTGTCATCGAAGAAGCAACCGATACCGGTACCGCGCATGCCGATGCGCTCCGCCTCCAGGTAGGCGGCCTGGCCGATCAGTCCCGCCTCCCAGTGCAGGTGGCGATAGGCCGAGGCGCCCCGCTCGAGGGCCCGGTCGAACTCGGCCAGCATGCAGAAGCTGAAGCTGCTGGCGGATGCGATCTCCTGGTGGCAGGCGAGGGTGCGCGCAACCCCGCGCAAATCGCCTTCCGCCAGGCGATGGAGGGGTAACTCATCGCTGGTGATCGGGGTCGGCTGCCACTGGAAGGTTTCACTCAAGGCCGACGCCAACTCAGGCAGCAGACCGGAACGGCGGGGCAGCGTGTAGAGACCGGGCGTCAGGCCTTCGACCCGATGTATGAAAAGCACCAGGTGGAGGTGCGGCGTTCCCGGCCAGAGGTCCCATGGGGGATGCCCGCGCTGCGGCATCAGTGCCGCCAGAAAGTCTTCCAGCTGCGAGATTGGCAAACTGCTCTGTTCGCCAATGAAGGCTTGAGCGCTACGGCGCTGCCGAATCAGCTGTGCCAGTTGCGCCCTCCCTTCGGTGGTCGGATCTGGCGCTGTGCGCGACGGCGTATAGTCCGGATGCTCTTCAAGGCAGGCCTGATGGGCCTCATCGATCAGCGGCCATTTCAGATAGGGTTCCCCTCCCAGGGCGTTGGCCCGTCCCTGCCATTGCCTGCCCTCCGGCAGCCTGTCAAGCCGTTCCAAGCCGGCAGCGTGGATCTGCAGCAGCAGGTCCGGCTGCTCCGATTCGGCCCCCTTGAAATCGCCTTCCCGGGAGAGGCCGAGCAGATCGCCGATCGCTGTATCGCCCGGCGACAGCAGGCTGACGCGCCATCCAAGCAGCGCGGCGGCGTAGCGCACCGCCCCAAGGGCATGGCCGACATCCAGTTGCACATAACGGTAGGCGCGCTCCCCGTACTTCCAGGCCTCGCGCCAGGCGATACTGGTGAGTCCCAACAGGCAATAGGATTGTGATTCGTCGCCGACGATAGCGGCCCGCTGCTCCAGTGCATGTTCCCGGGGCGCGTAATGGTAGATGGCGTCAACCAGACCGGCGATCCCGCTGCACACAAGGTAGGCCTCGGTTGGATGCAGGTTGCCGCTGGATGGATTGCAGCGCAGCGCCCAGCGATCCGGTCCGTACTGTTTCCATGCAGAGATCCCCATGGAGAGTTCCAGGAGTTTGGAGATCCCCGCCTTGTCAAACGCCGCGACTCCACCGCCCGGGTCGGGATTGAGTGGCAGGGATATCAGTGGGGCACTGGAGAAGCGACGAAACGGATCGGGTTGGCTATCCCAATCTAGATACTCCGGGCCTCGGGCGTACCCGTTGAGGTGATGCTTGGTGCGTTCGTGATAGGCACGGATTGTATCGATTGCGCCGGACCCGGCTTGGCAAGGCTCAATCATCACTCTGCATAAAGAGATTCATCACCTTCTTGAAATAGCCGCCTGGCGCAATGGTTATCCGGGCATTGTCGTGGTTGATCTCTTCCATTGCATAGCCGGTTATCTCCACACCGGCTTCACGATACATCTCGTTGGAGAGCCTGATGTCGTCGGCCCAGCGGGAGAGAAAATCCTCACTGGGCGTGATGTAGACAATTCGCGCCACCTCCTCCTGGATCAGTTTCGAGGCGCAGCGGGGGCAGGGGGGATGGGTCACATAGACGGTGCAGTCGGCGAGGCCGCGCTTGGCGAAGATCATCGCGTTCTCTTCGGCATGGATGGTCAGGTTGAGCTTGCAGTCGCGATCGTCCAGACGCTCCTGTTTGTCTTCCACCCCCGCGGCAAATCCGTTGTAGCCCAAGGAGACAATTCGATTGCCGTCGGTGATCACGGCGCCGACCTGGGAGGAGGGATCCTTGCTCCAGGCTGAGATGTAGGCTGCCAGCCCGAGGAAGCGGGTATCCCACTTGGTCATCAGGCTTGGTCGTCTCCGGTCGGCGCGACCTTGGCTGCCGCCTCCTCCATCATCGTTTTCAATTCACCGCTCTGGTGCATCTCCAGGGTGATATCGCAACCGCCGATCAACTCACCGTCGATGTAGATCTGGGGAAAGGTCGGCCAGTCGGCGTAGCGGGGAAGGTTCTCGAAGATCTCCGGATCCGCGAGCACATTGACATAGGCGAACGGAACCCCGCAATCCTGCAGCGCAGCGGCTGCGCGGGAGGAGAAGCCACACATGGGAAACTGCGGCGTTCCCTTCATGTAGATGACGATCGGGTTGCCCTCGACCTGCTCTTTTATTCGTTCCAATACATCCATCGTCTAGACCTCACAAAAACGGTTGTCGTATCTATCGGGTTGTACGCTAGTAATTTCTAACCGGGTTGTTTTAAGGGAATTCTAACTATTTGCAGCTGGATAAAAAACCCGCAACAATCCAAGCTTACCCTATTTTGACCCGGGCTGAACCGAGAAGTTGTCAGATCCGCTCAGAACAACCCTGGTCGACGCCAACCGGCTCTATTCCACAATTGCAGTTGCAACTCGGATAGGGCAGCGGCGGACGGCCCGACTGTACCCACAAACAGGCAGGCAACCACACACAGAGAGTGATGGGAAACGAATTAAACGATTGGATTTCAGGTAGATTGGCATAGAATCTGTAAGACTATAGCTTGTCGAATGAGGGGTAGCGCGACCTGGCAGAGAATCGTGATAGAAGCGGAAGATTACAGTATATTCAAAAAACGAGTGTCACTGCTCGAGGACCACATCGGGTTTAAGGTGGAATCGATTCTCCACTACGCCCTCAGCGCCAGGGACAGTTATACCCTGGAACACTCCAACCGGGTCGTCTCATTTTCGGAGGTGATCGGCAACCATCTGAACCTGGACAAACACCAGATGGATGTGCTCATGCTGGCCGCCAGTTTCCACGACATCGGAAAGATCGGCATCCCGGACCATATCCTGCTCAAACCCGGCACCCTCTCCAAAGAGGAGTACGAAGGGATCAAGGCCCACTCCAGCATCGGTGCGAATATGCTGCGCACCCTCGGCAACCCGCTTCTCGATGAAGTCGCCGAGTGTGTCCTCCATCATCACGAACAATGGAACGGCAAGGGTTATCCGGAAGGCCTCGAGGGTGAGCGGATACCGATCATTTCGCGCATCATTGCGGTGGTCGACACCTATGACGCAATGACCACAACCCGTAGTTACAGGCGCCAGATCAGCAAACAGGATGCAATGAAGATAATCGAATCGGAGAGTGGAAAACAGTTTTGTCCCAATGCGGTGAAGGTCGCGATCGAGATCTGCAGGTCGGGCGAGTTTCCCTGTCAGAAGTAGTGCCCCCGAGATCCGGGTTTAACTACTTCTGCATCTGCTCCTCGCAATGGGCCTTGGCCTTCATATTGGCAGCCACCGGATCCATTCCCTGATTGGTGAAGGCCTCCGTCATATCTCTGCGGCACCCCTGGTAGCTGAAGAACTCAACATCGACCGACTCCGAACAACCCGCGACAAGAAACGCAAGAGCCAGAACGGTCCGCTTCATGCCGTACACCCGACTGGCTGAAGATTGCGCTGCAGCCAAAACTCGAACAACGCAATATGCCACAGCTTGCTGCCGCGGATCCGGGTGTGGTGCATCTCCGGCGCCGACATCAGCATGTCGATATAGTGCTGTTGGAAGATACCCCTCTCCCTCGCCACCCGGGCATCGAGGATATCGCGCATGAACGCGAGGAACTCGCCACGGACATACTTCAGCGCCGGCATCGGAAAATAGCCCTTGGGCCGGTCGATCACCTGGTCGGGAAGCATGCCCCTGGCCATCGCCTTCAGCGGGTATTTGCCCCCCTCCCGCAGTTTCAGCTGCGGCGGACAGCGGGCTGCCAGTTCAACCAGATGGTGGTCGAGAAAGGGCACTCTCGCCTCCAGACCCCAGGCCATGGTCATATTGTCCACCCGCTTCACCGGATCATCGACAATCAGCATGGTCTGGTCCATGTGCAGCACCGCATCGATCAGACTCTCCGACTCCGATTGGGCGAGGCGTTCGGCAATCAACTCCCGGGTGAAATCGGCACCCTGGTAGTCCGCGCCGACCATGCGCAGATATTCATCGTGATCGCGGTCGAAATAGTGTCTGGCGAAGCGTTCCACCCCATCGCCCTCCTGCTCCTGCATGATCCGCGGATACCAGAAATAGCCGCCGAAGACCTCGTCGGCCCCCTGTCCCGACTGCACCACCTTGATCTGTCGCGAGACCTGCTCACCGAGAAGGTAGAAGGCAACCGCGTCCTGGCCGAACATCGGCTCGGCCATGTTCTCCACCGCCTCCGGCAGGCGATTGAGCACCTCGCTGTTGGGCACCAGGAACTTATGGTGCCTGGTGTCGTACATCTCAACCACGGGATCGGAGTACTCGAATTCGTTGCCTTTCTCCTCGGGCTGATCCTCGAAGCCCACCGAGAAGGTCCTCAGATCGCCTACCCCCGCCTCCGCCAGCAACGCCACCAGCAGGCTTGAATCGAGCCCACCGGAGAGCAGCACCCCAACCGGCACGTCGGCGATCTCGTTGCGCTTGTGCACCGCTTCGCGCAGGCTGTCGTGTATCGCTTCCAGCCACTCCCCGTCGGAGCGCGGCATCTCGGGACGGGTGGCAGGGTAGTCCCAGTAGGCGCGAATGCGCTCGGTACCATTCGCTTCGATCGCCATACAGTGACCAGGCGCCAGTTTGCGAATACCGCGAAAGATGGTCAACGGGGCCGGCACCACGCCATGGAGGGTGAACTGGTGGTGCAGGGCAACGGGATCGATTGCGGTATCGACACCGCCGGCCGCCAGCAGCGCCTGGGTATTGGAGGCGAAGCGCAGACGCCGGCTGTCCTGGGTATAGTAGAGGGGCTTGATACCGAATCGATCCCTGGCCAGGAACAGACGCTGCTGCCCACAATCCCAAATCGCAAAGGCGAACATGCCGTGAAGACGGTCGACGCAATCCTCCCCCCAGGCGTGGTAGGCCTTGAGGATCACCTCGGTATCGCCGCTGGAGAAAAACTGGTAGCCGAGGCCTTTGAGGGTCGACCTCAGCTCCTTGTAGTTGTAGATGGCACCGTTGAATACCAGCGCCAGGTTGAGTTTCTGATCCAGCATCGGCTGATGCGCATGCGCCGACAGGTCGATGACGGAGAGGCGCCGGTGACCGAATCCCAGGGCGCCGTCGCTGTAACTGCCGCCGTGGTCGGGGCCTCGCCGGCGCAACCTTTCGTTCATGCGTTCGATTGCCGCCAGGTCGGCTGGCGCGCCATCGAAACGAAGCTCACCGCAGAGTCCGCACATATGCCTGAATCCAGATACTGTTCCTGCCTTTGAGCCTACACCATGCCCTTTTTTGTGTCATGCCGATATCATCCCTGAAAAAGGGGTGATTCATGCCCAATCGAGATTTACATCATCGGGAATCACAATATACTGAGCAAACCGACAACTGACACGACACCCAAAGGACTGGATAATGTCACGGATGACTGAAGCCTTGCCACAAGAACCCGCTATGGCCCATGCACGCGAAGTGCTGCGGCACACCTTCGGCTATAGCGGGTTTCGCTCCTCCCAGGAACGCATCATCAGCCATCTGATCGATGGCGGCGACGCCCTGGTGCTGATGCCCACCGGCGGCGGGAAGTCCCTCTGTTATCAGATTCCGGCCATCGTCAGAGAGGGAACCGGCGTGGTCATCTCGCCACTGATCGCATTGATGCAGGACCAGGTCAACAGCCTGCTTCAATACGGCGTGCGCGCCGCCTATCTCAACTCCTCACTGAGCCATGAGGAGGCCGCACTGGTGGAACGGCAGCTCCTGCAGGGGGAGCTCGATCTCCTCTATATCGCACCGGAGCGCCTGCTGACGCCGAGAACACTCGATCTGCTCCGGCAGTCGCGAATCGCCCTGTTCGCCATCGACGAGGCCCACTGCGTCTCCCAGTGGGGGCACGATTTCCGTCCAGAGTATATCCAGCTCTCACAACTCCATGAGCGTTTTCCAGAGACACCGAGAATCGCCCTCACCGCCACCGCCGATGCGCCCACGCGCAGAGAGATCACGCAGCGCCTCAAGCTGCAGCAGGCGGCCGAGTTCATCGCCAGCTTCGACAGGCCCAATATCCGCTACCAGATAACCGAAAACGACGGCAATGCCAGGGAGCGCCTGCTGCGATTTATCCGTGAAGAGCACCCGGGTGAATCGGGTATCGTCTACTGCCTGTCACGCAAGCGGGTCGAAGAGATCGCCGCCTGGCTGCGCAGCAGGGAGATCGAGGCCCTCCCCTACCATGCCGGCATGGACAATCAGACCCGGCAAGGCCACCAAAACCGCTTCCGCCAAGAGGAAGGTATCGTGATCGTCGCCACCATCGCCTTCGGCATGGGGATAGACAAGCCCGATGTCCGCTTCGTCGCCCATCTCAATCTGCCCAAGAGCATCGAAGCCTACTACCAGGAGACCGGGCGCGCCGGCCGCGATGGCGAGGCCGCCGATGCCTGGATGGTCTATGGGCTGCAGGATGTCATCACCCTGCGACAGATGACGACTGCTTCCGAAGCCGGCGAAGACCACAAGCGGATGGAACGCCATAAACTCGACGCAATGCTGGCATTTTGCGAAATCACCACTTGCCGCCGTCAGGCCCTCCTGGCCTATTTCGACGACCATCTGGAACAGCCCTGCGGCAACTGCGATGTCTGCCTTCAGCCTCCGCAAACCTGGGATGCCACCGTCGCCGCACAAATGGCCCTCTCCTGTGCCCACCGCACCGGCCAGCGTTTCGGCGTCAACTATCTGGTCGATGTCCTGCTTGGAAAAGAGAGCGAGCGCATAAAGGGGTTCGGCCACGATCGGGTCAGCACCTACGGCATAGGCTGCGATCTCGGCGCCGCTGAATGGCGCAGTGTCTACCGACAGCTGATCGCCCACGGGCTGTTGAGCGTCGACCTGGAGGGTTACGGCGGCCTTCACCTGACCCAGGCGAGTCGCCCCGTGCTGCGGGGTGAAACCCCGCTCATGCTGCGCAAGACACGAAAAATGAAGCCGAAGAGACGGGCAAAGCAGATAGACGCGGCGGAAGTCGGCGATGCCGATCATGCCCTCTGGCAGGCACTGAGGGCACTTCGCCTCGAGCTTGCCCAGGCCCAAGGCGTGCCGGCCTATGTGGTCTTCCACGACGCGACCCTGATGGAAATGGCGGAGAGACGGCCCCGGGACAGGCAGCAGCTGGCGATGATATCAGGCGTGGGCGATCACAAGCTGGCTCGTTACGGGGATGCCTTCCTGCGGGTGTTGAGAGACATCCCGGACGAGGGGCAGGGGTCACCCATGGATGGCTTGGACCGGCCGGAAAACTAGGATCTGTTCTCCCCGGGTCGACTATAATGTCAACCAGTTCTCATTTTCAGACAACCCCAATGATAATCAGACAATAACCATAAATACTATGTGCTTAATAAGGAACCATTAAAAAACCGATATTAGATAGCAAAAACCAATAATCCGAGGTGTATGCACGATGGATCCCAAAACCCTTGTTAAAGACCTTGACCACCTGGTCTCCCTGCCCGATATCTGCATCAAGGTAAACCGCTTGATGGCAACCGGGAACTACTCATCATCCCAGGTCGCCGACATCATCATTCAGGATACGGACATCTCGGCCCGACTCCTCAGGCTGGTCAACAGCTCGTTCTACGGTCTGCCGACAAAGGTTGAAACCCTGTCACGGGCGGTCACCATCATCGGTGCCGACGAGCTGCGGAACCTGGTCATGGCCGCCACCGCCTTGCGCACCTTCACCGGAATACCAAAACAGCTGGTCGACATGACCGAGTACTGGCAACACTCGGTAACCACCGGGGTGATGGCGCAATCCCTGGCCAAGCGCAGCAACATTCTGCACAGTGAACGACTCTTCGTCATGGGGCTGCTGCACGACGTGGGGAGGCTGGTGATCTATCTCACCCTGCCGGAAAAGGCCACCGATATCCTCTATATCACTGGCGGTGACAACTGGATTCTGGCGGAAACGGAAGCCGATGTCCTCGGATTCACCCACCTGGATGTCGGAGCCGAGCTGATGCGCGCCTGGGAGCTGCCTGAGAGTTTCATCGCCGTAGCCGGCTGTCATAACAACCCTCAGCAGGCAGGCGACTATAAACTGGAAACGTCCCTGGTGCATATCGCCAAAGCCATCGCCAATGGGGAGATGGTCGGCCTCAGCGTCGAAGAGATGTTATGGGCTATCACCCCCTTCGCCTGGACCATGACAGGCCTGACACCGGAGATCGTAACGCCCCTGATCGACGAGATGGTCAGTAAGAGTCATGATGCGTTGAGCATGATCACTTCGCACCACAAGCAGGCATCCGCCTAAGCGCCCTGAAACCCGCAGACTCCGGGATCGCTCCCACCACCGCGGGAATGGAGGTAAGCGCCGGTCTGCCCCGGCGAAATGGCTAGCCCGTCGCTCTGCCACCGAGCGCCTGGAAAGGCCCCAAACCAAACTGCCGCCGCAGATCATTGACAATTCTCAATCATTCTCTGTTGACTTAAATTCCTTGATCTAAATCAAGGGCACAAGACAAAGCTGTAGACAGAAAACCCCTTCAGGCCGGATATTTCCAATCCTCGCTGTTTATTGATGCCGGCATAAGGCGAATAAATCGACTATCGTCGCCCCGCTACCGGATCGCACCAGATTTCAGAAAGGAGAATTATCATGGGTTGGAGTAACCCAGGGCTGTCCAGCCGCAGGTTTTTAAACGCTGCCGGGTGTGGAACCGGCCGCCTATTTCCCGCTCCGGACAGCGCTGCAGATGCCTGACACAACCTGGCAGCGTCTACCGGTCGAGTTGGACGATGATGATAGATTCAAGCAGGTCCTGATCGAGGTTCATCAGGAGATCTACACTCAATACTTCTCCGACGATCCGCTGATCAACAGCAACCTGGGTTTTAACCTTCACGCCTACCGCCGCACCAGTGGCTGGCGGGTGGTGCTGATACTGACACCCTGGATGCTGTCACGCCTGCTGTTTCCGGAACACGATCCCCATATCGTAATACCTGAAGGGTGGAGCGGCGAAGAGCGCTGCGGCACCGATTACCAGGTCTTGGGGCCCTCCCTGCGTCTCGGCTGGAGCGGCAACTATATGCAGTCCCACCTCAACTTCCACGCCAGACTCGGGCACTATCTGTTGCAGCCGATCCTGATGAACATGCATCACTACAACACGCCGCAAGAGGCGTTCGAGGCCTGGAACAGATTGATCAGGAATCGGGGTGGGAAGATGAAGCAGATGGAGGCCAAGCGCCCCTGGCAGGAGGAGGTCTCGCGCCAGGCTGTGGGAGACAACTATCCGGGTTAAGCAGACGGCAATCGGCGGACACCCGCCTGGCATTCAATCCCTTTCAGCCACTGAACAGCCTGCCCCGCTGGTCAGGATCTCATGCTGGTGATTCATTTCATGGCGCGCCTGGCGAATGATCAGGGCAGCCGAATGCAGAAACAGCATCGACATCAGCAACGCGACCAGCAGATCCGGCCAGTGGCTTTGGCTTAGGAAGACGGCCCCGGCAGCGACCAGTACCGCAAGGTTCCCTATCGCATCGTTACGGCTGCAGAGCCATACCGAACGCACATTGGCATCACCGTCACGGTAGTTGAGCAGCAGCAGTACGCTGACCATATTGGCGGCAAAGGCGAGCAGCGCCACCGTGCCCATGATAAGTTCATTGGGAATACCGAGTACGAAGACCCGGTGGATGCTGGACCCCAACACCCATAGCCCCATGCAGATCAGGGTCACACCCTTGAAGATCGCCGCGGAGGCCCGCCAGTGCAGGGAACGGCCGATGGCCAGGAGCGTGATCCCATACGTCAGGGCATCGCCGAGGAAGTCGAGGGCATCGGCGCGCAGGGCCATGGAGTTCGATACCACGCTGGCGCCCGTCTCGAAGAGAAACATCGAGGCATTGATGGCGATGACCAGCCAGAGTATCCGCATGTAGCCCGCCGACACGCCGTCGAACTTCAACCCGCCACCACAGTCGCAACCGGTCATCAAACCACCTCGTTTCGATCCCACATACTAGGGCCGCCGCCTCTGGCCGTCACAGCTAGGCGCGCCGGTCCGACGGCGCGCCCCAGCCACCCCCTCCAGGGGTCTCGATGGCGATCTCGTCACCCGTTTCGACCTGCAGGGTTACCTTGGCCGGGAGACTGTTGCCGTTATGGGTGTTGCTCCCTGCCGCGCCAGGCTCGCCACCGGCGCATCCCCAGGGCCGATGCCGCCGCCGCTCGGTGAGCAGTGTGACCTGGGTCGGCGCGAGAAATTTAAAGCGCCTGACCAGGCCGTCGCCTCCGGGCCTGATCCCCCCGCCACCCGATCCCCGACGCAGGCGGTAATCGACCACCCGAACGGGAAAGCGCGCCTCGATCACCTCGATCGGCGTATTCAGGGTGTTGGTCATGTGGGTCTGCACCCCGTGCAATCCGCCGCCCCGCTTTCCCGCCCCCATTCCGCCGCCGACGGTTTCGTAGTAGTCCCAGCGCAGCTCCCCGCTGACACTCCCCATCGCCAGGTTGTTCATACTGCCGTGGCTGGCGGCGGGAATCTCATCGGGCAATACCCGGGCAAGCGCCCCCAGCACCGCATCCACAACCCGGGTGCTGGTCTCCACATTACCTGCGGCGACGGCCGCCGGACGCCTGGCGTTCAACAGACAGCCCGGGGGAACACGGAGTTCGATGGATCTGAAACTGCCGGCGCAGGCCGGCGTCTGGGGTGGCATCAGACAGCGGAAGACATAGAAGACCGCGGCCGCGGCCACCGATAAGGGGGCGTTGATATTGCCCGGGACCTGATCGGCGGTACCGCTGAAGTCGACCAGGATACGATCCGGCTCCACCACCAGCCTGACCCGGATGGGGATATCGCTGTTGCCCTGCCCGTCATCATCCATGAGATCCTTGAATCGATACTCCCCTGGCGGGATCTGTTTCAATGCCTCCCTCGCCAGGCGCTCGGCATAGGCGTTGAGCGCATCCAGACCGGCCAGGAAGGGATCCCTGCCCCATTCGTCGATCAACCGCGCGAGCCGCTTGAGACCGCTCCGGTTGGCGCTGATCTGGGCGGCGAAGTCACCTTCCGACTCCCCGGGATTGCGGTTGTCACGGATGATCGAGGCGAGGAAGTCACCATCGACCGCCCCGCCTCTTACCAGCCTGCCCGGCGGTATCACCCGCCCCTCCTGGTCGAGGGTGTGAGAGACCGGCATCGAACCCGGTGAGCTGGCGCCGATATCGGCATGGTGGGCACGATTGACCAGAAAAGCGGTCAGCCGGCCGGTATGAAACAGCGGGGCGATGAGGGTGACGTCGGGGAGGTGAGTCCCCCCCATGAAGGGGTCGTTCAGCACCACCATGTCCCCCTCCTGCCACTCGACCTTGGCGACGATCTGCGCCATGGCATAGGCCATGCTGCCCAGATGGACCGGGATATGGGCGGCCTGGGCACAGAGCTCTCCCTTGGCATCGAACACCGCACAGGAGAAATCGAGCCGGTCGCGGATGTTGGGGGAGAAGGCGGCGTTGCGCAGCACCGCACCCATCTCGTCGCAGACCGCCTCAAGGCGGGAGGCGAAGATACTCAATTCAACCGCGTCCATAAACCTCCAACAATCTCATTTAATTCAGGGCTGTTACCAGAATAGATGATATATGTTTCAAACAATCGGCAGGGTCCAACCGTGAAGCCGAACCCCAACCCAACTCGAAACACACTCCATGGGATAGGCGACTGGCGGTTATCTTTCGTAGAAGCGGCAGGGATGCCGCGATAGCCCTGCCAGCACAGAAAGCCCTGTCGGGGTGCCGGAGAAAGATAACCGTCAGACGCCGGATTAGGTTAACCCAATTGGGTTAATCTAAAGAAAACCACGTTAAATTTCAGCTATCTTACCGCAACAAAAAACAATCCCGGCGTCAAACCAAATCAGACTACACAAACCCACCAAGAGTGATACTATTTTCCCTACAACACCCCCTGTTGCATCCCGGCAATACCGCCGCTAGAATAGCTGACCATTCTACTAGGTTATAGAGCCGATCTCTCTGTTACGAGGATCACGATAAGAATTCATATCAAACGAAGGAGTACCATTCCATGGCCCATGAACTACCCGCACTGCCCTACGCTATCGATGCATTGGAGCCTGTTATTTCAAAAGAGACCCTTGAGTTTCACCACGGAAAACATCACAACACCTATGTAACCAACCTCAACAACCTGATACCGGGCACCGAGTTTGAGAACGCATCCCTGGAAGAGATCATCATGAAATCCTCCGGCGGTGTGTTCAACAATGCAGCCCAGATCTGGAATCACAGCTTCTACTGGAACTGTCTGCGCAGCCCCAGCGACGACAACGCACCCGGCGGCGCCCTGGCGGACGCCATCAACTCGACCTTCGGTTCCTTCGACGAGTTTAAAAAACAGTTCGCCGGCTCGGGCGCAACCAACTTCGGTTCCGGCTGGACCTGGCTGGTGCAGAACGACGACGGCAGCCTGGAGATCTTCAATACCTCCAATGCAGGCACGCCGATGACCTCCGGCAAGAAGGCGCTGCTCACCGTCGATGTCTGGGAACACGCCTACTATATCGACTACCGCAATGCCAGGCCCGCCTATCTGGAGGCGTTCTGGAAAGTCATCAACTGGGACTTTGTCGCCGGCAATATGGGCTAAACCCGCGCACCCGCCAGTATCGCCGCATACTGGCGGGTCAGTCCGCTGCTGCCCAGCGGCTGACCCACCGCCAATCCCCGCGGTTCACACCACCCGCCCGCTGAAACACCCGTAACGCCAGAGTCAGCACCCCTACCAGAAATCTTCTCAAAAGCGACATAAAAAAAGCATAGTCACGCAACCAAGTCAGTCTATGTTGGCAAGTTGGATTTATCAGGTCCTGCTTCCGAATCATAAGACTAAACGAGGATATGACTATGAATTTGAAAAGAGTATGCCTGGCCTTTACCGCCGCCGGCATCGCGATTCTGCTATCAACCAGCTGTCTTGCCGGCGATCGGCATAACCGGGATGACGACGACCGCTGGGAATCGGGCAACAAGAGCAGACTGAGTGTTCAGCTCGGACCTCGTCCCTACTATCTGATCAACGATATGGAGGATAGCGAGTTGAAAGAGGAACTCCTATCCTGCGACAAAAAGAAATTCAAGAAGAGCGACTTCTCCATCGGTCACCGCGGTGCCCCGATGCAGTTTCCGGAACATACCAAGGAGTCCTATGTCGCCGCCGCGCGCATGGGCGCAGGCATCCTTGAATGTGACGTGACCTTCACCAAGGATCGTGAACTGGTATGCCGTCATTCCCAGTGCGATCTGCATACGACCACCAATATCCTTGCCACACCCCTTGCCGCCAAGTGTTCTCAACCCTTCGTACCCGCGGTTATCGATCAGTCCACCGGCGAAGTGGTGACCCGGGCAAGCGCCATGTGCTGTACCAGCGATATCACCCTGGAGGAGTTCAGGACGCTGAAGGGTAAGATGGATGCATCCAATCCCGCAGCGACAACTGTCGAGGAGTACCTGGATGGGACACCCGGCTGGCGTACCGACCTCTACACGGGAAACGGCACCCTCATGACCCACGCCGAGAGTATCGAACTGTTCCTCGAGCTGGGCGCCAAGATGACACCCGAATTGAAATCACCCAGCGTCGATATGCCCTATGAGGGTGACTATACGCAACAGGATTACGCGCAGCAGATGATCGATGAGTATAAGGCTGCCGGGGTCAAGCCAAGGCATGTATTCGCTCAATCCTTCAATCTCGATGATGTTCTCTACTGGATTGAGCATGAGCCGAAATTCGGCAAACAGGCAGTCTATCTGGATGGCAGCGACAACCCGCAAGAAGCGGAAAACACCATCGACATGATGGCCGAGCTCAGCGCCAAGGGCGTCAACTACCTGGCGCCCGCGATGTGGGCCCTGGTAAGCGAGGAGAACGGCGAGATCGTGCCTTCGGAGTATGCCTTGGCCGCCCGGGCCCACGGCCTCAACCTGATCACATGGACCCTCGAGCGGTCCGGCCTGCTGGCGTCCGGCGGCGGCTGGTACTACCAGACCATCGGCAACATCACCGACAACGACGGCGACATGATGGTGCTGCTGGACGTCCTGGCTCAGGATGTGGGCATCAAGGGTATCTTTGCCGATTGGCCGGCGACGGTTACCTACTACGCCAACTGTAAAGAGTTGTAGGAACCTGTCACACCCCCCTGCCTCAGGGATGAGGCAGCGGCCCTATTCCTTGGATGAGCCGCACATGCATGCCATCGAGCCTGCAGCACTAACCAACATTTGTGGTGACGAAACGGCCTACGGTATCATCGATGCCATGCACTTAGGTGAGTACCATGGCAACCCCGTTGACAAAAGAAGAGATCGAACAACTTCCTGTGCAACCCTATGACGCCATGCGCCGGGAGTTGCAGACCGGTGACCTGGTTTTCTGTTCCGGTTCCTATTTTTTTTCCCATGCCGTACAGAAATTCACCAACTCCGTCTGGAGTCACGTCGGCATGATCTACAGGGATCCCACCCTGGAGCGGGTCTTTGTCCTGGAGAGTGAAACGCTGATCGGCGTGAGACTGGCGCCACTCTCCAAGTATCTGCGCGACTACCACGGCAGAAACCGCCCCTACAAGGGTAATATCGTGATTGCCAGGGTGCACCCGGCGGTGGATGAAAACAAGCTCAACCACGCCATCAGCTACGGCATGGATGAACTCACCAAACCCTATGACAATTTCGAGATCCTGCGGATAGGAGTCCGTATTCTTTTCAAGATCAGCCGGCGCACCCGGGACCGGAAATATATCTGCTCAGAGCTGGTCTACGACTGTTTCGACAGCGTTGGCGTACCCTTCAATCTTCGCGACGAGTATGTAAGCCCGGACGATATCTGGCAGGACGATCAGGTTCAAGCGCAGTTCCGAATCATTTGACCCGGCCCCGATCGACCTCGATCGATCACCGGATTACTCCACGGTCATCACGCGGATCAGGTTTGTACCGCCGGTAGTCTGACTATGGCCGCTGGTGGCGATTGTGATATCGCCGCTGTGCAGCAAACCACGTCTTCTCGCCCGTTCGATGCCGTATGCGATCTTCGCTTCGTCGCTACCCTCCTCGCCGTGGAGAATGGGTATCACCCCCCAGTTCATGCACAACCGTCTGGTCACTCTGGCGGATTGGGTGATGGCGAGAATGGGGCACTCCGGCCGATGCTTGGAGATCAGCCTCGAGGTGAAACCTGTCTCGGTAAGACTGATGATAGCAGCCGCCTTGAGTTGGCCGGCCATGTCCACCGCAGAGTGGCTGACCGCCTCGGTAACCACATTCGAGGGATGGGGAATGATATGCTGCAGATATCCATACTCACGCAGCGACGCCTCGGTGCGGATCGCCAGCATGTCCATGGTCTTGACCGCTTCCACCGGATACCCGCCCATGGCCGATTCACCCGACAGCATAACCGCCGATGAGCCGTCGAGGATGGCATTCGCCACGTCGCTCGCCTCGGCCCGCGTCGGTTTCGGATTGTGCTCCATGGATGCCAACATCTGGGTCGCGGTGATTACCGGCTTGCCGTTGCTCACGGTAATACGGATGATCTTCTTCTGCATGCTCGGCACATCGGCCATCGGCAGCTCCACACCCATATCGCCCCGGGCAACCATGATCCCGTCAGCCGCCGCGACGATCGCTTCGAGGTTGTTGATGCCGGCGCGGTTTTCGATCTTCGCGATAATCGGGATATCCACCCCCTTCTCGATCAGGATCTCGCGCATCCGGTTGACCTCATCGGCATCCTGAATGAACGAAGCCGCGATATAGTCGACATCGTTCTCCGCGGCGAAGGACAGCTCCTGAAGAATGTCATCCCGGTGCTCCGGCTCCACCGCCGCCATCGAGAGCTGGGTGTTCGGCAGGTTCACACCCTTGTTCTCCTTGAGCACACCGCCCAACACCACCTTGCAGCGAACCTCCCTGTCGAGGACCGATTGCACCGTGAGTTCCAGCGCCCCGTCGTCGAGCAGGATGACATCTCCCGGGTTGACCTCCTGGTGCAGACGCTGGTAGGTCACCGCAACCCCCTGCCGGTCGCCGCTGCGACCATCGGTGAAGAGAGAAAACAGATCACCGGAGGTCAACTCGATGGCGCCCTGGTTTATTCTCCCCGTGCGTATCTCGACACCCCGGGTGTCGATCATGATTGCAACCGGTATCTGCAGGTTCTCGGACGCCTGGCGGATACGCTCGATACGTTGCCTGTGCTCTTCATAGCTCCCATGGGAGAGATTGAGCCGGGCAACGCTCATCCCGGCAACGATCATCTCTTCCAGGGTGTCTACCACATCGGACGCGGGGCCGATAGTGGCCACGATCTTGGTTTTTCGAATTGGTGTTGCTGTCATCAGATTTAATCCACCTGCCCAGTTAATGCGTCATTCATCCGCTCACTCAACCGCCTCCCGTCGACACAATCGAATGAAATCATCCCAGTGATCCCGGTAGCGATCAATGTTCTGCATGAAGCCATAATTATGGTCGCCGCTCAACTCCAGGAAGCGTTTCGGCTCGGCGGCTCGATCATAGAGCATGCGTCCATGATCGAAGGGAATGATCTCGTCATCGCGGCTATGGATAATCATTACCGGGATCCTTATCGCCGCCATGCGTTCCACGCTATCGTAATGGTAGCGCGTCAGCCAGCGAACCGGCAGCCAGGGATAGAGCTCGGCGGCCATATCGGGCACCGATGTAAAGGTCGATTCGAGCACTACACCCAGGGCGGTCTGCTTGGCGGCAAGATAGGCAGCAACCGCGCCGCCCAGTGAGCGGCCGAACAGAAGGATCTGATGCCCGGGTATCCCCCTCTCCTCGCGCAAGTAGCGCCAGGCAGTCTCGGCATCCCGGTAGATACCCTTTTCCGAGGGCCTGCCTTCACTTCTCCCATATCCCCGGTAGTCGATAGCCAAAACCGACAGCCCGAGGCTGTTGAAGAGCACGATGGATTCCAGGCGATGGGAGATGTTGCCGGCGTTGCCGTGAAAAAAGAGCAGCGTCGCGCGCGGCGCCTGATGGGGAATATACCAGCCATCGAGCTTTACCCTGTCCTCGGTGACCAGGGTAACATTTTCATAGCCGAGTCCCAGCCGCTCCGGGGTGGCCCCCAGTTCCCTGCCGGGGAGATTGGGCAGATGGATCAGGTTTGTCTGGTTGAGATAGAGATAGAGAGCGAATAGCAGGAGCAGCAGCAGACCCAGCAGCAGCAGGAGCAGAATCTCTTTCAACAACGGCGGCAAGCTCATGCCCTGTTGCGGGCTTCGATCAGGGCCTGGTACTCATCCGGGGCCAGGATCTGCCTGAGATCGACATAGCTGCCGCTCTCGAACTCCCGCAGCCGGGGCAGCGCCGCCAGGATTCGTTCGGCGCCCTCGATGGGCGACAGCACAGCCCCCTCCTTTCTTGCGCGCTTTAACCGCTGCAGTGCGGGGTACTCATCGCTGTTGGCATCCGTACAGAGATAGTCCATCATCTCCGATGCGATCAGGCCGGGGGCGATGGAAGCGATGTGCGTCCCCTGAAACTCGTGGGCGTAGAGACGCCCGAGCATGTTCAGCGCAGACTTGGACAAGGCATAACCACCCCACCCCTTGTTGCCCAGCACCGCGGCACCGGATGAGATCAGCAAAATCTGATCGATGCGGATCGGCGATTCGAGCAGCCAGTCCAGGATCACCTTGTTCGGCCAGAGATTGACATCCATGATCCGCCTCAACTCATCCAGGGAGGTCCGGCTGATGTGCTTGATCTCACCCAGCATGCCGGCATTGAGCACCACCAGCTTAAGTCTCTCGATGCCATCCAGCAAGCGCCCCAGGTTCGCCCCAATCCCGTCCATATCGCTGAGATCGCAACGGAGATCGACGATATCCCCCGCCAGGTCGCAGCCCCGTCGGCTACAGCCGAAGACCCGGTAGCCATGGGCCAGCAATATTTCGCTCAAGCCCCGGCCGAGGCCACTGCTGTTGCCGGTGATCAATGCATTTTTCCTGATCATGACGCCTCATCATCCTTGATCCGGCCGCGCTTTGCCATGGCTGCACTTGAGACCCTGCGGGAGACAGACTCAATGAGCGCCCTCGTATAGCCGTAGCCACGCGCCTCTCCGCTGGCGCGCGGCCCCGCCACATTCAACACCTCGATCCCCCGGCTCTCAATGAAATCGACCACCCGCTCTGTCGCCCGCGCTCCGCTCAGCTCCCCGGCATCGATCAACAGATAGGGCCTCCTCTCCGCGATGCAGAAAGCAACGGTCTGCTCCGTGCCGCCTGACAGGAAGCCGAAATAGACGATCAGCGTGGCATCGCTATCGACCACATTCTGCAGGGTTCGCTCCCTGTATCCCCCATTATTCAACGCCTTTACCGGATAGCGATCGGGAATGGCGCCATCTTCCGCCATGCGGTCCTGGGGGCACCAGCCGCCGACCTCGAGGCCGCAGGCCATCGCCCCATCCAGCGCCGCCCTGTCCACGCCCGTCTGCGCTCCCGATACGATCTTCAGCACCTTGATGTTATTTTCCTAGGCCAGATTGATTGCCGCCCCTTGCATAGGGTGCATTGGGCATCAATGTCTCATCCGGGGTGTCACAGGGCGGCTTCGGATGGATAGCGGAAAGGATGAACGCGTTTCCCGGATCGGAGAGACTGTCCCCGGACAGCATCACGGCCCCATAGGGCTTCTGCTTGGCGAGGGCGAGGCAGGGGATCAGCAACAGGGCCATCGAGAGAGCGGTCAAACCGTTGCGTTGTCGTTCTCTTTTCACCTCTTCTCCTCCTCATGAAAGATAGCGCAAGTCTATCACTTCAAGTTGTATGGGTTGTCAACCTCCTCCCCGTCTGAAACAGAGATCAAAACGCGACCAAAACCGTGCAATCCCATCCGCGTCGGCGTCCCTGAAACTAAAATTGACCTTCAATGAGGGCATGCTGAGCGAACCCAACTTGAACGGCCTGTCCTCCAGCAGGTTTATTACTACGCTCAACCCCTGAGCCGCGATCTCGACCTCTCCTTTGGCTTCATCGATTTCGATCCGGTAGTGGTGTCTGAGTGGCGACAGGCTGCGCAGAAACTCCGTCCGGGAAATGGTCATGGTGCGACTGAGATGCGCCTGCACAAACAGTCACCTCTGGCCTGCGGCCCTAGCCGCCAGCGACTGGCGGCCAGAGCGCGACCACATCCCCGTCCTGCAACCGGTAGCCCTCTCGCTGGGAGGGCGGAACGAAGAGGCCGTTGCAGACAACCAGGTGGGCCTGTTCCCTTGGTACCTGGTGGCTATCCATCAGGTCAAAGATGGTCGCACCTTCGTCCAGCCTGACGCTGACCGCGTTGTCGCTGGCGCCAGGGGGAAGGTAGGCCATCAGGCTCGCATAGAGTTTGAATTTAACTTGCACCTTGCACGGAACCGAGATAGGCCTCCATCAAACGCGTCGGGTCCCTCATCAACCGCTCCTTCCACTCGCCCAGGGGGACACGACTCCGGATCAGACCCCGGAGCACACCGATATGCTGGGTATGCCCGAGACTGCTGGCGCCGATCAGGTAGTCGCCGTCGAACTGCAGCTGCAGGTAGCGGAATTCATCCTCGTCCAGCAGGGTCGCCTGATCACCGCCGTCGACACCCATCCACAGGCCGAAGGAGCTCGAGATCAGCCCCAGGGTATCGAGGACATTCATGTTCAGACTGCCCTGGTGGCGAATCGACCCGTCCCTGACCATATTGAATGCGGCGATCCGGCC
Organism: gamma proteobacterium symbiont of Ctena orbiculata; assembly: GCA_003058495.1. Taxonomy (GTDB): domain Bacteria; phylum Pseudomonadota; class Gammaproteobacteria; order Chromatiales; family Chromatiaceae; genus Thiodiazotropha. The sequence goes on along the minus strand of QBVC01000033.1, from coordinate 45,182 downwards.
ATGTTCCACCGAGGTGGGCTGAATCGCCTGCACCATGTCCATGCCGCTGGAGAAATCGCGTCCCTGGGCAACGTCCCCGGCGGCAAAGATATCCTCCCGATTGGTCTCCAGGTAGTCGTTGACCAGGACACCCTGATCGGTGTCGATTCCCGATCCTGCGAGAAAGTCGATATTGGCGCGGACACCCATCGCGGTGATCACCAGATCGGCGGTGAGGCTCTCGCCGCTGTCCAGGTTGACGCTCAGGCCGCTGCCCAGCTCGGTGAAGCCGACGACCCCGCTGCTGGTGAGGATGCGCACGCCCCTGTTCTCGCACCAGCTCTTCAGCAGGTTGCCGGCGATGTTATCCATCATGCGGGGAACCATCCTGTCCCCCTTCTCCACCACGGTAAGCTTCACATCACGCTCGACCAGCGACTCGAGAATGATACAGCCGATGAATCCCGCGCCGATCAGCACCACGGGAGATCCCGGCTTGGCCCGCTCCACGATGGCCCGTGCGTCCTCCAGGGTCCAGCAGTTGTGGATGCCGTCCAGATCGATGCCCGGAATCGGCGGCTTCAACGGCGTCGCGCCGGAGGCGATCAGGAGTCGATCGTAGTTGAGGCTGTTGCCGTCGGCCAGGGTGACGCTGCGCTGCTCAGGATCCACCCGGGTCACCTGCATCCTGATATGCTCAATGCCCTTGTCTTCATAGTGTCCCGTGCGCTTTCGCAGGTAGGTGCCGCTTTCGTCGATCTGCTCCACCAGCAGGTAGGGGATCGCCATCCGTGAATAGGGCGGCTCCGGCTCCCCGCCGATCAAAGTGATTTGAGCGGCGGGGTCCAGGTCACGCAGGGTCTCACAGGCCGTTACGCCGGCGGGGCCGGCGCCGATTACGATGTAGTGCATCTGCCATCTCCCTGCCGTGTCAGCTCAGACCGAGGCGTTGGCGGGTCTCATCGGTGGGCACACCCTCCGCCGACCAGCCGCGCAGTTCGTAATACTCCGGCAGCATCTTGTCGAGGTCGTTGACACGACCCTCGGCGGGGCCGGTCTTCGCGGCCTCCTTGAGCAGGCGCTTGGGCAGGGTGTCGTCCGCGGCGGTGAGGCCGGCGCGGAGATTGAAGTCCCGTTCCATGTTCCATATGCGTTCGCCCAGTTCCGCCAGGCGCTCCGCGCTCCAGTCGCCTTCGCAGGCGCCGTCGACCTGGGGCGCGATATCCTCCAGCGACCAGGCGAAGGTGGTGAAGAGGCAGAGACCGCTGGAGTCCACCGCCGCGGTGGCATCCTGAAACGCCTTCACCAGGCCGGCCTTGCCCGTCGTCTCCAGGGGATCGGTCTTTTCCGGTATGCCGAGGATCTCGGAGGCCACGGTGTAGCCCCTGAGATGGCAGGCGCCGCGATTCGAGGTGGCGTAGGCCAGTCCCATGCCCTGGATGCCCCGCGGATCGTAGGCGGGGAACTCCTGTCCCTTGACCGTCATCGAGAGTTCGGGGCGGCCATACTTCTCGCACAGGCGCTTCGATCCCAGGCCCAGGTCCTTGCCGAAGCCCTCGCCGCTGACCAGGGTCTCCGCACCCCAGACCAGGCTCTCCGCGGAGCCGAACGCCAACTCGTGGCCGCCGGTATGCTCGGTGGTGATGGCCCCCTCCTTGAAGAGTTCGATGGCCGCCGCCAGGGTGGCGCCGAATGAGATCGGGTCGAATCCGTCCTCGTTGCAGAGGAAGTTCACATAGGTCAGCGCGTCGAGGTCATCGACGCCGGTATCCGGTCCCAAGGCCCAGGCCGCCTCATACTCCAGGCCGCCGGAACTTCCCCAGTACTCGGGTTTGTTCTCGATGGAGAAGTGCCCCCTGTCGATGGTGGAGATGCGCCCACAGGCGATGGTGCAACCGAAGCAGCCCGCATTGGTGGTCAGGTTGGGTTTGCCATCGGAGGGACGGCTCTCGTGCATCGCCTCGCCGGAGACCTTGTTCGCCCCCTCGAACTGCACCTCGCGCATGTTGCGCGTGGGCAGGGCGCCCATCTCGTTGATCACGTTCATCAACACCTGGGTGCCGTAGGTGGGCAGCCCCTGACCGGTTACCGCATTGTCTGCAAGCACCTTTTTGCCGTCATTGACCGCCTGCATGAATTTGCCGAAATCCTTGACGTTGGCGACCCCGTTGGTGCCGCGGATCGCCACGGCCTTGAGATTCTTGGAGGCCATCACGGTGCCGACACCGGACCTGCCCGCCGCCCGGTGCAGATCATTGACCACCGCCGCATAGAGGCAGCCCGCCTCGGCCGAACGGCCCACGGCGGCGATACGCAGCATCGGGTCCTGGTGCTTGGCATGCAGCCACTCATCGGTGTGCCAGACACTGGTTCCCCAGATCTCTTCGGCGGAGAGCAGCTCCGCCTTGTCGTTGACGATGTAGAGATAGACCGGCTTGGGTGATTTGCCCTCGAAGATGATCATGTCCCATCCGGCGAAGCGCATCTCCGCGCCGATGAAGCCACCGGAGTTGGAACAGGCCACGCAGTTGGTGAGCGGCCCCTTGGTCACAACCGAGTAGCGGCCGCTGGTCGCAGCCATGGTCCCGGTCAAGGGTCCGGTGGTCATGATCATCTTGTTTTCCGGACTCAGCGGATCGACCTTGGGATCGATCTCTTCGACCAGGTATTTGGTCGCCAGTCCCCGCTGGCCGAGGTACTCCTGAGCCCATTGTCGGTTCAGCGCCTCGGTGGTGCAGCTACCCTGTGTGAGATTGACGCGAAGAATTTTTCCAGCCCATGACATAGTGTGTTACCTCCAGATTATGCACTTGCAGCACTGCCGGCGTCGGTTTTACCCGCCCAGGCGCGCATCTTTTCAAATCCTGTCTGATCCGCGTCCACATAGGTGATCGCGCCCGTCGGACAGGCCTTGGCGCAGGCCGGATCGCCGGCGCAGAGATCGCACTTGACGACCTTGCCGCTATCGCTGCTGTAGTTGACGGTGCCAAAGGGACAGGCGATGGTGCAGACCTTGCAGCCGACGCAGACGGCCGCGTTGACCACCTTCGCGCCGGTGTCCCCATCCAGGGTGATGGCATCGACAGGACAGGCCTGCATACACCAGGCCTCGGCGCATTGAGTGCATGTGTAGGGAACGAAACGTCCCTCATGGTGGAATGTGAAAACCCTGATTCGCGATTTGGCAGGGTTGAACAATCCCTCGTTTTCATAGGAACACGCCAACTCGCATTGTACGCATCCGGTACATTTTTCCGCATCTATCAAAAGGGACCTGAGCATATTATTCTCCTTCCCAACTTAGTTAAGGCTTAGAGGTATTATTGGTTAACTTGATCTGACCACAAACCCGGTAACACAGACCTTGGATGATTGTCCGCACAGCTGGTTACCTCCTCAGTAAAAACAGCTACCAAGGCATTTTGGGTGTGTCGAATTGGCGTAGAAGATGCTGTGACCACCCAGCTTCGATCCCGTTATTTGCGGCGGAATAGGGTGAATGCACAATGGAAGGTTAGTTGGGAAATTTTTAGAGATCAAATATTTTGCTGAAAAAAATCGATCATTGATCAGAGCGGGAAAATAGGGACAAAAAATAACAAAATGTCATAGTGAAATGACAAAATGACACGTCGCACCCCTGTCGGGCTTTCAGCCTTCCCGCTTGTCCGAGACCGGCTTTCCAGGCCCAACCCGATTCATGGACCCTCGCGCAGCAGTTGGATGAAGGCTTCGGCCACGCTGTTTTTCAAGTTCGACCGGGTTCTCGCAATCCACAGGGTGCGATTGATTCGCAGCCCCTGTATCTTGATGTGGTAGAGAGCGCCTGTGCTCAGTGCGTCGTCGACGGCGAAGCGGGGCAGGAAACTGACATGTCCGCCATGCTGCAGCATCTCCACGATGGTGTCGGTGGATCCCACTTCCATGGCTACAGACAGTTGGTCGATGCCTATATCCTTGAGCGCCTTGTCCAGGGTGATTCGCATCGACGACTGGGACTCGCGCAACACATAGCGCAGATTGCCCAACTCGGTTACCGGCAGCAGGCCGCTGCCCCAGAGCGCATGTCCCTGGCCGCAAACCAGCACCAGTTCGTCATCCAGCCACTTCTGCACCAATATCTCAGGATGGTCGGGCGCCTGCTCCAGCAACGCAAGATCGGAGAGTCCGGTGGCGAGACGGCGCTGAATACGCCGGCTGTATCCCATGCGACTCTCTATCCTGTACTCAGGATAGGATTCGGAGAAACGCAGCAGCTGGCTCGGCAACAGATGCTCACCGATGGCGAAGGTGACCTCGAGGCGCAGTCTGTTTCGCCCCGACCGCAGCGAATCCAGATCATCCAGCAGGGATGCCTGGTGGTCGAGCACCAGGCGCGCGAAGGCGTAGACCCGCTCCCCCGCCGGCGTGAGCTCCAGGGTGCGTCCCTGTCGCTGCATCAGGCCTGCCGCGTAGCAGCCATCCAGGGCCCGCAAGCGCTTGGTCACCGCCGGCTGGCCGATATGCAGCAGGCGCGCGGCCTCCGACACGCCCCCCTGCTCGACAACCGCCCTCAGGGTTGCCAGATGCTTCAGGTCAGGTAGATTTGAATATTCCATAAAGGAATATTAAGACATTATTATTTATTTGAAAATACCCCCAAGGCCATTCAGAATGCACCGCTTTCCAGGCCATCTACCGGCCACAATCGCAGTATGCCGCACTTTGATATCCGAATATAATTCCATATCGGAATGTTGGTTATTGCATCCCCAATGCGGATTCCACCCCGCAAGGGGCTCCCGGCAGAACCCTGAATCGACCTAGAGCAGGATAGACAGGCAGTAACAGCATGACCCCGTTAAACGACCCCCAGCCAACGATCAGCAGCAGTAAATCCCCTGTAACCGGACAACTTGCCGCAGGCGCACTTTTTTTACTCGGCGCGCTCCTCCTGGCCGCCCTTTCCCCGACCATCGAGATCGCCTGGGTGGGGGCCATCCTGATGCTGACCATCTACCTGTTTGCCTTCGAGGTCGTCGCTGTCGACGTGGCGGCCGCCAGTATCATGGTGCTGCTGGGGCTCTCGTCCCTGCTCGCACCCTTCATGGGACTGGAGCAGGGGCTGGTCGACAACCGGCATCTGTTCGATGGATTTTCATCTAACGCCGTCATCTCCATCATCGCCGTGATGATCATCGGCGCCGGCCTAGACAGGACCGGGATCATGAACAGCGTCGCCTCCTTCATCCTCAAGGTCGGCGGCACCACGGAAGGCAGGATCATTCCGATCATCTCCGCCACCGTGGGCTTTATCTCCTCGTTCATGCAGAACGTCGGCGCCGCCGCGCTGTTCCTGCCGGTGGTGTCGCGGATCTCCGCCCGCGCCGGCCTCCCCATGTCGCGCCTGTTGATGCCGATGGGCTTTACCGCCATCCTCGGCGGCACCATGACCATGGTCGGCTCGAGTCCGCTGATCCTGCTCAACGACCTGATTCTCACCTCCAACCGCGCCCTGCCGGCGGATCAGCAGATGGCGACCTGGGGACTCTTTTCCGTCACCCCCATCGGCATCGCCCTGATCGCCGCCGGGATCATCTACTTCGTCCTCGCCGGACGCTTCGTGCTGCCCAAGACCAAGAGCGAAAGCAGCACCAGCGGCACCGATCCGATGCAGTATTTTCAGGATGTCTACGGGCTGCGCTATAAGCTCTCGGAGGTGGTCATCACCGATGAGAGCGGCCTGATCGGCAAACAGCTGGATGATATCGAGACCGCCTACCGGGTGCGGGTGATCGCGACCAAGCTATCCGGCGAGGCGAACCGCATCGGTCCGGGGGCCTTGGCCCGGGATGTGGACCTGGAGGCGGGGATGGTGCTGGGGGTGGTCGCCGATCCCGATTCACTGACCCATTTCATCGAGGTCTTCAAGCTGAAGGGTCGTCCCAGGCTGCGCACCTTCGCAAATGATCTCGCCACCAGCAAGGCGGGTATTGCCGAGGTGGTCATACCGCCGGGTTCATCGCTTATCGGCAAGAGCGCCCGGGATGTGTGGATGCGCAAGACCTACGGCCTCGCCATGATCGGCCTGCACCGCAACGGCGAGACCATGCGGGAAGGGGAGGATATCCGCAACATGCCCTTCATCGCCGGTGACACCCTGGTGGTGCACACCCCCTGGGATGTGCTGCCGAGGATTGAAAAGGACAAGAACTTCGTCGTCGTGACCACGGAGTATCCCCATGAGGAGCTGCGCCCGCACAAGGTGGGCTGGGCAGTGCTGTTTTTCGCCATCGCCCTCGCCATGGTGCTGTTCAGCGACATCCGTCTCTCGGTCGCCCTGCTCACCGGCGCCATGGGCATGGTGCTGTCCGGGGTACTCAATATAGAGGAGGCCTATGAGGCGGTGAGCTGGAAGACGGTGTTTCTGCTCGCCTCGCTGATCCCCCTGGGTCTGGCGGTGGAGACCACCGGCACCGCGAAATGGATCGCCGAACAGGTACTCTGGGTCGTGGGTGATATGCCGATCTGGGTCATCCAGCTGGCGGTCGCCCTGCTCGCCACCTTCTTTACCCTGGTGATGTCTAATGTGGGGGCGACGGTGCTGCTGGTCCCCCTCGCCGTCAACATCGCCATCGGCGCCGGGGCGAACCCGGCCGTTTTCGCCCTCACCGTGGCCATCGCCACCTCCAACTCCTTCCTCATCCCCACCCACCAGGTCAACGCGCTGATCATGGGTCCCGCCGGCTACCGGGTCAGCGACTTCATGCGTGCGGGGGGAATCATGACACTGATTTTTCTGGTGGTGATGACGCTGGTGATGAACCTGTTGTTTTGACTACCGTTCAACAAATATCCACCCTGGCGGGCGGTGACAGGTTTGTATGGATAGGCTGTTTTAAGTAGTATGGAGAGCAGCCATGATACGAGCGCAGAGCCGGCACCAGAACACCAGCATAACCACCGGCTAAAGACAGCTTGCTGTTGTTTGTTCCTCTTTGCATTCCCGCCCATCCGGCAATGCAGGACTTAGCAACCACCCTATTCGCACGATGACTGATTCGCGGATTGTCAAACGATACAACGCCTACTACAGGGGCTGGTGCCTTGCCTTCGGCGAACACACCGCCGACTACGATGAAACCCGTGAGATCAGCTGGCTGTTCGGCGAGGACCGAATCGGCATGATCCTCTCCTCCACCCTGCGCAAACAGGCCCAGCATGAACTGCTCGGCCACCACGACGAGATCCCGCAACTCCTGCTAACCGGCGACAGCCTCGGGTTTAACCAATACAAACACCCTCTGCATGATGAAATCGACACGAGGAACATCCAGCGCCTGAAGGCGTTTATGCTGGGCGGGGAGGAGCTGCATATGTTTCTCTGCAGCCACCTCTTCTATCCGTCGCACACCCGCATCCTCACCTTCGCCACGAAGAAGCCGCTGATCATCATGTATAAAGAGATGCAGCCGCTGAAGCTGGTTATCGATTAATCCAACCTGCGTTCCCCGAACAAGCGGCGCCGCGCCCGCCGTCGGGCTAGTTACCGCCGGTACGGTGAAGCTCGCGCATGCTGTCGCTCCAATACTTGCCCAGCAGGGAGAGCGATCTCAATCCCTCCTGGGTACCCGGCTCCATGGCCAGCTTGACGACGCCGGCAAGCCCCCCCTTGGAGGGGGGAGAGATGGCGATATCACGACTCATCTTACTGAGGGCCGTGGAGAGGCCAAGCAGCAGATGCTGACTCTCCGGGGTGTCGAGGACCTGCAACAGGCGCATCAGCCCCTCGTTGCGGGTCAGACGATCGAGCAGGGTGATCCCTTCACTCAATGCCTGGGCGACACGGGAGACGATATCGTCCGACAGCGCGTCCCGGGCCGACAGCACCAGGGTTGCGAGCTCGGAAAGCTGCTCCAATTCATGGGCGAGTTCATTAGGATCGACGGCAGTTGCAGTCTGAGGTGATTCAGTTTGAGCAGTCATGACCCTCTCTCCTCAAAGTAGACCGCGGACGCTGGTCCAGTACATTTTGTTATAGCTCATCTTAAACCAGTGCATCGATTTATTCGGCGCCTTCAGGTCGGGCGGATTTTCGTAATTGAACATCGCATAGGTTGCCCGATCGTGCCCCGCCTCGATAAAGCAGTAGACCTTGCCGTCATAGTCGCGCACCGGCGTGCCTATCTTTATGATCGAGGAGATATTCTCGGCCACGACCTCCGCCTCGAAGTGTGCCGCCGAGCCGGTCTTGCTGACCGGCAGATTGGTCGTGTCCCCCAGGACATAGACATTGTCATGGCCCTCCATGGTGAGTTTATACCGATCCGTGGGTATCCAACCCCCATCGCCCAGCTGATCCCGTTCGATTACCGGCATCCCGCGATGAGGGGGTATGGAGATCAGCAGATCGTACTCGGTCTCTGTGCCCTCCTCGCTCTTCACCACCTGATTCTCCACATCCACCTCCCTGACGTTGAACAGGGTTTCGTACTCGACGCCGATGCGGTCGAATTCCGGCTTTGCCCACTTCGCCACGTTCTCAATGGTATGGATTCGACCGATCGGATAGTGGTACTTGATATGCACCTTGTCGCGAATGCCGCGGGTCTTGAAATAGTCGTGCAGGGAGAATGTCACCTCGACCGGGGCGATCGGGCACTTGTGCGGCACGCCGACGACGATCGCGACCTTGCCCCCCTCGAACTCCCGCAGCCGCTTGAACATCTTAACCGCGGCGGCCTCGGAGTAGAAGGTTTCCGAACCCTCGACCAGACCCGGCACCTCCTCGGGCACGATTCGCGAGCCGGTGGCGATGACCAGTACGTCATACTCGTGGCTCCTGCCGCTTTTGGTGGTAACCCTGTTTTGATCGAGATGGAAGGCCTCGACCGGATCGACATGAAATTCGATGCTGGGTTCGAGCAGACTCTGCTGATCGCGATACAACTCATCGGGCATCATCTGGCCAAACGCCACATACAGCAGACCCGGCTGGTACATATGCTTATCCGAGGCCGACAACATGGTGAGCCTGACCTTGCGGCTGCGGATTTCGCCGGCCAGCCGCCGTGCAAGGTTATTGGCCAGAATGGTGCCACCGCAGCCACCACCGACGACTAAGATTCTCATTGCACCCTCCTAATCCACTGATGTTTATGTATGCTACTTGAGCTTGCGAACCTTCAAGTGCCAGACATCATCGATCTTTTCGCTGCTGATCATTTCGTGTCCGACCTTGTCGATCCACTCCGGAACATCCGATGCCGTGCCGCTGTCCGTCGACAGCAGTTCGAGCATGTCGCCGACTTCCGCCTGCTTCATATAGGTAATGAGTTCCATAAGCGGCCCCGGGCAAAACGTGTTTCGTGCATCGATGGTTTTAAATTCACTCATTCATTGAATCCTCTTGCTGATTGGCGTGAGCCGCCATTGAATCAAAAGGTGAGCAACTGCCCTCCCTCCGCATCGTTGAGGAACCGAGTCAGTCCGGTAGGCGGACCCAACTCGGGATCGAGGGCATCTCCATCGATCTGCAATAGATCAAGGGCCATTGAACAGGGCAACAGCTTGGCATCGCCCAGTTCAGCCGCGCTTTTAAACAGTTGTTTGAAAGGCGGCACACCCGCTTCGCTTTCCATCAGCTCGCCAAATTGACCCTCCACCGTTGGAACCTGGTCTGAATCCTTGATAAAAAAGGGCAGGGCATTCATTGAAAAGAACACCGTAACCTGATCGCCGGTGGCAGCCGCCACCGATGCAAACATCGCAGCCATCTGTAACTTTTCCCGCGTTCCGCTCAAGCAAACGATGTGGTAATTCTGGGACATGTCGTTATCGCCTCACTCTCTGCTTCATTCTCACTGCAACCTGGTTCAACATGGATGCCACGGCCCGCGTCCATTGAAAATCGAGGCGGCACAGGGCTTGGAAGACAGTCACCACTTCTTCGACACCACGCGCTTCAGCGCCTGATTTCGCAAGGCGAGATCGGCGACCAGCGCTCGCAGGCGCTTGTTCTCCTCCTCCAATTGCTTCACACGCCTCGAATCATTGGCTGACTGATCGCCATATTTCGTCCGCCACTTGTAGAAAGTGGCGTCGCTGATTCCATGTCTATTGCAAATTTCAGCGATTCTCTCATTGGATTCCTCAGCCTCCTTCAACACGGCGAGGATCTGTTCTTCAGTGAATCGTGATCTGCTCATGACTAACACCTCACGTCCAACAGCACACAACATATGCTCGACACCAAGCGTATCAGGTCACTGTCTGCACTTCGCAAACCGCTGGATATCACTGATCTCCTCGATGCCAACTGAAACGTTTTATAAGCCACACACAGGAGCTATCGAGGACGTAGCCGATAGCACCAATGATAAGCACCCATGCCATGAGATGGTCGTACGAGAGACCCTCACGGGCATCCTGAATCGAGTAACCAAGACCGGAACTCACACCGAGAAATTCCGCGGGAACCAGGACGATCCAGGCGACGCCGAGTGCAAGTCGAATTCCCGTCAGCACATCGAATGAGATTGCCGGCACGATTATCCGGGTTACGAGATGCCAGGGCTTGGCACCCAGATTCCGCGCCACCTTGAACCAGGCGGGGTCCACCTTGGCAAGACCTGCCGCGGTTGCAAAGGCGACCGGCCAAACCGATGCTATGGCTATCAGGAAGATAATCGCCTGATTCCAGGTCACAAACACGATAACCGCAATCGGCTCCCAAGAGAGCGGGCTGATCATGCGCAGCAGCTGAAACGGCGAGTTGCTCAACTCGCGAAAGCGCCTGCTGCGCCCCATCAGGATACCGATCGGTACACCGATGCAGATAGCGATCAGCAAACCGCTGCCCAGACGGTAACCGCTGGAGGTTATCGCACTCTGTATCGTCCCCTCATCCCACAATACCGGAATTGCCTTGAATGCCGGAATCGGACCAAAATCACCAAAGTGCTCGGTGGAGGGGTTCGACGAGATCAGATAGATACCGAACCACCAGATCACGAACAGGATCGCCAGTCCAATGACGAAATTCGACACGCCACGCCAGGATGATTTCAAGAATCTCTGTGATGCCTTGTCACCCAACATGTTGCTGAGGTTGTTTAGCCCGGCAGGCGCGGTATTGTTACTCATCGCCAGCCAACCTCTGCAACGGGCAAACACCCCCTGCATACTCTGCTTGCTCTATGCTCACGCTGAATCTCCACGGTGCCAGCTGAAGTGTTTGATCAGCAGGACGCAGGTACTGTCAAGGATGTAGCCGAGGGCGCCGATAACCAACACGATGGCGGTAAGGTGGTGGTATGACAATGTCTCTCTGGCGTCTTCAATTGAATATCCGAGACCTGAAGTCACACCGAGAAATTCCGCCGGTACAAGTACGATCCATGCCACGCCCAGCGCAAGCCGTATACCGGTAAATACATCGAAACTGATCGCCGGCAGGATGATCTTTGTCATCATATGTATGGGTGTAGCGCCCAGATTACGCGCCACCTTGAACCAGGCCGGATCGATTTTTGCCAATCCCGCCGCCGTTGCAAACGCCACCGGCCACACCGAAGCAATGGCAATCAGGAAGATGATCGACTGATTCCATGTCGCGAAAACAACTACAGCAAGCGGCATCCACGATAGTGGGCTGATCATGCGCAACAGCTGGAACGGTGAATTACTGATCTCACGAAAACGCTTGCTGCGCCCCATCAGGATACCGATCGGCACACCGATGACGACCGCTATCAGCAGTCCCATACCAAGCCGGTAACCGCTGGCGGCAACCGCGTTCTGGATGGTCCCGGCGGACCACAATTCAGGAAAGGCCTTGAGCGTCGGGATGGGCCCGAACGCCGCGAAGTGCTCCGTCGATGGATTGATGGATATGAAATAGCCGCCAATCCACCAGAACACGAACAGGATCGCCAGGCCGCCGAAGAAATTATAGAGACCGCGTCCTGACGATTTCAGGACGCGGTACGACTTTGAATCGCCGACCTTGAACGAGGCGACCCCATCACTCACAGTTTAACCACCTCTACCCGGGTGTAGGGGTCGCCGGACTTGGGCACGCTCGGGTCGTTTTTCCATTTCGGATTGGCCTCGAGGGCATTCTTCACGAACTTGTAGTTGACCAGGTCGTCAGCCACATGCTGCGGCGAGAGTCCGTCGAGGAAACTGGCATCGCCGGTGAGCACGGTAGACTTCAGATCCGAGACCACCAGTTCGGTGGCGGAGCGGTAGGGCCAACTCTGGAAATTGATCCGGTTCATCCCCCACTCGGGATGTTTGATCGCAATCGGATTGCTGTAGTAGGCGGGGTCGTAGAAGAGCATGGCCCGTTCGATCACCTTTTTCGGGAAGGGCAGATATTTCTTGCCGTCGCGGGAGAGCAGCTGCGCCATCTCCTCCCGGTTCTCACCGAGATGGATCTGTGCGGCGATGATGGCGTTATGCACGCCCTGGGCCCAGGCCGCGCGATCCGGATCCATGGCATCGGCCTCGTGCATCACCACGACACAGCACGGATGCCCCTTCCAGACGTCGCCGGTAAATCGCAGCACCTTGCCACCCGCCTTGATCTCGCCCAGGGCATTGAAGGGCTCTGCAACACAATAGCCATCGATCGATTTGGCGGCCAGGGCCGGCGGCATCTCGGGTGGGTTGAGTACCAGGAAGTTGCACTCATCGGGTGCCAGCTTCGCGCTCTGCGGCCTGATCACCGGCTTGATGCCGGCCTCTTTCATGATCTTCTGCGAAACGATGTTGTGAATCGAGTACCAGTAGGGCACAGCGAACTGTTTGCCGCCGAAGTCCTTGGGCGTGTTGATGCCGCTGTCCTTATGAACGATGATGGCAGAGCCGTTGGTGTGATCCCACGCGGTGATCTTCAGCGGATACTTGTTGTTGTAGCGCATCCAGATGGGAATCGGAATCAGCATGTGGGTCAGGTTGAAGCGGTGCGAAGCGAAGGCCTCGACCAGGGGCGACCAACCGCGGATCAGGGTCGGACGAACCGACTCTATACCCTCTTTCTTGAAAAAGCCCAGTTCATGGGCCACCAGCAGAGCAGCAGCATCGGTGATCGGGATATAGCCGATTTTGACCACGGGATCCCACTTCTTCTCCTGGGCGAAGGTTGCGGCCGAAGGGATCAGGCTGCTCATCGCCGCAAGACTTCCCATTTTCAGGAAATCGCGCCGGTCGACGCCGCTACCCAGTACATTCTTGAATAGCGGATCGTATTCCAAGACAAGTTCAGGATCGTCGATTCCATCACCGTACTTGTCTATCAGATGCTTCTGCTCTTTCATCTTCGGTATCCTCCGTTGGCTAATCGGATGTTCCGATTTATGCAGGGTCAGGCATGTTGCGTGACATTGTGTGGACTGGATTCATCACTAGCATCCTTGCTGGAGGTGCTCGGGTGTTCATTGGCGGCTGTCTTGAAGGCCTCCATCAGGCGTGTACGCATCGCCTGGACCTCCGTGTCATGCCGCTCCCGCGGATCGGGGAGATTGACTTCGAGTTCGTCATAGATTTTGCCGGGAGAGCCCGCCATGATCAGGGCACGATCCGCCATCAACACCGCCTCGTCGATATCGTGGGTCACGATCACCACGTTGAAGCCGAGGCGTTTGGCGATCGATCTTACATCGCGCTGCAGCGAGGCGCGGGTGAAGGCGTCGAGCGCGGAGAAGGGTTCATCCAGGAGCAGCAGCTCAGGCTCCATAACCAGGGAGCGGGCAAGCGCCACACGTTGCTGCTGACCGCCGGAGAGATCCTGGACATTGTTGTCGGCATAGTCCTGAAGATCGACAAGATCAAGCGCATCATTCACCCGGTCACGCATCTTCGACTCGTCCCAGCCGGCGAAGTGAAGTCCGATGCCGACATTTTGCGACACCTTCATCCAGGGAAAGAGGTGGGGCGCCTGGAACATCATGACCCATTGCGGGGACGGCGCGTTTACCAGTACGTCATCAAGACGCACGCTACCGTCGGTCGGTTTCAACAGACCCGCAAGAATATGCAACAGGGTCGATTTACCGCATCCAGAGCGCCCGATAATGGCGATGATCTCGCCCTGCCTCGCTTCCAGATTGACCTTGTCGAAAGTGATCGGGCTTTTCGATGTATAGCGGTGGCTAAGTTCTTCGATCTTGATGCGGACTCCGCGTATAGACATTAAATCTACCCTCTGTGTAAAGTGTCGATAGTTGCTGCTACTGCAGCGGGGCCAGGCACTTTCCAGTCAGCAAGCGGATCTGCATCGATCTCTCGCCACCCCGATGGTTTTAAATGACTGCTGCGTACAGTTGATTACTCTCTACTCTCCATCCGCATTAGCCCATCGGCAACCGGGTGGAGCCGCCGTCGATCGATACAGCTGACCGACAGCAGCAAACAGTTTCACGATCATGCGCTGTTCAGACGCTGATCGACCTCTTCCATGCGGCGTGCTAATTCCTCCTCGTCAAACAAACCGCGCCGGATCATAGTATGGGCCAGGGCAAGCAACTGCCTCTCCGGGAACGGGATCTGTTCGTAATATTTTTCCACCAGCTTGTCCTCTTCCCAGCGCCGCTCCACGGCGTCCAGCTTTTTCTCTTCCTCTTCCGGATTGCGCTCCTCCTTGGGCTTACAGACATTGAAGGTTTCCCAATAACCGCCGGCGAGCATGTCGCAGGTCGCCTCGAGGGTGATGCGCCAGGGTGGATCGGGATTGTCGACGCCATACTCTTCACACAGATCGTCCCAGACCCGCCCTTTCTGCTTGACATCCTCCAGCAGTGAAACCGGTTTCGACTCATCCAGATTGCGCTCGCGCATCTCTTTGTCGAGTTCGAGATATTTCGGATTGATCTCTGCCATGGGACTTCCTAGTGGTGATAGGGATTGACAGCGGGACGCACGGGACGCGGATCATTTGCGGTCTGCCCCGGTTTCGGCATGGCCACACCGATCAGGCAGTCCCGGGTTACAATCTCGGCCAACTGGTCTTCGCTCCAGCCCTCGGTCCCTTCGGGACGGACAGGCAACACGATAAAGCGGGATTTCTGGTTCGAGTCCTCCACCCTCACCTCGACGTCATCCGGCAGTTGCAGTCCGAACTCCGCAAGCACCTGGCGCGGCCAGCGCACCAACCGGCGCCGATAGTTGGGGGTGCGATACCATTCGGGGGACTGTCCGAGGATGGGACGCGGGTAGCATGAGCAGAGTGTGCATACAACGACATGTTTCAACTTCGGCGTATCCTCCAAAACGCGGAGGTTGCAGTAGTCACTGGGCGTGCCGAACTGGGTTGGCATGCTGTTCACCCAGTCGATGCCAACCTCCAGACTCGCCTTCACGCCATCCTCAACCGCCAGTTTCTTAAATTCAGGATCCAACCAGGCCTTGGCCACCAAACGCGCCGCGGGCAGCGGACCCAGGGTATGCATATACTCGGTCCAGCGCTGGTGATCTTCCGCTGTGAAAAGGCCCTTTTCGATCGCAAGTTCGCGAACTGCGATTTCGAGTACCTCGAATTCGCTGACTTCTTCAACCATTGGTGCGGGTTTGTGTTTCTCCGCCATTTCTCTACCCTCTCTAATTCTTGATCCAATACACTGCGCAGGTTTTTGTGACAGCCGTTGCTATAGGGGCTCAAGCCATCGTTCAGGCAGCTCGGTCTCCAGGGTGTCATTTGCAAATGCATCCGGATAGTCCGGCCATAGATCTTTCTGTTTGAAGATCAGACTGTAGAACCAAACCACCTTTTCCGTATTGTCCCAGGCCTCATCCTCCGGAGCGGGACTCTCGTAGACCAGCTCGGCCACGGTTGCCTCTGCACCGCGGGTATAGACCTGGGTGCGGGAGTAGAAAATATCGGGGAGGTCCCGGACCCTTACCTTGTCGCCGACCTTGAACTTCGGCGGCCCTGCCTCGCCCTTGAAGCATTGCGGATCACCGATACCAGTAGCCTTCTTTACATGATGCTCTCGATCGTAATGTGGTTTACTCATAGCGTTTTCTGACCTCATCAATCTTGTCGGACAATTCGGTGACTGTTATGTACTGCTTATCCACCAGTATCCTCGCGGCAGTCAGCAACCACCGGCCGTAGTAGGGTAAACCTAAGTATTGGGTCTGCCCCACATCCACGTTCTGCCTGCGACGCCTCTCCTCGGCATTCCAAACACCGCGCCAGGCCAGCACCTCGCAAGTGACGAAGGTGTTGTGTTCCCACACCTCCTCTTCCTTCTCTTCCCAGGTGATTGGCACGTCCGGTTCACCCCCCACGTCGTGGGACATCCGCGTATAGGCCCGGTAGTGTTCGTTGTCGATCTGATCGGGAGCCGGCGCATGGGTTTCATAGTGCAGAGACGGTTGGAGCTGTTTGACGATCTCCAGGTGTTTCATCACTTTGTATCTGACGCTTGATGACATGGTCGCGTGACCTCCTTACGATTAGGTTATTAACAAGTCTGTCGCTTTTACCTAATGCCTTTTATCTATTTCGCATATAGTGATTTGATACTTAAGCAATCGATGATATGTGGCGTCTTTATGTGGAAGATCGCTTTACTTAAGCTTTTCTTAATAAATCACGAAACGAACGGTTCTCTATCGTGTTAAGTCAAACTATTTACCAGCCCACTATATTTGTCCAAGACCAAAATCTGATTAGCTCTATAGGCGATGACTATGGCCATAAGGCCTTGGCCCGGCGATCCACATAGAATGGAAACGGCAGTTCCAGGCAAAGAACTTTTTTAGCCGCAATCCGACGACAAATTTAAATATTGGTCTACACTAAGACTCACTCCTGTTGAATTGGTAAAATTCGCTTTTTTTATAACTTCCATAGGAAATGACTATGGACCGAAATATCCTCTGCCCCCGCTCGCTGCGCTATCTGTTGGCAGTCGCCGAACATCACAGCTTTACCCGCGCGGCAGAAACCCTGTATGTTTCTCAACCCACACTCTCGCAACAAATCAAACAGTTGGAAGAGTCTCTTGAAACCCAACTGTTGGATCGTTCCGGGCGCAACGTCCATCTCACGGATGCGGGGGAGGTCTATATCAGCTATGCAAGAAGAGCCCTTGGTGAACTGGATGCGGGCAAGCGCGCCATACAGGAACTTCAGGACCTCAGCCGGGGATCCCTGAGTCTCGGTATGACGCCGATTACGGATTATCTAGCGGCCCCACTGATAGACCGCTTCAACAAGCGTTATCCGGGCATATCCGTGGGTACCTACGAGATGCCGCAGGATGACATCGAGAGCGGGGTACTGGCTGGCAACATCGACATCGGCATTGCATTCACCAACACCCTGACCGTGGCAGCCAACTATGAATACATTGAGACTCAACATCTGTTCATCGAACCGCTCAATATGGCTGTTGGTTCAACCCATCAGTACGCCGGGATGGAGACACCGCTGAATCAGCACTCCTTCGAACAGGAGCCCCTGGCTCTTCTGAATAGCGATTTCGCCCTACGCAGGCATATCGACCTCTATTGTCTGGAACACGACATCAAGCCGACGATCGCCATTGAGACGAACTCCCTGAGCACCATCATAGAAGTGCTGCGCCTAGGCCGCCTGGCCACCATACTCCCCAACACCATCGCCTGCCAACAGAACGAAATCCATCCGGTGATGCTGATACCGGAACTCCCTCACCATACGATCACGCTCATCTGCCGCAAAGACTCCTACAAGAGCCCCGCCTCTCTAGCCTTCAAGGAGTTGGCCGCAGCCTGGGGCGTGGAAGGCTGTCACGATACGCCGGTGAAGCGAACCGGTCCTTGCCCCATGTCCGAGGTTTGCACGCCAAACAACCACAATTAGCGGTGAAAAAAACAATTAAATCATTATAAGCTTCTATAGCCCGGGTTAATTGCAAATGGGCGGTCATTAGACTGCCGGGGAGATTCGAGAGTGCTTAACCGGGCTGTATCAACCAGCTTCGCTGCAGACGCCGTTCAACGATCTTGGTACCGGCCCACCCGTCACCCAATCCAGCAGCTCGACAGTGTGCACGACGGGAATCCTGGATGCCGATGCCAGGTGCATCATGCAGCCGATATTGCCGGCGGCGATCGCCGCCGGTGATCCTGCCTCAAGCTCTTTCAACTTACTCGCCTTCAATCGGTTCGAGATCTCCGGCTGGAGCAGGTTGTAGGTTCCGGCGGCACCGCAGCAGGTGTGCGAATCCCTTGGTTCAAGCAGGGTAAAACCCGCTGACTTCAACAGCTTTTTTGGCGTGAACCTGACCCGCTGACCAAATTGCAGCGAGCAGGTGGCGTGATAGGATATCCGTAGTCCCCCTTTGACCCTGAAGTCCAAATCCATATCCGAAAGCAGCTCTGTAATATCCTTCGCCATAGCCGCAATCATCGACGCCTGCCGCGCCAAGGGATCGTTGCGGAACATATAACCGTAATCCTTCACCACTGTCCCGCAGCCACTGGTATTGATTACGATCGCATCCAGTCCTTCGCCGTCGATCTCCTTCATCCATACCCGTATATTCCTGGCCGCCGCCGCAAGGCTCTCCTTGGCCTTGCCCATATGGTGTGTTACCGCGCCACAGCAGCCTGCGCCGGCAGGGACTACAACCTCACAGCCGTGCCGACGAAGGATGCGAATAGTTGCGTCATTGATATCCGTATTCAAAGCCTGCTGTGCACACCCGGTCAGCAGCACCACCCGCCGCTTTCTCTCGCCCTGGGCGGGAAACACCTGAGGTATATCGTTTGGGCTCGGAGGCGGCAGACTGTCAGGCGTATACTCCACCATGCCACGAATCGGATCGGGCAAGCTGGAAGCCGCCGGCTTCAGCATACGCGCCGCATGCATTGCCAGGCGAAATCGCTTCGGATGAGGCAGCAACTTGGCCAACATCCAACGCGATATCCTGTCCATCGGTTTTCGCCGATGCCGCTGTTCAATGACATCTCTGGCATGATCCAACAGATGCTGATAGTGCACACTCGATGGACAGGTTGACATACAGGCAAGACAGGAGAGACAACGATCTATGTATTCCACCGTCTTCTGATCGGGACTGCCGCCACTTTCCAGCAGCTCTTTGATCAGATAGACGCGACCGCGCGAACTGTCGTATTCGTCGCCCAAAAGTTGAAAGGTTGGGCAGTTGGGCGTGCAGTAGTCGCATTGCAGACATGCCCGCAACTCGACATCGGAGCTGGCGATCGCCGGTATTGACAATTGCTGTGTTGAAAAACTGGTTTGCATCGGATTTTTATATGCACATGTTATTTAACTATTTACCGGCCAGCACTATTTGTCAAAGACCTTATTTGTATCATTTCTATAATATTTACCTATAGCTAAACATGCGCCCGCCAGGCCCAGGCCGAGTCAATACGGCAATGGGGGCTGTGGATAGAGCAATAGTTAAGGACAACGCAACATATAGGTGTAGTAGTTACAGGATGCAAAGAACGTACCCAGGTTCATTGCATCATTTTGTACCGATAACCAACTATCAACCTCATCATGGTTTAACAGTCCGGCGTTGGCGACATAGGGTGCATAGGTTTCGGCAAAGGATTTAAAGTAGCTTCCGTTGCCGATTTCCACCACTGCATCACCCCATGCAGAATCGAGTTCAAGCCCGTAGTCGCCGATCAGTTTTGGCAAATCACGCATTATGTGGGGATTATTGAAGGAGGCGGCCGCCAGGGCCTGGTCCATCTTTTGGCCGAACTTATGGTCGGGGTAGGCATATGTCAGCGACGCATAGTCGCCATCGAAGATAGCCAGAGTGCCGCCCGGCTTTACCACACGGGCCATCTCCACAAGCACGTGCGCCGGCTCGGTAACATGACTTATAAGTGTATTGGCAATAACCACATCGAAGCATGCGCCGGGAAACTCCAGATTATGCGCGTCACCCAATTGAAATTCTAACCGCTCGCCAAGATGTTCTTGTTGTGCGTAGTATCTGGCAGCGTCGATGAATGGTTGGCTCTGGTCTACGCCTATCGCTTGACCGGTAAACTCTTTACGTCGAACAAAAGCGCGAATCATCGCGCCCGTGCCGCAACCGACCTCCAACACCCTGGCAGGCCTGGTCAGTGCCAGTTGTTCCGCATACTTGTCAATAAGCCGGGTAAATACGCTGTCTTTGGCGCGACTCTCCAACCTGTCGATAAGGCGTTTTATCGCGGTTTCATCAAGTTCATTAACAAATCGATGAGGATCCCGCGCAGCCATGGCTACTACCTCCAATCAGCCGGCACGAATCATTGCAGATATACACAGCATGCCTGGCGTCGATTTGAAAGCTATAAAAAACAAGAGGTCTCCGATATTCGGAGACCCCTGTATTTTTCAGCTACCTCTACACGGCTGAATGATAGAGTCGCGAGTGGAACAGCTTGCTCTCTTTGAGTTGATGCAGTGACTTGGCAACAGCGAGGATCGCTATATCCAGCAAAGGTTCGACAACAATAACGAGCATATACGCCACACTGAACGAGCTTACTGCGGCGATGTTTTCCGCTCCGAATCCTTGTCCGTAAAAGGCCCAGAACGCTACCCATGCCACGACACCACCCTGATAGGCAGTCGACAAAGCCAAAGCCTGTCTGTACTTGACATCCTTATACGCGGTCTTGGCCGGTATCAGGCGACGTGCGATCGTATCAACCAGCAGCAATGGCACCAATAAGGTTGTTACGTTGATACCGTACTGAGGCAGGTCAGCCGGTGCGAACAGCACTCCCTGCATCAGCAGACCCATCGCCAAGCCGATTGCAGCCGGTCCGGCACCAAAGATCAGGAACAGCGTCGCGCCGAGAATGAAGTGAACTTCGGACACCCCGACCGGATAGTGGGGCAGTACCTGGAAAAAGCAGAATACCAGGAATGTCGTTATTAGACTGCGAGTCGCAAGCTGACTGACGCCATCATGTTTGACTGTACTCAGCGAAGCCTTTGCGGCATATGCCACCGCACCTGCTGCCGTTAAAACGCTAAGTGCTATTTTTGCGCCTTCTACGACGCCTGGTTCAATATGCATCTGTACCCCCTCTCCTCTCACTTAGTGGTTCATCTGGTCAAACGAAATCGCCATCGTTTGAGTCTTTCGTTGTAACACACATTTCGTGAAAACCGACTTTAGCCTGCCAACCCAATTGATTCTATTCACAGGTTATCGCTATGTTGTGACGCCGCCACTCAAAAAAACCGGGTTGGCCACCGTTAAGGGAAACTATTTACCAGGCAACTCTATTTGTCCAAGACCTAATTCTGATTAACTCTATAGGAGTTGGCTATAGGTAGAATCAAAATCAGGCAAGTTACTGTATGCATTGAGATCGCACTGGAAAATCATAACAGAAATAAGCGATTGCGATGCCGGCACGGGGAATGGCAAATGCTAGGCCGATCTGGCGCATATCTGCCGTACGCAGTTTGCCCTGTCAGTGGAGTTCAGCCCATGGCGGATGGGCGGAATCACCCACACTGCTATACGCCTTGATTAGAATATTGATAATTGCTTTATCATCTGTGTGCGCGTTTGCGCAGGCAGGCAACCATGCCGAGCAGCAACAGCAGCCAGGTTAACTGCCCGCCGCCACCGGGGCTGTCGAACTTGTCCGAAGCATCGGCATCATTGAAGACCTCTCCATGCTCGAGGTCCTCTCCATCCAATGGCTTGCAACTGTCATCAATGGTTACGCCCGCACCCTGAATGCTGATCGTGGCATCCGCCAGTGCAAAGAAGAGATTATTCGAACAGCTAACCATCACACGGGCGTGAACGATATCGACATCGGGCAGCAGAACATTGGCGCTACCGCTGTTGGAAAAGGTACCCAACGACAACAGCTCGAATCCGTCATCGTTCCGATCGCAAAATGTTGCGGGAGGATTTCCGGGACTCAGGCTGAGCAGTGAAACCTCTACCGTAGCACAACCCGATTGGGTACCCGCGCTGTCCCACTCAATGGTATGTACCTCGCCACCCCTGTAGCTGGCGGGCAGATTCAAATCACCGCCGGTGACACGGAAGGGCCCCTGGCTGCCATCAACCTGCAGCGCAACATCATCGCTGGCGACACCACTCTCGCCATCTCTTACTGTCAATCTGAAATTGAGCGTTCGCGAGGTTTGCGGCAGGGTCTCACCAATATCACTTTGCCCGGTGAGCAGTCGGCTCAGTCTGGGAAAGTAGCGCACCGGTGTCCGTTTCGGCAGAAACGACCTGAACAGAGGATTGCTGCCATCGGGGAGATCGGTGCCGATGGTAGTCGCGTCCGTAGCCCCGCTGACGCCTCCCGGATCCATCTCGTCCCACTGGAAGGAGAGGGTATCTCCATCCACATCGCTAGCCGCTCCACGCAACATGAACGGCGTCCCGGCAGGGATGCCAGCCGCGACACCCCCCCCTGCCTGACCGGCATCCACGCTGGGCGCGTTATTGTTGGTGACCGTCAATTGGCCGCACTGGCTGCCTTCGTCCAGGGTGATAAATTCATTTATCTGCTGAATGCTGAGCGCATGAAAGGTAGCGTCGGAGTTCGCCTGCAGATCCTCGTCGGCACAGATGCCGGCATAACCCATGATGGTGGATCCGCTCCCCGGCTCCACCGCGGACTCTGCAACCCTGTTAACCCCGCTGCAGTTGGCCGTTGTCCCGTTGAAGGAGTGGGAGGCGCTCAGCTGATGGCCCAGTTCATGGGCGACAAAGTCGATATAGAAGCTGTCGCTATCGGGTGTCGGCGAACCTGTGTAGGCCTGGGCCTTGAAAACGGTACATGCGGAACCCACACTGGCGAGACCTCCACCGATGGTACCGAACAGAATACCGACATCGTAATTATCCGCGCCCAGCACGAAATCGAGCTGCTGTTGATTCTCGATCAGCATCCTCGCGATTGTACTGGAGGTCTGGGTATAGGGATCGTTATCGGGGTCGGTATAGATGATGCGATCGTTGTTGCCCACCAATTGAAACTGCACCGCCAGATCCCGTCCGTAGATCTGATTGACCCGGTTGATGGTGGTCACGATCTGCGCCAGGGCGGCGTCCACGGTAGCGCCGAAATAGGCGCTGTATTCACCTGTTGCCGCCACGGCGAGTCGATAGACCCGGCGGTGTGCGCCGCTGATGGTCCTTGCCGCAAGCCTTTGGGAATATCCCGGGAGTGCTCGGGGGATCGAATGGTCGGCCTCTCCGTGCAGACAGAGAAGGGGGGAGACCCCGCTCTTCTGGGCGGCGTAATCCCGCTTGTAGTAGCTGCGATAGCCGCCATCACCCTCCGGGTCGATGAATACCGTGCCTGAGGGCGTAGTGAGCATGGCATGAAAACCCCGGGGGGTGAGGTCCAAACGCCCACTGCTGGCGGGTTCGTCAACGCCCTTGACCCGGTAGGTGCGGATCTCCGGGTATCGCCTCGCCAGTGACTCCGCCATAACCGGGGACTCTTCGACCCTGAAGCGCTGCATCGAACCATAGGGTAGCGGCAGAACCAACTCGAGCGCCGATGAAGCGGTATCCTCCAGGGGCGCCATGAGGAGCCTTTGCCGCAATGCAGGCTTGTCTGCCTGGAGACGCCGATAGTAGACGGACCCAGGGTCCATGCCTTTCGCCGCCGGTGCCGGGAGGTCACGCCAGAGGGATGCCGTCGCGAGGGCGGGCAGGGTCAATGCAAGGGCAGGCAGAATCCATCGTAAACAGGCAGCCGTTGCTCCGCGCATCACCGCACCCACATCATAGTAATATAAAGGTATTGTCGATCATCGCTGTCGGGAGCGCCTCTCGACACTCACCCTTTAAGCTTGGCCACCAGGATCTTGTTGACCTGCCCGGGGTTGGCCTTGCCCTGGGTCTGCTTCATCACCTGGCCGACGAAGAAACCGAGCAGTTTGTCCTTGCCGGCCCTGAACTGCTCCACCTGTTTCGGATTCGCGGCGATGACCTCGTCGATGATCTTCTCGATCTCTCCGCTGTCGGTGATCTGCTTCAATCCCTTCGCCTCGATCACGCTGTCCGCATCGCCCTCGCCATTCCAGATCGCCTCGAATACCTGCTTTGCGAGCTTTCCGGAGATGGTGTTGTCCGCGATACGCTGCAGCAGGCCGCCCAGCTGTTCGGGACTGACTGGTGATTGAGACAGATCGAGCCCCGCCTTGTTCAACGCACCCGCCAATTCTACGGTGACCCAATTGGCCGTCATCTTGGCGTCGGCACCGCTTGCCACCACCTGCTCAAAGTAATCGGCCAGGGCCCGGCTCTGGGTCATCGTCAGCGCATCCGCCGGGCTCAGGCTGTAGTCCGCCTCGAAGCGCCGCCGTTTCTGATCGGGCAGTTCAGGCATGGCCTGCCTGGCCCGCTGCAACCGCTCCTCGCTGATCTCCACCGGGAGCAGATCGGGATCGGGAAAGTAACGGTAGTCGTTGGCCTCCTCCTTGCTGCGCATGGAGCGGGTCTCGTCCCGGTCGGCGTCGTAGAGGCGGGTCTCCTGAACCACTTCGCCGCCGCCCTCGAGCAGGTCGATCTGACGCTCGAGTTCATAGTTCAGGGCGCGCTCCATGAAACGGAAGGAGTTGATATTCTTCAACTCGGTTCGGGTACCGAAGGCCTCCTGGCCAAGGGGGCGGATGGAGATATTGGCGTCGACCCTGAACGAACCCTCCTGCATGTTGCCGTCGCAGATCCCGAGATAGACCACCAGTTGATGGATCTTGCGGGCATAGGCCACGGCCTCCTTGATGGAGCGCATATCGGGCTCTGAGACGATCTCCAGCAGCGGCGTCCCGGTGCGGTTGAGATCGATACCGCTCATACCGTGGAAATCCTCGTGCAGCGATTTTCCCGCATCCTCTTCGAGGTGGGCGCGGGTGATGCCGATCACCTTTTGACTGCCATCCTCGAGGTCGATGCCGATCGAGCCCTTGCCGACGATCGGCAACTCGAACTGGCTTATCTGATAGCCCTTGGGCAGATCGGGGTAGAAGTAGTTCTTCCTGGCAAACACCGAACGGGACGCAATCTCGGCATCCACCGCGATGCCGAACTTCAGCGCCATATCCACCGCCGTCTCGTTGAGCACCGGCAGCACACCGGGGAAACCCAGATCGATGATACAGGCCTGGGTATTCGCATCGGCGCCATAGGCGGTGGAGGCGCCGGAGAAGATCTTCGACCTTGTCGCCAGTTGGGTGTGAATCTCGAGACCGATAACGGTTTCCCACTGCATAGCTGTTCTCTAATTTTGAATTATGAATTTTGAATTATGAATTGAGGTGTGCGCTTCGCGCACGGCTTGTCTGAATAATGATGTGAGCATTGCGAACACATAAAATTCAAAATTCATAATTAAAAATTCAAAATCGTTAAGCAAAACCTTGCGGTGTTTGCCGATGCCAATCCGTCTCCGACTGATACCGGTGCGCCAGATTCAGCAGCTTACCCTCGTTGAAATAGTTGCCGATGATCTGCAATCCGACCGGCAGCCCATCCACCGCGCGCACCGGAATCGAGATACCGGGCAGCCCCGCGAGATTGGTGGCGATGGTGTAGATGTCATTCAGGTACATGGTCACCGGGTCATCCACCTTCTCGCCGAGGGCGAAGGCGGTTGTCGGCGAGGTTGGGCCCATGACCACATCCACGGTCTCGAAGGCGCGCTTGAAGTCGTCTGATATCAGGTGCCTGGTCTTCTGCGCCTTCAGGTAGTAGGCGTCGTAATAGCCGGCAGAGAGCGCATAGGTGCCGATCAGGATCCGGCGCTTGACCTCGGCACCGAAGCCCTCTCCCCGGGTTCGCTTATAGAGGTCCTCCAGATCCTTGGGGTCTTCGCAGCGATAACCGAAACGCACACCGTCGAAGCGAGAGAGGTTGGATGAACACTCCGCCGGCGCCACCACATAGTAGGTGGGGACCGCCAAACCGGTATTGGGCAGGCTGATCTCGACCACCTCCGCACCCAGCTGCCTGTAGAGATCGATCGCCTCTTCGATGGATGCCGCCACGCCGCTCTCCAGCCCTTCACCGAAATACTCCCGGGGAAGGCCTATCTTCACCCCCTGCAGGGAGTCGTTCAGGGTCGCCGTATAGTCGTCAACGGCCTGATCGGCGCAGGTCGAATCCCTGGCGTCGAATCCCGCCATTGCCTGCAGCATCAGGGCGGCATCCTCGGCGCTGCGGGTCATCGGCCCGGCCTGGTCGAGACTGGAGGCGAAGGCGATCATGCCGTAGCGGGAGACCCGGCCGTAGGTCGGCTTGAGGCCGGTGATACCGCACAGCGCCGCCGGCTGGCGTATCGACCCGCCGGTATCGGTGCCGGTGGCGGCCGCCGCCAGCCTCGCGGCTACCGCCGCGGCCGATCCACCGGAGGAGCCCCCCGGCACCCGATCCCTGTCCCAGGGATTGCGCACGGGCCCGTAATAGCTGGTCTCATTGGAAGAGCCCATGGCGAACTCATCCATGTTGGCCTTGCCCAGGGAGACCGCGCCCGCCTGCTTCAGCCGCTCCACCACCGTTGCATCGTAGGGGGAGATGAAATTGTCCAGCATCCTGGAACCGCAGCTGGTCTTCACCCCCCGGGTGCAGAAGATATCCTTCTGCACCAGTGGAATCCCGGCCAACGGGCCGGCCTTCCCGGATTGAATCGCGCGGTCCGCTGCCTCTGCCTCGGCCAGCGCCTGCTCGGGGGTGGCGGTGATCAGGGCATTGAGTTCACCGTTCAAGCGATCGATACGATCGATGAAATGGCGGGTCAGCTCAACACTGGTGAATTCACCGGCCCGCATGGCGGCACCCAGTTCAGCAATGGATTTACTGTGCATGGTATGGCTTCTGTCCAATGGGTATCTGTCAGATTGCTTTCAGTTCAGCCCCGATCCGGCGGGTCGCGTCCCTATTCGATGACCTTGGGTACCAGATAGAGGCCGTTTTCCACTTTTGGCGCCACCTGCTGATTGGCTTCACGGCAATCGGCTTCGCTCACTTCATCGCCACGTAACCGCTGCGCCATGTGGAGGGGATGGAACATCGGCTCAATCGCATCGGTATCCGCCGCCTCCAGCTGCTCAACCAGATTCAGGATATTGCCGAGATCCACGACATAGGCCTCGATATGGGACTCATCCAGGGCCATTCGCGCAAGATGGGCTATTTTTTCGACATCGGACTTATCAAGAGACATCCGCCTGCAACCTGCTCTGCAAAAGGGGCAAATCTACCATAATCTCTACTAGGGATACATGTTACAGATCGATGATGACGATCCATCCTGGTTTCTTAGCTACACCTGGCGGGAGGATCGCCGATACACTCCAGGTGCGCTCGATTCCTCCCCCCGGCAACCAAATTGGAGACGGTGCGGGGGCGGCGCCTAAAGAAAGAGTGAATAGCTTTTTCAAACAATAAGTTAGTCTCTCAAACTAAAGTGTGATCAAATTTAAACTTCTGGTAACAAAAAAGTGGGTCTATAATTTATTTCAGGGGGATCTTGGGATATAATTCCCAACATAAAGTGATGTTTTGCCGATCTTAATCAATATTAAGAGTGGGCGAACAGCGAAATGAGATGGGCGGTTGCCGGGTTTCCCAAAAAACCAGCCTGATAAGCGATAAATATCAACGACATCCAGTCAAGGCTGGGATATAGAGTAGTCAAGCCAATCCGATAAATTTAGAGAGTCACCTGGTTAGTAGAAAGCCCATGGACGAGATTCGTAAGACACTCACTGCATCTATCCTGAAACTGCTCAGACCCCTGGTCAGGCTGATGTTGCGCAATGGCTTCACCTATGGCGATTTTGCCGACTTGAGCAAATGGACCTTCATGGATGTGGCATCCAAGGAGTTTGGCATCCCGGGTCGTAAACAGACGGTCTCCAGGGTCTCCGTGATCACGGGGTTGACCCGTAAAGAGGTGAGCCGCCTGCAGAAGATAGACACCCCCGACGACAGCGCCATCGCCCACCAGTACAACCGCGCCGCCAGGGTGATTTCAGGTTGGCTGCGAGACCGACGGTTTCAGACCAAGAAGGGCGCCCCCGCCGCGCTCTATTTCGACAAGGGGGACGCCAGCTTCAGCGTACTGGTCAAGGAACACAGCGGTGATGTGCCCCCCCGTGCGATCTATGATGAACTGATGCGGGTCGGCACCATCGCCAAAGACGAGAGCGGCAAGATCACCCTCCTCAGCGACGGCTATGTGCCGCGAACCGGCGAAACGGGCAAGCTGCATATTCTCGGCACCGATGTGCAACTTTTGCTCAACACCATCGATCATAACCTTCAGCAGGGCGCGCAGACACCCTACTTTCAGCGCAAGGTCTCATACGACAACCTCCCCCTGGAGGCGCTACACGACTTTCGCAACATGAGCGCAGAAAAGTCCCAGGCCCTGCTGGTGGAGTGCGACAAATATCTGTCAAGTCACGATCGGGACGTGAACCCGGATTCCGGCGGTACAGGACGCAAGCATGCCGGCATCGGCATCTACTATTTCGAACAGGATGTGACACCGGATGAATAGACTGCTTCTCAAGATCCTGGTTTCGTTGACGATGGGGGCATCTGTCGTCGGACTCTACAGCTGCGGTCCCGGTGGCGGCCAGGTTGCCGATGGCGGTATCGGCGGCACCGGCATCACCCAGGGCAGGGTGACCAGCTTCGGCTCCATCTTCGTCAACGGCATCGAATTCAATACCGACACTGCCAGCTTTACCGTCAACAGTCTTGATGGAACCCAGAACGATCTGGCGATCGGCATGGTGGTCCGCATCAGCGGCAGCAGTGACGCAACAAACGCCACGGGCAGCGCGGAGTCGGTGACCTACGACAGCCTGATCGAGGGGCTGGTCTACAGCAATGACATCGCCACCGACCACAGCCTCAGGGTCATGGATCAGACAGTTAGCGTGGATGGCGATACGGTCTTCGAAAACAGCATCGATGACACCTCCCTCGAGAATCTGCCGGTCAACAGCGAGCTGGAGGTCAGCGGCTTCACCGATGGCAGCGGCAGTATCCTGGCCACCCGCATCGAGGTCATATCACTCGCATGGTCGGGGGGTGAACTGGAGGTCTCGGGGGTCATCAGCTCGATCTCCGGCAATCAGTTCCAGATCGGCGGCCTCACCGTCGATGCCTCGAACATCCAGTCGATTCCGGCGGCAGGCACATTTGTCGAAGTCGAGGGCAACAGCTTCTCCGGCAACCTGTTTATCGCCGACTCCCTCGAGATCGAGGGGGACGGTGACAGGGTAGTGGCCGAGGATGGGGATGAGGTCAAGATCGAAGGCCAGATAACCCAATCCCTCGACGCCAATGATCTCTTTTCGCTCAACGGACAGGTTGTGGATGCCTCCGCCACCTCCCTGAGCGGCGCCAGCGGTCAACTCACGACAGGGCGCGTCGCCGAGGTCGAGGGTGTGATGGACGGTGAAATCCTGCTTGCAGAAAGGATCAAACTTAAGGCCGTCGCCTCGGAACGTGGTGAAATCAGCGGTGTTCTCGGCGTAGGCGATGTGGATGTCGATGGC
The DNA here is from genome assembly GCA_003058495.1 of gamma proteobacterium symbiont of Ctena orbiculata. GTDB lineage: Bacteria > Pseudomonadota > Gammaproteobacteria > Chromatiales > Chromatiaceae > Thiodiazotropha. The sequence goes on along the minus strand of QBVC01000033.1, from coordinate 15,682 downwards.
GGCACCCTGACCCTTCTCGGCCAGACCATCAAGGTCGACAACTCCACCATCATGGAGGGCGATGAAGGTGACAACAACAGCTTCACTTTGAACCAGCTGAGCCCGGGCGATTACCTGGAGGCGAGTGTCTTTATCGACAACGGCATGCTCGTGGCAAGCAAACTGGAGCTCGATCAAGCGCCATCGAACCACGATGCGGAGGTCGAGGGGATTCCCACCCTGGTGAATGCATCGACCATCGAGATCTTCGGCATCACCATCGACACCTCTGGCGTGTCTGGCTACAGCTTCAGTGAGCAGCTCATCGAGGTGAGAGGCAACTTTGGCAATGGGGTACTTGTCGCCACCAGGATTGAAGAGGATGACTGAGCTGTACACGACGGGGTGCGGCCAACCGCACCCCGCCGCAATCCCTATCACACCGATCCAGGTTCACCCTGAAACAGCGCCTGAACAGGACACAAAATTTTAGCCGATCTGCGCATTTCCCCATCCCCATTCTTGCCCAACTCCTGTACCATTGATAGATTAACCAACTTTGGGTTCGGTGAGAGTCCGTGCCATGAAATAACCGCACACCGGCTAGCAGCTCGGGACCCTGAAACCATCAACAACAGAGATAAAGATAAAGATCCATGCTGTTTCGACGCATACGTGGCATATTTTCCAATGACCTCTCCATCGACCTAGGTACCGCCAATACCCTGATCTACGCCCGTGGCCAGGGCATCGTGTTGAATGAGCCTTCGGTGGTGGCGATCCGCCAGGATCGCGGTCCGGGGGGCGCGAAATCGGTGGTTGCCGTGGGCGAGGACGCAAAGAAGATGCTCGGCCGGACCCCCACCAACATCACCGCCATCAGACCGATGAAAGAGGGTGTCATCGCCGACTTCACCGTCACCGAGAAGATGCTGCAGTACTTCATCCACAAGGTACACGAGAGCCGCATCATCCGCCCCAGCCCCCGGGTTCTGGTTTGTGTCCCCTGCGGATCCACCCAGGTGGAACGGCGCGCCATCAAGGAGTCGGCCGCCGGCGCAGGCGCCAGAGAGGTCTATCTGATCGAGGAACCGATGTCGGCCGCCATTGGCGCCGGCCTGCCCGTGGACGAGGCCCGGGGCTCGATGGTACTGGATATCGGCGGCGGCACCTCCGAGGTGGCGATCATCTCGCTCAACGGCATCGTCTACGCAAACTCGGTACGTGTCGGGGGCGACCGCTTCGACGAGGCCATCGTCAACTATGTCCGCCGCAACTACGGCACCCTGATCGGCGAAGCCACCGCGGAGCGGGTCAAACACGAAATTGGCTCGGCCTATCCGGGGAACGAGGTCAAGGAGATCGATGTTAAAGGCCGCAACCTTGCCGAAGGCATTCCGCGCAGCTTCACCCTCAACAGCAATGAGATCCTGGAGGCGCTGCAAGAGCCGCTTTCGGGCATTGTCGGCGCGGTCAAGACCGCGCTTGAACAGACCCCGCCGGAGCTGGGCGCCGATGTGGCCGAGCGTGGCATCGTCCTCACCGGGGGTGGTGCGCTGCTCAAGGACATCGATCGACTGCTCCAGGAAGAGACCGGTCTTCCGGTGATCGTTGCCGAGGATCCACTCACCTGCGTGGCCCGCGGCGGCGGGCGTGCGCTGGAACTCATCGATGAACGGGGTGGCGAGTTCTTTATGGTTGACTAGGTGTTTGTCTCCCTGCAGCTGGACGGAGATCAATCACCGGATAACAGCACCGCCAGAGCGATACAGGGAGCCGGCGAATTGAAAGCGGAGTCATTCAGCCATTAAACTCATCTTCACACAGGGCCCCTCAATCACCACCAGACTGGTGACGGCGGTGCTGCTCTCCATCGTCATCATGGTCCTCGACCATCGCTACAACCACCTGGAATCCCTGCGTTCAGGACTCTCGGTACTGCTCTTCCCGGTGCAATACCTCGCCTCCCTGCCGGTGATCCTGAGCGAATCCGCCAGCGACGCCATTACCAGCCGCAGCGAGCTGGAGACGGCACGGGAGAAACTGCACGCGGAGAACCTGACACTGCGCGCGAGACAGCAGAAATTCGAGGCCCTTGAAGCCGAGAACATGCGCCTCAGGGGCCTTTTGGACTCCTCATTCAAGGTCGGCGACCGGGTATTGATCGCCGAATTGATTGCCGTGGAACAGGACCCTTTTCGTCAACAGGTCTTGATAAACAAGGGATCGACATCCGAACTCTTCGTCGGTCAGCCGGTGGTCGATGCAAATGCCGTGGTCGGCCAGGTAACCCATATCAACCCGCTGAGCGCAAGCGTGCTGCTGATCACCGACGCCACCCACGCGCTTCCTGTACAGGTCAATCGCAACGGTCTTCGAACCATCGCCCTGGGTACCGGCCTGATCAACCGCCTCGAACTGCCGCATCTGCCGAACAATGCCGATATCAAGGTGGGGGACCTGCTGACCACTTCAGGCCTGGGAGGCAGTTTTCCACCCGGCTATCCCGTGGCCGAGGTGATCGATGTGAAGCGCGAACCCGGTCAGCCCTTTGCCTCGGTTATCGCCCAGACCACCGCCCACCTCGATCGCATTCGCGAAGTGCTGCTGGTATGGACCCTCGATCCCGATATGGGCGCGGAAACCCTGCCCGCGGAGGAAACTGCAGATGCGGCGACTGAAACCGGGGCGGTCAGCGGGGGCGGTGAATGATCAGCCAACCCCAATCCCGCCGTTACGTGATCGCGCTGACCCTGCTGGCCGGCTTTATCCTCACCATCATGCCGCTTCCGGAGTGGGCCGCCACCTATCGGCCGCAATGGGTCGCCCTGATCCTGATCTACTGGTGCATGGCCATGCCCGAGCGTATCGGAGTCGGCGTCAGCTGGACCACCGGGCTGTTGCTCGATGTCCTCACCGGCACCCTGCTCGGCCAGCATGCCCTGGGATTCTCGGTTATCGCCTATATTATGTTGAGACTCCATCTTCGGGTCAGGGTCATGCCGTTGCGCCAGCAGGTCTTTACCATCTTCATCCTGCTGCTCGTGGAACGCCTGCTGGCGCTCTGGTCCACCGGGGCGGCAGGCTACCCGACGCCCTCGCTCTGGTATTGGATCACACCCCTGGTGAGCACCCTGCTCTGGCCCTGGGTCTACGTTATTCTGAGGGATCTGCGACGCCGCTTTAATCTTAGCTAGGCAGGGCCTGTTTACACTGAACACCAACCATAGGAGAACCGGGTGCCCCAATCCTCGATCAAGGACTATCTGCATGAGAGCCAGTTGTTTCTGGGGCGCGCCCTTGTCTCCGGAACCCTAGTTCTGATAATCCTGGCGATCCTGGTCGGGCGTCTGTTCTACCTCCAGGTGGAGAGTCACGACCACTACACCACCCTCTCCCAGGACAACCGGGTAAAACTCGAACCCCTGCCGCCCACAAGGGGTTTGATCTATGACCGCAACGGCACCATTCTGGCGCAGAACCTGCCTGCCTACAGCCTGGAGATCACCCCGGAGAAGACGGAAAACCTCGACCAGACCATCCAGGCGCTCAGTGAAATCATCGCTATCGACGAAGAAGACATCAGCAGGTTCCATCAGTTGCGCAAGCAGCGCAGGCGCTTCGACAGTATCCCGATTCGGGTGAGGCTGGAGGACGAGGAGGTTGCCCGCATCGCCGTCAACCGCCACCGCTTCTCCGGCGTCGATGTCAAGGCAAGCCTGCTGCGCGACTACCCGCAAGGCCTGCAGACCGCCCACCTGCTGGGATACGTGGGTCGCATCAACGAGCAAGAGCTGCAGATCATCGACACATCCAACTACCGGGGCACCAATTTCATCGGCAAGAACGGTGTCGAAAAGAGCTATGAGGGCATGTTGCATGGCCAGGTCGGCCTGCAGCAGGTGGAGGTCAACGCCAAGGGCAGGGTGCTGCGGGTGCTCGAGAGTCGATCTCCCCAACCCGGCGACAACCTGCACCTGTTCCTGGATATGGAACTGCAGTCCACCGCGCTGGAGGCCCTGGGCGACTACAACGGCGCCGTCGCCGCCATCGATATAGAGACGGGCGGTGTGCTCACCCTGGTCAGTAAACCGGGCTATGACCCCAATCTGTTTGTCGAGGGGATCAGCGCCAAGGCCTATCAAGCGCTGGAATCCTCCCTCGACAACCCCCTGTTCAACCGCGCCATTCGCGGCCAGTATCCGCCGGGCTCCACGGTAAAGCCTTTCATCGGGCTCGCCGGCCTGGAATACAACGTGGTCGGCTACCACCAGGAGAACTACTGTCCCGGTTACTACCAGCTCCCCGGCAAGGACCACAAATATCGCGACTGGAAAAAATGGGGGCACGGAAAAGTCGATCTCGAACGCGCAATCGTCGAATCCTGCGATGTCTACTACTACGAGCTCGCCCGCACCCTGGGCATCGACCGGCTCTACGAGTTTCTCTCGGGATTCGGCTTCGGCGAACCGACCAAGGTCGACCTGGACGGTGAACTCTCGGGTCTGATGCCGAGCCGGGAGTGGAAACAGCAGCGGCGGCGGGAACCCTGGTACCCCGGCGAGACCCTGATCGTCGGCATCGGTCAGGGCTATTTTCTGGCCACGCCGCTGCAGCTCGCCTCCGCCACCGCGACCCTGGCGAACAAGGGCCACCATATCCGCCCCAGAGTGGTCCACACCATCGAACATCCCGACGGTACGGAGGTGAAGAGCCCCAAGATCATCGACGATCTGCATCAACTCGATCCTGTGCACTGGGAACAGGTCATCGATGCCATGTCCCAGGTCGTCGAAGGTCTCCGCGGCACCGCCCGATCGATCTACACCGATGCCTACCGGATTGCCGGGAAGACAGGTACCGCCCAGGTCTTCAGCGTGAAGCAGGACGAGGAGTATGATGAAGAGACGGTGGCCAAGCGCAAGCGCGATCATGCGCTGTTCATCGCCTTCGCACCCGTCGAAGCGCCGCGCATCGCCATCGCCGTGGTGGTGGAGAACGGGGGCCATGGCGGTTCCGTCGCCGCCCCCATAGCGCGCAAGGTCATGGATCGCTATCTGCTGGGAGGGCGCGATGCTGGGTAGGAGCCAGGTCACCTTCTATGAATCGCAGCCGGCCCAGGCCAGCGGGCTGCTGGCCTGGCTGCATATCGACCTGCCGCTTCTGACCGGCCTGATCCTGCTCTCGGGTGTCGGCTTGACCGTCCTCTACAGCGCCGGTGACGGGGAGCTGGTGCTGCTGCACAAACAGCTTTTCCGTCTCGGTTTCGGCTTTGCCGCGATGTTCGCCCTGGCCCAGATCCACCCGACCAATATCCGCCGCTGGGCCCCGGTACTCTACCTGATCGGCATCCTGATGCTGATCTCGGTGATCATATTCGGCGAGGAGGGCAAGGGGGCGCAGCGCTGGCTCGACCTGGGGTTTATCCGCTTTCAGCCTTCGGAGATGTTCAAACTCACCCTGCCGATGCTGATCGCCTGGTATCTGGCGGAGCATCGACTGCCGCCCAATCCGTCAAGACTGGTGATGGCGGGCCTGTTCACCCTGCTCCCGGTACTGCTGATCGCGAAACAACCCGATCTTGGCACAGCGCTGCTGGTGGCCACCGCCGGCGCCTTCGCCCTGTTTCTGGCCGGCATCAGCTGGCGCGTCATCAGCGCCATCGGCATGCTGATGGCGGCCCTCGGCCCGGTCGCCTGGTACTTCATGCATGAGTACCAGCGCCAGCGCGTGCTCACCTTCCTCAACCCGGAAAGCGATCCGTTGGGCACCGGCTACCATATCATCCAGTCCAAGATCGCCATCGGCTCCGGGGGCATCAGCGGCAAGGGCTGGCTCAACGGCACCCAGTCCCACCTGGAGTTTCTCCCGGAACGACACACCGATTTCATTTTCGCCGTCATCTCCGAGGAGTTCGGCCTGGTCGGCGTGCTCGCCCTGCTCTCGCTCTATCTCTTCATAATCATGCGCGGCCTCTATATCGCCACCCAGGCCCAGGATACCTTCGGCAGGATCCTTGCCGGATCACTGTCGCTGGTATTTTTCGTCTATCTTTTCGTCAATGCCGGGATGGTCACCGGACTGCTGCCGGTTGTCGGTGTACCCTTGCCGCTGATCAGCTACGGCGGCACCTCCCTGGTGACCATCCTTGCCAGCTTCGGTATGCTGATGTCCATCCATACCCACAAAAAACTACTGCCGACCTAAACGATCATGCGACTTATTATTCAACTTCTGCTTCTATCCAGCCTCGCCCTGTCCACGGCGGCTTGCGCCCATACCCAACAGCAGACAACCGCGTTCAAGAAGTTTGCCCGGGAGATGGCTGAAAAACACGACTTCAATGCGGATCAAGTGGAACGCCTGCTGATCGGCACAACCTTCAGGGACGACATCATCGAAGCGATCACCCGTCCCGCGGAGTCTAAGGCCTGGCATGAGTACCGCCCCATCTTCCTGAAACCCGACCGGGTGGCCGGCGGGGTCGAGTTTTGGCGCCAGAACGAGGCCTTGCTGGTGTCGGTGAGCGAGCAGTACGGGGTGCCCGCCGAAATCATCGTCGCCATCATCGGCGTTGAGACCCGCTACGGCAAGCACATCGGGCGATACCGGGTACTCGACGCCCTCACCACTCTCGCCTTCGGCTACCCCAAGCGGAGCGATTTCTTTCGCCGGGAATTGGAGCAGTTCCTGCTGCTAACCCGGGAGGAGGGGGTAGACCGTGAAAGCGCAATGGGTTCCTACGCCGGGGCGATGGGGATGCCCCAGTTCATCTCCAGCAGCTACCGCCGCTACGCCGTGGACCATGACGGCGACGGCAGACGCGACCTGTGGAACAGCAATGCCGATATCATCGCCAGCGTCGCAAGCTACTTCAAGACCCACGGCTGGAAGCCCAACCAGCCCATCACCTTGCTGACCAATGGCGGAGAGGGCCTTCAGGCCTTCGTCGACGCAGGAATGAAACCCAGCATCAAACTGGGCACGCTGCTGGCCAGGGGAATTCGTCCGCTGCAGGGTGAACCCCCCGCCGCCGACTCCCTGACCAGCCTGGTCAAGCTCGATGCCGGTGACAAAGATGAGTTTTGGTTGGGACTGCACAATTTCTATGTCATAACACGCTACAATCACAGCAACCTCTACGCCATGGCGGTCTATCAACTGAGCCGGGAGATCCTTGCCGCCAAGATGGCCGCTGAAACAGCCAGGTAGATGATATATCGCAACAGCATAGGAATGAGGGCCGGGATTTCATTGCAGGCAGTGATCGTCGCGATCATCTGCACGGCGCTGATCACCGCCTGCAGCACGGACAGGGTTGCGCGCATCGAAAAACGGGATGGCGTCAGCCATCGCCACCCGCCCCCCGCCAATATCGAAGCGATTCCCGACGCGGTGCCCAAGCAGGAACCGCCAAGCCGCTACGGCAACCCGGAGAGCTACGTGGTGTTCGGCAAACGCTACTACACCCTTGACGACTACCGGGGCTACAGCGCCCGCGGTATCGCCTCCTGGTATGGCAGCAAGTTTCACGGTCAGCGCACCAGCAGCGGGGAGACCTACGATATGTATGCCATGACCGCGGCGCACAAGAGTCTGCCGCTGCCAAGCTATGTCCGCGTTACCAACCTGAAAAACAATCGCAGTGTGGTGGTGAAGGTCAACGATCGCGGTCCGTTTCACGACAACCGCCTGATCGATCTCTCCTATACCGCGGCCTGGAAGCTGGGTATCACCGGCGAGGGCACGGGCCTGGTCGAGGTGGTGAGTCTCGACCCGAACAGCGCGAAAAAGGCTGTCGCGGCGAAACCGGTGAAACTGAGAAAGGGAAACATGCTGCCGGAACTTTTCCTCCAGGTCGGCGCCTTCGGCAGCGCCGAGAATGCACAACGCCTGAAAAGGAGACTCGAGGAACAATTAAAGACCCGTGTACTCATAGAAGACAGCGATAACCCCGAGCGTCCGGTCTATCGGGTACAGGTGGGCCCGATTGCCAGCGTGGAGCTGGCTGATCATCTCAGTCAACGGCTGGGCAAACTCGGCATTGCCGATCCCCATGTTGTCATTCGTTAACGAATCAATAAAATAGCGCATCACTATGCCAGCCACACAAGCCATACCCATCTGTCCGCGCCCACCCCATGCCCGTCTGAACAGCGCCGTGTTGTGGCTGCTTTGCCTGGCCGTCTTCTCGGCCCATGCGGTCAGCCCCACCCCCGCCCCACCGGAGGTCTCGGCCTCGGGTTATCTGCTGGTCGACTTCCACAGCGGCAGGATTCTCGCCACAAAGGGCGCCGACAATCGGCTCGAACCCGCCAGCCTGACCAAGATCATGACTGCCTACGCGGTCTTCAATGAATTGAAACAGGGCAATATCAACCTGGAAGACAAGGTGCTGATCAGCGAAAAGGCCTGGCGCACACCAGGCTCGCGGATGTTCATCGAGGTTGGGAAAAAGGTCAAGGTCATCGACCTGGTCAAGGGCATGATCATCCAGTCGGGCAACGACGCCTGTGTCGCCCTCGCCGAGCATATCGCCGGCAGCGAGGCCACCTTCGCCGAGCTGATGAACAACCATGCCAGGCGTCTCGGCATGGCGGACACCCACTTCGTCAACAGCACAGGGCTCCCCGACGACGACCACTACACCACGCCGGCGGATATCGCCAAGGTGGCCGCGGCCACGATTCGGGATTATCCGGAGTACTATCCTTGGTATCGTGATAAATCATTTGTATTCAATGATATAGAGCAACACAACCGGAACAAGCTGCTGTGGCGCGACGAGAGCGTGGACGGCATCAAAACCGGCCATACCGAGGCCGCGGGTTACTGCCTGGTCGCGTCGGCCCAGCGGGAGAACATGCGCCTCATCACCGTGGTGATGGGGACCAAGGGCGAGGAGGCCAGGGCCCAGGCAAGCCAAAGTCTGCTGAACTACGGCTTTCGCTTCTATGAGACCCATCAACTCTACAGCGCCGGGGAGGTGCTCAATCGGGCCCGCATCTGGAAGGGTGAAAAGGAGAAGCTGCCCATCGGCCTCAACCAGGACCTGAATGTCACCATCCCCCGACACCAGTACAAGAATCTCAATGCCAGCATGGAGATAGAACCGAGGATCATGGCGCCGATCAAAGAGGGCAAGGTGCTCGGTCATGTCAGCGTCACCCTCAATGGCGAACCGGTTACCGAAGCGCCCCTGATCGCGCTGAAGAGCATCGCGGACGGCAATATCTGGCAGCAGATCAAGGACAGCGCGCTGCTGTGGCTGGAGTGAGGGCGGATCATCGTGGATCAGAACGAAGAGACACTGCTGGAATTTCCCTGTGATTTCCCGATCAAGGTGATGGGCAAGGCCGAGCCCGGTTTCGAGGCGATGGTGGTGGAGCTGGTGGGCCGCCATACCGAGGAGCTCCACGAAACCGCCGTCAACAGCCGCCTCAGCAAGGGGGGAAAGTGGGTCTCGGTAACCATCACCCTGCGCGCCCAGAGCAAGGCCCAGCTCGACGCCATCTACCTCGACCTCAGTGCCCACGAAAAAGTGGTGATGGCCCTCTGAAGGTGTCCGCCCGACTCCTGGTCCGACAGCTTGGGATGCAGCCCTACCCCGATGCCTGGCAGGCGATGCAGGCCTATACCGATGCGCGCAGCGACCGCAGTCCCGATCAGCTCTGGCTGCTCGAGCACCCGCCCGTGTTCACCCTGGGACAGGCGGGAAAACGCGAGCATCTCATCGATCCCGGGGAGATCCCGGTGATCGAGACAGACCGGGGCGGCCAGGTCACCTATCACGGCCCCGGACAGCTCATCGCCTATCTCCTGCTCGATCTGCGCCGCGCCCGTCTCGGCGTGCGCACCCTGGTGAGCCATCTGGAAGGGGCGGTCATCGCCCTGCTGGCGGAACAGGGTGTGGCGGCGGCCGCCCGCAGGGATGCCCCCGGGGTCTATATCGACGGCAGCAAGGTCGCCTCCCTCGGCCTGCGGGTACGGCGGGGTTGCAGCTTTCACGGGCTCAGCCTGAATGTGAACATGGATCTCTCACCCTTTAAACGCATCGACCCCTGCGGCTATCCGGGACTCAGGATCACCCAGTTGGCCGATCAGCATATCGATACCGACATCGCCGGCCTGGGCCGGCAATTCTCCGCCCACCTGGCCGCCGCTTTGGGCTACACTCTCAGCTTCGTCGATAGAGAGATAGCGCCATGAGTCTCGACAAAGAGATCCTTCCACCCTCGCGTTCAACCCCGGAGAGCCACCAGCGGGGCAAATCCAAACTGTCCCGCATACCGGTGAAGGTGGAACCCCGGGAGACGGTCCTGCGCAAACCCGAGTGGATCCGCGCCAAGGCGCCGCTGGGCAAGCAGGTGAGCCGTATCCGCCGCATCCTGCGCGACAGGGGCTTGAGCTCGGTCTGCGAAGAGGCGGCCTGCCCCAACCTGGGGGAGTGTTTCCATCATGGCACCGCCACCTTCATGGTCATGGGGGATATCTGTACCCGCCGCTGCCCCTTCTGCGACGTCGCCCATGGCACGCCCAAGCCCCTCGATCCCGAAGAGCCCGTGCAACTCGCCGAGGCGGTGGCCGCGATGGCGCTCAACTATGTGGTCATCACCTCCGTCGACCGGGACGATCTGCGCGACGGCGGCGGCGGACATTTCGCACAATGCATCTCCGCCATTCGCGGCCAGCGACCGCAGACCAAGATCGAGATCCTGGTGCCCGACTTTCGCGGCCGCGTTGAGTCGGCGCTGAGCGCCTTCTCTGCCTATCCCCCCGACGTCTTCAACCATAACCTGGAAACGGTGCCCCGACTCTACAGACAGGCCCGTCCCGGTGCGGATTACCAGGGCTCGCTGGAACTGCTGCAAAGATTCAAGCAGCTACATCCCGAGGTACCCGCCAAGTCGGGCCTGATGCTGGGCCTGGGAGAGGAGAGAGATGAGGTGCTCGAGGTGGTCCAGGCGCTGCGCCGTCACGGCTGCGAGATGCTTACCCTGGGGCAATACCTGCAACCGAGCAGGGACCATCTCCCCGTGATCCGGTTCGTCCCCCCGGAAGAGTTTGATCAGCTTGGAGAGATCGCCAGGGAGATGGGATTTACCCGTGTTGCCAGCGGCCCCATGGTACGTTCCTCCTATCACGCGGACCTACAGGCCAATCCTCTTTTCGAGAAGTGAGCGGCCACTATCCGGTCATCCGCCTTGGGGCGCGCTCGTCGCCGAATTCGTCAGATGGGACTCATAGCGCTCCATCAGATAACAGAGACAGTCCTGTCGAATCACGTTCAGATCCTTGGTCAACATGGATGGCATGACCGAACGATGGAGGCAGAGCTGCCCGTCCTCGATGGTGAAATAGTCATCGCTCACCTCGCGGCCCTGCTCATCCCTGACATCCAGGGCATCGAGGCCGGCGCCGTTTAACCAGCCGAAAAGGGTTCCGCTGGGCAACTCGCGGAAGTTGAGGTGGTCGATGTGGGGGTCGAGCACGATAGCGCTCTCCCCGGGCGTAAAGCCGAAACTGACATCGGGGGATATCTTGACCTGGGCCACGGTGTGAAACAGGTCGATATCGAGGTGGCTCACCCTGTGCCGGGGGTGTTCAGCCAGGTGCAGGCAGGCCTCGAGGTAGTCCCGGGCATGCTCTATGCCGTGGGCGCTGCCGACCTTGCCGCACTCCAGGGTCACCGCGGGACAGAGCTCCGCAAAGGCCATCGACTGCACCCCCCTGGGACGCAGAAAATAGACCACGGTGCGGGAGAAGAGCAGGGCGAGGTGAAGAAACTCGGTATCCATGCGGTTGATGCAGGCGTAGTGGGGATTGAGACCGGTGTTGTTGTGGATGTCGACACTGGCAAACGGCTTGCGCGAGCGCATGCGCTCGACCACCTGCTCCATAACCCGGTGCTCGGGGGTCAGCTCGAGTTCGCTGCCACACCATATCCGGTTGTAGTCGGGCTGTCCTGGGAGCAGGCGCAGGCCTTCAGCCGCCGCATCCACGTTGCCGATGAACAGGCTCAGCGCCCGTGGCAGCTCCCGGTTTCGATAGACGGCCAAGAGGGCGCGTATCGCCTCCCAGCCGACAGTTTCATTGCCATGCATCAAGACGGAGACAAAGAGCGGCTCCTCTCTTCTCCCGGGAAGGTGGATCAGGGTGGGGCCATTCAGGTGATCGGCGAGCTGTCTTGCCTCCAGCGTCAACAGATTCTCTGGCAAATAATCGAATTCCTGCAGCATGCCTATAGTTTACCCGAATTGATCATACTAACCCCTAATCCCCGGACCCTTGGATAACGAGGGGATTCCAGGCGCCTGCCCGGCCGAGGGCGAGACCAAGCCTCGCCGAGCAGACTAGAGCGTCCACTCATGCACCGGTTTGCCGCTCTCCTGCTGTTCGAGATAGGCCTCCATCAGCTGCTGAAAATGCGGGCCGTGCCGGGCCACCCATTGACGCTGCCAGGTGGCGCCGTTGATACCCCGTACCACGCGCTGTTCAATGATACCCAGCCAATAGTCGATGGAGGCTGCATCGATACCGAGATGCCGCAATCCATCCCTCGCCACCCCCAGCAACTGTTCCCTGATCAGGGTTTCGGCGGGACAAGTACTCCAGTCAAACCAGAAGAGCTCCGCCTTCAGCCCCTTCCGCGCCGCGTTGTAGAAGTTGCTGCGGGCACGGATAAATCCCATCTCCGCTTCCGGCGATTCATAGCGTTCCGCCAATCCGGTCACAAGACCGAAATAGAAGGCGGCGTTGGCGATGGCATCGATGACACTCGGCCCGGCCGGCACCACCCGATGCTCGATGCGCAGATGGGGCCTGCCGTTGCCGTCAAAACCGATCAGCGGGCGATTCCACCGCCAGATGGTCCCATTGTGCAGTCGAAGGTGGGCCAGCCTCTCCACCGGTTCATCCATCAGCAGCGGCAAGAGTACCGGATAGCGTTGGAAATTGGCCTCGAAATTCTCCATCATCGACGCATAGAGATAGCGGATGCCGAAACTGACGCGCTTGGTCAAATCCGATGCGCCCACCGATATCGACTGTTCAAACAGGGGTATTCGCGTCTCATCCCAGAGATCGTGGCCGAACAGGTAGGGTGAATTGGCACTCACCGCCACCATCGGTGCGGATGCGATCTTTGACAGGTTATAGAGGAGAGCCGCGCGTTTTGCATCGGCCTGCAGATGGATCTGAAACGAGGTCGCCGCCGATTCCAGCATGACGTCATCGTGTTCAAGATTCAGGGTCTCCCTACCCTCGATCTGTATCGAGAGCGGCTTGCCGTGCCTTAGCTTGAAAACCTGATCGTTGAGGGCCTGGTAACGATTCAGCGGGGACATATTGTGCAGCGTCAGCGCCTGCTGCCGCAGGCTCGGCATGATTCCGATCATCCCCATTCTGGCGCCCAGCGGCTGTGCTGCGCGATTGCTCCTGTCCCATAGCGACTGCAGCTCTTCGGCCATGCGTTCGAACACGTCGCCATGCAGCGGTCTGGCCGTGCTGTTGATCTCCACGTTGAAGGTCGCGAGCTCGGGTACCACGAGGGACTCGTCAAGCCTCTCCAGCAGGGGTTGATTGAGGGGCGCGGGATTCGCGTCCCGGTCGAGCAGACAGGCCTCGAGCTCATACCCCCCGATAGCCCCATCCGAGGCAAACACCCCCTCCTCGAACCACTCGGCGAGGAGTTGGGTCTCCCTCCCAAGGCGGCGCTGAAACTCGGCAAAATCGTGCGCGGAGAATTCACATGTTTCTATTTCTTGTCCCATGGCTTCTCCCTCGATTCGAACGCCTCTGGCGCAGAGAGATCCCCGCCGTGACAAGCGCTGCCAGGGGCAAGGCTTGTAACGCCGTGATCTTCCTCCATCACCAGTCGCTCCAACTCCGCCAGCCTCTGGGGGGTGCCGATATCCATCCAGCGGCCCGGGAAGCACTCACCCGAAACCAGCCCCTTCTCGATCACGGATCTCAGCAGTGGCGCCAATGGGAAAGCCGTCGGTCGGCAGGATGCGAACATAGCGGGATCATAGATACCGATCCCGCTGAAGGTCAGACGCTCCTCCTCTCCCCGGATCACCCGCCCCTGCTGCAGCCGGAAGTCTCCTCTCTGATTGTGCTGCGGATTGGGCACCAATACCAGATGCGCCATATCACCCCGTCGCAGCGACAGGCGGCCGAAGTCGATATCGCACCAGATATCTCCGTTGACCACCAGAAAGGGCGCCTCCCCCAGCAGGGGTAGCGCATGGTAGATACCCCCGCCTGTCTCCAGCGCCACCCTCTCCGCTGAATAGCGTATCTCCACCCCCCAGGCGCCGCCGTCTCCGAGGGTGGACTCGATCATCTCACCCAGGTGGGCATGATTGATCACCAGCTCGCGAAAACCCGCCTGCGCTAGCCGTTCGATATGGTGAACGATCAGGGGCTTGCCGGCGACCGGCAGCAGCGGTTTGGGCAGCTTGTCGGTGAAGGGCCGCATCCGCTCGCCGCGGCCCGCGGCCAATATCATGGCTTTCATTGTTTATTTGAGGCTGATTACCTAAATGACAATGTAACCGGTTCTTCAGTCAAACGCATCATTGAGGCTGAGATGGTCGTGAGTAGTCTCAGATCCCGATCACAACCTCTATTAAAAAATAGATCAGTAGGGTGCGGCTTGCCGCACCATTTATTCGTTGCCACACAGAGGCCTGGGAACAATGCGCAGGGTAGAGCCCTGCCCCACCAAATGGAATTGTCATTGGATTGATTGGTGGGGCTGGGCCCCACCCTACAGGGCAATTGTCCGATAGGAGTACATTGAATGGTGCGGCAAGCCGCACCCTACACTGTTTGATTAGGCTGGTTGAAAGGAGTTTAAGATGGACGGCGTCAAGCTTGCAGAGACCATCGGGCATCCATCCTGTAACCTGACTGTAGACGGGCTTAGCCCTTCATCGCCTCGAAAAACTCATCATTGGTCTTGCTGACCTTCAGCTTGTCGTAGAGAAACTCCATCGCGGCAAGCTCATCCATGGGATGGAGGATCTTTCGCAATATCCACATCTTCTGCAGCTCATCCGGCTTCATCAGCAGCTCCTCGCGACGGGTGCCGGAACGGTTGATATTGATGGCGGGGAAAATGCGTTTCTCGGCGATGCGCCGGTCCAGATGGACCTCCATGTTGCCCGTCCCCTTGAACTCTTCGTAGATCACGTCATCCATTCTCGATCCCGTATCCACCAGGGCAGTGGCGAGGATAGTCAGGGAACCGCCCTCCTCCACATTGCGCGCCGCACCGAAGAAGCGCTTCGGCCTGTGCAGCGCATTGGCGTCGACACCACCGGTCAAGACCTTGCCCGAGGAGGGCACCACGGTATTGTAGGCCCGGGCGAGGCGGGTGATCGAATCGAGCAGGATCACCACATCGCGCTTGTGTTCCACCAGGCGCTTCGCCTTCTCGATCACCATCTCCGCGACCTGCACATGCCGGGTAGCCGGCTCGTCGAAGGTACTGGAAATCACTTCGCCCCTGACCGAACGCGCCATCTCGGTGACCTCTTCAGGACGCTCGTCGATCAGCAGCACGATGACGTAGCACTCCGGATGGTTGTGGGTGATCGACTGGGCGATGTTCTGCAGCATCATCGTCTTACCCGCCTTCGGCGGCGAGACGATGAGGCCTCGCTGTCCCTTGCCGATCGGGGCGCAGAGATCGATG
>QBVC01000032.1 GCA_003058495.1 gamma proteobacterium symbiont of Ctena orbiculata | reverse complement strand
GGCTTAGACATGGAAATTCATTGAAAATCTGCCTTACTAAGCCAGATATTCAGTATTCTGAAATGATTATATATATTTATAACAAAATGTTTGGACCTAGAAGCTGCAACCATTGTGTTGGGGTTTTTCTACATCCTCGTTAGCTGAGATCAAGAAGAGGGTTTATAAATGGCTGAGTGCGAAATTATCAGATATGTAGTCAATAAAGACATAATGCCTTTGTATATTGATACTGCTAAAACCTATATGAATTTAAGCGCTGGAGCATTGGCTCTTACTATTACTTTTAGAGAAAAAGTAATTGGATCTAACCCAGGAGATGACGTTGGCAGATTTATGATAGCGTCATGGGTTTTCTTTTTACTAGCAATTGGCTCTAGTTCAGCATATCAATATTTCGCCGTAAAATTTTTAGACTCTGTCTCATGTTCTCCAGGATCTATTCAAATATTTGAGCATTTAGTTAGGAATCCTGGAAATGTTTATTTTGTCATGCTTCTGATGTTCTGTTTAGGTGCAATATTTTTGGTCATTTCTGCATGGAGAAATATATTCCAAAAATGAATCTGCTAACAAGAAAAATCACACGGATTCCAAAACCGTCGCTTCGCTCTGGTTTTGTCTCCGGTGTTTGCGCTGTTAGCCATATCGAGATTAGTTGCGTAAAAAGGATAATACTATTTGAAAAAAATATTGATTACATATGATTCCGGATATGGGGCTACCGCAGATGTAGCGAAGACCATAGCGGAAAAATTGACCGGCGAAGGTTTGAATGTCGATCTCTGCATTGTTGGTTCGAAAGACCCAGTTGGGTATGATGCAGCGATCGTAGGCAGCCCGATTCGGCTTAGTCAATGTACCCCAAAAATCAAAAAGTTTCTTAAAACGAATCACTCTGCGCTTTCACATATACAGGTTGCCTTCTTTTTTACATGCATGTGTGTCACCAATAATGAATCAGAGCTTGAGTTGCCTTTGTATATCGATCCAGGCTTTAACAATCCAAACCAGCCTCGTGCTCGAATAAAATTAATGGAGGATAATCATGCTGCTTCATACTATCTGAAGTATATTTTAAAGATAACTCCTGGAATATCACCTTTGAGTATCTCTTTTTTCAAGGGGCGCTTAAATACTTCTAAATTGAGTATGTTTCATCGTCTGATCATGCGTTTTGCAATGTTTGCTTTACCTGAAATCCAAAATGGGGATTATTTAAATAAAGCCGCAATACGAGATTGGGCGGGAAGGCTCGCTACCCGATTGAA
This sequence comes from gamma proteobacterium symbiont of Ctena orbiculata, assembly GCA_003058495.1. Classification (GTDB taxonomy): domain Bacteria; phylum Pseudomonadota; class Gammaproteobacteria; order Chromatiales; family Chromatiaceae; genus Thiodiazotropha. The sequence continues at coordinate 73,313 of QBVC01000032.1, read as the reverse complement.
ATTCGGCTAACATTTTCTTTCAGCTGAGCGCAAAAAGACCGCGCCCGCTGAAGAATGCGTTAGCCGAACAAAGTTTCCCAATTGGGCTATCGCTGACCCTTGGCTAGGAACTCTGTAACCGTGTATCGAGTTTGTTCAAACAAGTTATTGGATGCCAGATCGGCCACATCATCAACCGGTCATCGCTCATGAACTCGCCCACGGGTTATAAACAAACGCACCTTACGCCGTCCGGTCAGAAGCAATTGAAATCGATCAATAATGTTGTCATTCGAAAACTCAAATTCGTTCGAAAGCTTCAATAATCTTGAATTCGCGTCGTAGGCTCAACATCATAAAACGGGGTCAGAGAACATTTATTTCTAATATTAGAGACAATTGTTCTCTGACCCCGGTTATCCCATAAATGGATAAATGGGGTCAGGGATAAAAAACGTTAACTATTGATTGACAATGGTTCTTTCACCCTGGTTTTCCTGGTTATGGTTTTTTTCTTTGCGAAGTAGATAACAAGAGGTTATCGCTTGATTTTGAGATTTACAGTTAACAAACGATTCTAACTTGATTTGTTAATTCTTCAGCCCTCCACATAAGTTTCAACGCTAATCAATTGTCATCTTTTACTTTTTGAATTCCCCTTTCTATGGTTTGCGACTGTTCGTGGTGAAAAGTGGTAAGAAGTGGAAAAATATTAACAATAACAATAACTTGACGTTATCAGGCAAGCCCTCTAATCTTTCGAATATGTCTTTAACCAGTAAACCGGCAATGGGGTATGGACATGACAGCCAATGAAGTCGCCTTACTTGATAAGTTATTAGCTAATCCCTCGCTTCTCGAATTTCTTGTTTCCATGGGAGTCGTGGCCTTTGCGCTCTTTATTGTCTATGAAGTGATCAAGAAATCCTCGAATGATTAAAAGGGTCAGAGAGCGGTTGTTTCTGAAACGATCTATTTGTTTTCGGTCTCTGAATTTTTTATTACTGAAATTTTGGTGGTAGTCGGATCTGTTCCCCCAGGATCTGTTTATGTGTTGCCGGATTCGCTTCGTTTTACCTTCTCCCATACAGCGTCCAGCTGTTCCAATGAGAGGTCCTGGATGTTGGCTCCATTCGCTTCCTGGAGCGAACGCTCCATGGCGCGAAACCGTCTTTCAAACTTCTCGTTGGCGCGACTCAGCGATTGCTCGGCATCCATGTTGAGCAGGCGTATGAGATTGACCATGGAGAACAACAGGTCGCCGAGTTCTTCCTGCAGGCGGTCCTCGTCGCCCTCGTCCATCTCAGCGCGGACCTCATCCAGCTCCTCAATCACCTTGGCCAGGGCGCCCTGGGCATGCGGCCAGTCGAAACCCACCCGGGCCGCTCTTCGTTGCAGCTTCTCCGCCCGGATCAATGCGGGCAGGGCATGGGCCACTCCGTCCATATGGCTGGTCGGTTCCGAGCTGTCCCCGCGTTGAGTCCGCTCTTCCGCCTTTCGCTGTTCCCAGGCGTGGCGCAGCGCCTGTTCGTTCTCATACCGCGCATCCGAAAAGACATGGGGGTGACGGCGGGTCATCTTGTCGCAGATGCCGCTCGCCACATCGTTGAAATCGAAGTGACCCTCCTCCTTGGCAATCTGGCTGTAGAAGACGATCTGGAACAGCAGGTCGCCGAGTTCGTCGCGCAGTTCAGCCATCTCGCCCCGCTGGATGCTGTCCGCGACTTCATAAGCCTCTTCCAGGGTATAGGGCACGATGGTGCTGTAGGTCTGACTCAAATCCCAGGGACAACCCTCAACGGGGTGCCGTAGCTGTGCCATGATTTCGAGTAGTCGCTGCATCGCTTCCATTGGGAGTGGCCTCAGGGTAAGTCAATGATGGGTTTGGTTGTACATTTATATACATATCCGCCCTGACCAAGGCCGCCTCAGGGTGAAGCGTTCACTGTAGGGACTCACTGCATCTTGTTACAGGAATGACTGTCAGACAGTGGTAGTGTATGTCTCCGGGCCTTGAAGCTTGGGTCGGATTTGTATTGTTATGATTGCATTGAGCGGTCCACATCTTTAAATAGTATACAGGGATGAGTTCAGGTGGTGATATGAGGAAAATACCGTCAATTTTGACAATCTTTTGTTTGATCGCCGCGTCCTCAATATACGCGGGTGATGACGAAGCCTACGATGACTGTCTCTTGGTGCACCTTAAAGGTGCGAAGTTTGACCCTGCCGCAAACTTAATCAAACAGGCATGTCACGGGCTCTATAAACAGCCCGGTATTCTGCTCGAGGAGAGACGCCTGTTTTTAGGTTGTTTGTTGGAGCACCTGGTGGGGGTCGAGAGCGTTCAGGCTGTGGACGAGATCCATTCGGCCTGTGGAAGGAAATATGACTGAGGCCGGCGGCGGAGCTTCGCGGGATTTCGCCTGAACCGAGGATAGGGTCCGAAGAAGGTCCTCTTTTCTAAAAGAATCCCGACTCCGTATCGAGAAAGCCGATCTCAATACCCTGAGCCGGGATTCAGTTTATAAAGCCGCCAGGAGTGTTGCTGGTGGTCCGCACGGCTTACGAAGGGTCGTGTGGATCAAGGGCGGTCATGCGGCTCGATGCAGATGGATCAAGCGCCTGTCGAATTGTCGCAGCAGCGGGCTGTCGGGACGACGCTGCGAGCGTTCGGCGATCAGCGCGTCGGCCAGGTTCGTCTCGCCGGCACGAAACGCCGCTTCGATCAGGGTCAGGTCCAGAATGTCGCGCTGGGCATGGCTCCCGCCGAAACGGTGGGCGATCGCCCGCACCGGCCGGATGCGTTCCACTGTCTGGTGATAATCCCCATCCGCAAACGCCTTGAACGCCAGGGTCAGGGGATGGCCAACCTCCCGGGTGAAGCGGGCATTGTCGTCGTCACGCGCCATGGCGGCCAGCTGCGCATCGATGACCTCGTCGACCGCATGCGGGCGGTCTGCCCCGATGAAGGCCATCACCGCATGCAGATCGTTGAAGACGTAGTTGCCGGCGGTTGCTATGGGCGCCCAGCCGTCCGCAATGGCCTGCCAGCGATCGCCCACATCGATGCCGCGCAACTCCAGCCGCCAGAGCATGGCCGAGACATCGATCATGTCGAGCACCATGTTCGACCGCTCGCCGTAGATCGGGCCGTCGAAGAGGGCGAAGACCTCATCGATTTCACCCAGTTCCAGGTGATAGAGGGCCAGATGCCACCAGTTGTGGACCTGGAAAAAGCTGTCGTCCGACCAGGCGTCGGGATTTTGCCGCATCCAGGCGATTCCTTCCGCCGGCCGACCCTGCATCTCCATGACATGGGCCACCGCATGCTGCCCCCATCCGTCCCTCGGGTTCAACGCCACTGACTCGCGTCCGTAGCGCTCCGCCAGATCGTAGTGCCCTGTCTCCTCGAGGCCGAAGGCATACATGCCAAGGAGTGCATGGTAGTGCGGCATTTCCTTGTTCCACTTGGGGAAGGCGCGTGCGATGCGATCACGCAGCATGCGCGAATTCCCGGTGTAGAAATCGACCAGGTGGCCCGCCTGGAGGGCAAGTATGTCCCGGGGGTTATCGATGCTGATATCTTCGAGCAGGCTGCCCGCCCTGTGCCAGCGCCCCGCGACCAGGTGACCCACCGCCTCTTGATGCATCCGTTCCCGGGCATCCCCGCCGAGGCGAACAGCCGTTTCCAGGCATGTGTTGGCAATCGCGATGTCGCCGGGTTCAGTGCCCAGCAGGTGCAGATAGGCCTTTAGTATGTGCGCCATGGTGAACCCCGGTGATTCGGCAATGGCGTCGTTCACCGTCGCGACGGGATCCCCGATGTAGCATAGCAGTTGTTGCAGTGCGCGATCATAGCTCTCAAGGCTATCGTGATGGGCCCCGGAATGGTTCAGGCCATACTGGTTTTGCATAGTCATCCTCTCATCTCCCAAGTGGTTTATGTTGCTCTTGATTTGGTATTTGTTAATCTAGGCGGATGTCTGCGCATCGGCCATGTCCCAGACGCCGGAATCGTTGACGCAGACGCCGGAACGCCCGAAACGGTTGATTGAAGCCTATGGATGCCTTGTCGGATGTCATGTCCGCGGTGCGACTGACCAGCAACGTTTTTCTCGATGCGCGATTCAGCGCACCCTGGTGCATCGCCTCGCAAATCGGTCCCGAGGATTGTCTTCCCTATGGTCCGATGCCCGCGCAGATCATCGCTTATCACTATCTGGTCAGCGGGCGTCTGTTTCTGCAGCTCGAGCCTGAAGCGCCAATCGAAGTGACGGCGGGCGAGGTTATCCTGATGCCCCGAAACGATCGGCATGCCCTCGGCAGCGCACCCGGCCTCGAGCCGGCGGTCATCGATCATCTGATTCAACCGCCGAGCGGCGGCAGTCCGGCCGTGTTGAGTGTCGGTGGGGGTGGTGACGAGACCCATGTGATCTGTGGCTATATGGGTTGCGAACTGCCCGACAATCCGCTTCTCGCCGCACTGCCTCGGGTGCTGCGGATAAATACCATCGACAATGTTGCCGGGGCCTGGATCAGTGAATCCTTTCGGCGCGCCGTGGAGGAGTTCGCCGGCGGGGGGGTCGGTTCAACGACGGTACTGAGCAAGCTCGCCGAGCTGTTGTTCGTCGAGGCCGTGAGACGATACCTCGCCGGCCTGCCCGAGGATCAGACAGGCTGGCTCGCCGGGCTGCGCGATGCCAAGATCGGAAAGGCGCTGGCGATGCTGCACACCCGGCCCGCGCACGCATGGACCACCGATGAATTGGCAACCGCGGTCAGTCTGTCGCGCTCCGCCTTTGCCGAGCGCTTTTCCATGCTTGTCGGCATGCCCCCGATGCGTTACCTGACCCGTTGGCGTCTGCAATTGGCGGCGGTTCGCCTGCGGGAGAGTCCGCGTGCCATGGGGCAGATCGCCTTCGAGGTCGGCTATGAATCGGAGGCGGCATTCAGTCGGGCGTTCAAAAGCGCCTTTGGGTTTACCCCGGGGGATTGGCGTAACAAGCGCTAGCCCGGCTTCGGCACCTGGCAAGGGCAACCCTCATTGGGACCGGAAGCTGATGCGAAACTCCACCCCCGGCTGCTTGTTCACCAGATCCACGCGCCCGTTCATCGCTGCGGTCAACTGGTTCACCAGCGCCAGGCCGATTCCGGTCCCTACGGTCTCCCGGGTGAGTTCGTTTTCGGATCGGTAGAAGAGCTTGAAAATCTTCTTCATCTGATCCTTTGCAATCCCCGGTCCGTGGTCACGCACCGTGAAGGTCAGGGTGCCGTCCTGGGCGCCCTGACACCCGATATCAATCGCCTTTCGCTCCGCCTTGGCGGAGAACTTGATGGCATTGTCCACCAGATTGATGATGATCTGGGTGAAGTAGTCGGGATCGATCTGCAGGGTACGGGATTCGCAGTCGCCCGCGCGGTTCAGATTGAGCGTGAATCCGGCGCGGGTCACCTGTGATTCGATCTTTGAACCTATCATGTCGATCAACTCGCCGGCGGAGACCGGCTTGAGCTCTATCTGCAGGTCGTTTCGGGTCATGCGCGCGAGCTGCAGCACGTTGTTGATCAGTCGCGTCAGGCGTTCGCTCTCGTCCTGTATATAGGCGTAGTATTCCTGCCTCTTCGCTTCGACCACCCAGCCTTCGCGAAGCATTTCGCCATACATGCGGATCGAGGTGAGGGGTGTCTTCAGCTCGTGGCTCACCGCGGAGACAAAATCCTGCTGTTGGGCGAGCAGGCTTATCTGCCCCAATCCCAGGCGGTAGATCCCATAGACGCCGGCGCCGAGCAGCAGGAAAAGGATGATGGCGATCCAGGCGATGACGGTTCCGCCAGGGCCGGCGGGAAGGTGTCGGATGGTGAATATCAGGTCCAGGTCGTTGAGGGGCGAGGTGAGCCGGGTCTGGTAGAGCAGGGCGCCGCGCAACTCCCCGGCACCTGCCTGATAGCGGTTAACCGCATTGGCGGAAACCGCGGTGAGCAGGCTGCCCCGGTAGGCGGTTATCAGATCGCTCATCCGCGCCAGGTTTGTCTCTTCAAAGCCGGCTTCGATGACAGCCTGGAGAAAGGCGTGCTGTTCGATCAGCGCGCCCTGGATATAACGCTGGTTGTCACGCCACACCTTTCTGTAGAGCACGATATGACCGCTGTCCAAAAGGCTCATTTCGAAGGGATCGATCTCGCTTTCGAATGTGCGGATACGCAACTGAGTCGATTGCATCCCTTGTGGGGCTCCCACCGATGCAGGTTGCGGAACAGGCGACTCAGGTTCGGGCAATGCGCTGCGCTCTTTCCGCGGAGCGCGTTTTTCCAGCTTGGATTTTTTTGCGGATAGCGTCCTCTGTTGTTGCGGCTTTCGTACCTCCTCGAAGCTGCTGTCCAGTTCCAGGTCATCGACGCGGCCGAGGATGCCGGTGCTTGGGCGCGACCTCGACGGCCGGTCGGTTTTCTGCTCCGAGAGGCGGTCAAAGGCCGCCTGGCTAGAACTGACCCCTTCGCTGATCGTGGTACCGGCTGGCGCCGCTTCATCTCCGAGATAGCGCCGGCGATCCAGGCCGCGGCCTGATTCGTCGCTGGAGGAGAAGAGTGCCTCGCCCTTGTCGGACAGGGGGATCTCTTCAGGCGCGGCCAGGTCACGCCGGAGTTCCTGCTCTCTTTCGACCGGCTGCTCCGTGCGCAACAGCCGGTTTTCGCCAAGGATGGCACGTACACGATTGGCGAGCTCCTCCCGCTGCGCCAGTTCATCGGCCTGGATGCCATATTCGGCGGCGACGAGCGCGGAGTCGGGGAGCAGCGGGGTTTTGAACAGACCCTCGTTGTCCACCTGGAAATAGCCGATCAAGCCGGGTATCGGGGAGCGTACGGGGAAGCTCGATAGCACGGAGCGTTGGATGAAGTTGCTCGCGGGATCGCCGGCAACGACGAGAAAGTTGTAGTCGACGAAGGCGCGCCGCTCCTCCTCTTCGATGAGCCGGGCATAGCGCCTGTCGATGCGTGTCGCCAGCTCCTCCGCCTCTACCCGGTGGCGATGAAAGGCCTCCCATTTCAGCTGGTCGTAGGCCTGGTAGACAAGCAGGGCGCTGGGGATGGCGAGGGCGAGGAAAAAGAGGATCAGCCAGCGCCGCAGCCGGTCTTTACTCAGGCTTGTGAGGGCGGAGCCGGCCATTTCACTCGACCAGCAGGCGGTAGCCGGCGCCGCGCACGGTGGTCAGGAATTGCGGCTCCGCGGCGTTGGGCTCGATCTTTCTGCGCAGCTTGGCGATATGTATGTCCACGGTGCGGGTTTCGATCTCCGCATTCTTCGCATAGCCCCAGACCTTGTTGAGCAACTCCTCGCGGGGCACCGGCCGCTCCCGGTGGTGATAAAGGTACTCGATGATCTCCATCTCGCGACGGGTAAAGGTGAGCGGTTGATCCTGGCGCGTGCCGCTGAGGTTGCGGATGTCGATCGCCACGGCATCCCCCAGCTGAATCCGGTGCTGATCCGCACCGCTGTCTCGGGAGCGCCGCAATACCGCCTGCACCCGCAGCACCAGCTGGGCCACGGAGAAGGGTTTCGCCACATAGTCGTCCGCGCCCAGGGTCAGTCCCTGGACAATGTCCTCATCGCTGGTCTTGGCGGTCAGCATGATGATCGGTTGATCCTTGTCCTCCTCGCGTATCCGGTTGCAGATGTCGAAGCCGTTGATCCCGGGCAGCATGATATCGAGCAGGATCATGTCGAATCTGCCGCTGAGGGCCTTCTGCAATCCGGCCGGACCCTCCGCCGCGCTGTCGACCTCGAAACCGTGGTAGATGAAGACATCGATGAGGCCGACGCGAATCGCGGCTTCGTCTTCGATGATCAGGATACGTGGTTTCCGGGTCATGCCGTTTGTCCGTTACTCGTGAGGCTGTAAGAAACAGTCCGCAAATGAACGCAAATAGACGCGAATGTCATAGGCGGATAGGGATAAAACAAGATAACTCCATCGATAGCCTAACAAGATTTTGTATTGCTGATGTAAATTCTATGTAAATCCGCCCGCCAGGTTTTTACCTGAATCTGTCTACCCGCCATGCCGGCCCCTGCTTAGACTGTGCCATAGAGATGCAAACAGAAGGAGTGTGTCATGGCACTGATCACGAGAGTATCCCGGCTGTTTCGAGCCGATGTCAATGCGGTTATCGATCGCATGGAGGAGCCTGAGATCCTGCTCAGGCAGGCCGTCCGCGAGATGGAGGAGGCGTTGGACAAGGATGAAAAGCAGGTGAAGTTGATCGAGTTGGATCTCAAGCAACTCGAGTCGCGGCAAACCGATCTTGAACAACAGCTTCAGCCGGTAACCGAAGAGCTCGATCTCTGCTTCGATTGCGGCAACGAGGAGTTGGCCCGCAACCTGTTGAAACGCAAACTGGAGTCGGAGCGTTACCTCGACTATCTGGTGCGCAGGCGACAGGAGCTTCAAACGGCGCATAAGGCCCTCGACAAGCGTATCGATGAAAACCGTTCCCGTCTCGAGTCGATGCGGCAGAAGGCGGAGTTGCTTGCAGGCCAGGAGAACGGGGAGGCACAACCCGGCGCCTGGAACGAACCCGAATTCATGCGCCAGTTTGCTGTCAGCGAGGATGACATCGAGCTTGCCTTGCTGCGTGAAAAGCAGCGGAGGGCGCAATCATGAGACGGCCGAGCTTTATGGAAGGTGTGGCTGTCGCGCTGGTTGCCAGTCTTGGCGTGGGGATTCTGTTCCCTGCCCTCACTATCCTGTTCGCCCCGGGATTCGTACTGCGTCTGCTGATCGCGGCGACGGGACTGCTCTATGTGCTCTACCTGTTGCGCCGAAGTGGTGAAAAGGTCGGGCGCATCAGCAGCGCAGCCCTCTGGTCGATGAGTGCCGCACTGATCTGGCTGATGGGCTTGAGTCTGCCGCTCTATCTGCTGGCCCATCTGGGGCTGGTCTGGCTGATTCGCTCGCTCTATTACCACGCCAGCCTGATCTCGGCACTGCTCGATCTCGCACTGGTTCTGTTCGGCTTGGCGGCCGCGGTATGGGCCATGCTGCAGACCGAAAGTCTGTTTCTCACTCTGTGGAGCTTTTTCCTCGTCCAGGCCCTGTTTGTCGTCATTCCCGACAGCTGGAAGCGATCGGGCGGGCCGGGCGTGATCAGGGATGACGCGGATGATTCCTTTCAGCAGGCCTATCGCACGGCGCAAGCCGCCCTTGCCAAGCTGTCCACGCTCGGTTAGTCAGCAGGAGATGATTATGAAATCGAAAATACTCGCAGCAGCACTGTTTGCCTTTACCACCGGCGCAGTCGCCTTCTATCCGACCCTCAAAGAGGTCGGCGCGGTCAATCCAACCCAGGCCGATCCGGTTCAGGTGCCGGTGGTAGCCGGCAATAGCCAGCAGTCGCCAAGGATCGAGCTGGTGTTCGTGCTGGATACCACCGGGAGCATGAGCGGCCTGATCCAGGCCTCCAAGGAGAAGATCTGGTCCATCGCCTCCACCATGGCCCAGGCAAGGCCCGCCCCGGAGATCAGGATGGGGCTGGTGGCCTATCGGGACCGGGGCGATGCGTATGTGACCCGGGTGGTGGACCTCTCCGAGGATCTCGACTCGGTCTACGCCAGGCTGATGGATCTTCGCGCCGCGGGGGGCGGTGACGGCCCGGAGAGCGTCAATCAGGCGCTCCACGACGCGCTCCACAGGATCTCCTGGAGCCAGGGGGAGGGTGCCTATCGCGTCCTATTCCTGGTGGGGGATGCGCCGCCCCACATGGATTACCAGGACGATGTGAAATATCCGCAGACCCTGAAGCAGGCCAATGCCCGGGGCATCGTGGTCAACACCATCCAGGCCGGCAGCAGTCCCCAGACCCGGCTGGTCTGGAACAGGATCGCCGCTGCCGGACTCGGTCAGTACGCCCAGGTCGATCAGGACGGCGGTGCCGTGGCGATCACGACCCCCTTCGACGAGAGCCTGGCCAGACTCTCGAAACGGCTGGACGAGACCCGTCTCTACTACGGCTCGGAGGAGGTGCGGGAGAAGAAGCGCCGCAAACAGGAAGCGGCGGACAAGCTGCACGAGTCGGCCTCCCTGGCATCCCGCGCCCGCCGCGCCACCTTCAACGCCTCGAAGAGCGGGAGATCCAATCTGCTCGGCGACAGCGAGCTGGTCGACGATGTCGCAAGCGGCCGGGTCGAACTCGATGCCATCGAAAAGGAACACCTGCCCGCCTCCATCCGCGCCATGGCGCCCGGGGAGCAGCGTAGCCTGATCACTGAAAAGGCCGAGCAGCGAAAGGCGTTACAAAAGGAGATCGGTGACCTCTCGGCAAAACGCGATGCATATCTCAGGCGCGAGGTGGAGAAGTCGGGCGGAGCCAAGGGCTCGCTGGATCACAAACTCTACGGCGCCATCCGCGATCAGGCGGCGCGCAGCGGGATTCACTATGAGGCGGAAGCACCAGCCTATTGATCCGGGATTGAGGCATCAGGTTATTACTTGATGCATGATGAAACAGGCCCGGCCTGGAGGCCGGGCTGGTATTTGTAAAATGGGCAGCACAATACATTTGCGTCTATTCGCGTTCATTTGCGGACTTTTCCCTGTCATCAAGTCACTGGCTATGCCACTCAATCGTGTGAACAGCCAGAATACTATTTGATTGGAATATAGATCGAGGTAACGATCTCGTTGCTGTGGATCACCCTGGCGGGATCGTTCTCATACACCTCCCGTGGGGGCTCTCTGTGCAGGGGCTTTATCTTCTGCATCTGCAGGTGGGCGTAGGCCTGGTACCAGGCCAGTTCGAGAAACTCGTAGCTGCCCTGCAAGGTGGTCTTGTAGTAGCGCCCCCCGGGATAGGATTTGATCTCAAAATCCGCGGACCGGGTCTCCCCGGCCACCGGCATCGCCAGGTCGCAATTGAAGTGCATGCTCTTCAGGTCGACCTTGTGATAGATGGTGAAGGGATAGCCCGTGGCGGTCAGCTGGTTCTCGTCGATGTAGCTGCCCAGCTTGGGAAAGCCCTCCTTAAACGCCGTTTTCATGGCTTCCAGATGGCCTTCGAAATGGATCGTCAAGGCGGTCTGGTCGGGGAGTTCGGCGGGTCCCTCGAAGGAGATACGCGGGACCTCCGCCTCCGCCTCCAGTTCGCCGCGCAGCAGATAGAGACCGGTGTCGTAGTCCTTGCTGATATAGTCCGGCATCTTCTTCGCCATGAACCGGAACAGAAAGGGCATGCTGCCGGCCATGTTCCAGTGCACCCGGGTGGTGTTCTCGTCGATCGCTTCGAATTCCCACCAGACCCGGCTCACCGACTTGAAGGGGCGCTTGAACTCGATCCGCTGCTCGATGCGCTCCTCACCGATGAACCTTTCGTGGGTCAGCCTGCCGGCGCCGATGGTTTTGCCGTCCCAGCTGTACCAGCCCCCCTCCCGGTCCGGTGTGTCGGAGAAGGCGAGGGCGGTCTCGGGCTCGTGCATCAGCCAGGGGCTCCAGTCCGACCAACTCCTGAAGTCGCGAATCTTGTCGAAGAGGGTCTTTTGGCTGGCGTCGATGGCCAATGACCGCCTGACCTTGTAGTTTCCGTCCAGGGTGGCAAGGTAGATCAACGGCATGGCGACAATGAGTGCGATAACGATGAGCAGCGTTGTCACGATTTGGGTCCCTCCGGCAGCGGTTAGAATTGTTGGTTATACCGATAACTCTGTTTCGAGTATAGGATTCCAAGCCTGGCAGGAAAATAGGGGCTATCATGGAAGGATGTCTCGGTATCAGTTTCACCCGGCGGTCAGCGCATGGTTCGAGCGCCATTTCGGCCAACCAACCGAGGTCCAGGCGGAGGCCTGGCCGGCGATTCAGGCTGCGCGGAACACCCTGATCTCGGCGCCCACCGGTTCCGGCAAGACCCTGGCCGCCTTTCTTGCGGCGATCGACCGACTGGTCCGCGAGGGCCTGGCGTCCCCCCTCGCCGACGAGACCCAGGTGCTCTATGTCTCGCCCCTGAAGGCGCTCTCCAACGATATCCACAAGAATCTGGAGCTGCCGCTGAACGGGATCCGCGATGCGCTGCTGGAGAACGGCTTCCCCGACGTGGCGATCCGCGCCCTGGTGCGCAGCGGCGATACCAGCAGCGCCGAACGGGCGATGATGAAGCGCACCCCGCCCCATATCCTGGTGACCACCCCGGAGTCCCTCTACATCCTGCTCACCTCCGACTCCGGGCGCGAGATGCTGCGCGGGGTGCGCAGCGTGATCGTCGACGAGATCCATGCCCTGGCCGGCAACAAGCGCGGCGCCCACCTGACCTTGAGCCTGGAGCGGCTCAACCAGTTGTGCCGGAGGCCGCCGCTGCGCATCGGCATCTCGGCGACCCAGAAGCCGATCGAGGAGATGGCGCGCTACCTCACCGGACAGCACGACGATCCGCGGCAGCAGGCCTGCACCATCGTCGACACCGGCCATATTCGCCAGCGTGACCTCGCCATCGAATTGACCGGATCGCCGCTGCAGGCGGTGATGGCGAACGAGGCCTGGGATGAGATCTACCGCCGCCTGGAGCAGCTCATCCTGGGCCACAGGACCACCCTGATCTTCGTCAACACCCGCCGCCTGGCGGAGCGGGCGGCGGCGGCCCTGGCCAGGAGCCTGGGAGAGGAGGCGGTGACCTCCCATCACGGCAGCCTGGCCAAGGAGCATCGGCTCGATGCCGAGCGGCGGCTGAAATCGGGATCCCTGCGCGCCCTGGTGGCGACCGCCTCCCTGGAACTGGGCATCGATATCGGCGATGTGGACCTGGTCTGTCAGATGGGCTCGCCACGCAGCATCGCCACCTTGCTGCAGCGGGCGGGACGTTCCGGGCACCAGCTCAGCGGGACCCCCAAGGCGCGGCTCTTCCCCCTCAGCCGCGACGACCTGGTGGAGTCGGTGGCGATGCTCGATGCGATCCGCCGGGGGGAGCTCGACCGCATCCCGATTCCCGAGCATCCGCTGGATGTGCTGTCGCAGCAGATCATCGCCGAGGTATCCGCCCGGGAGTGGGACGAGCAGGCGCTCTTCCGGGCATTCAGCTCCGCCCGCCCCTACAACAATCTCGCGGAGAAGGATTTCATCGAGCTGGTGAAGATCCTCTCCGAGGGTTTTCATACCCGGCGGGGAAGAAGGGGCGACTACCTCCACCGGGATGCGGTCAACGGCGTGCTGCGGCCGCGCCGGAGCGCCCGTCTCACCGCGCTGACCAACGGCGGCGCCATTCCGGATCAGTTCGACTACGACGTGATCCTGCAGCCCGAGGGGCTCTTCGTCGGCAGCCTCAACGAGGACTTCGCCTTCGAGAGCATGCCGGGGGATATCTTCCAGCTCGGCAACTTCTCCTACCGCATGCTGAAGATCGAACAGGGCAGGGTCTTTGTCGAGGACGCCCGAGGCCTGCCCCCCACCATCCCCTTCTGGTTCGGCGAGGCGCCGGGACGCACCGATGAACTCTCCCTGGCGGTTTCGCGCCTGCGGGAGATCCTCGACGGCTTGTTGGACGATGGGCAGCAGGCGGCGTTGGACTACCTGGAGCGGGAGCAGCAGCTCGATCCGGTTGCCGCATCCCAGCTGGTCGAGTACCTGGCGGCGACCAAGGCCCTCTTCGGCGTCATACCGACGCAGAAACAGATCGTCTTCGAGCGCTTCTTCGATGAGACCGGGGACATGCACTTCGTCATCCACGCCCCCTTCGGATCAAGGATCAACAAGGCCTGGGGTCTGGCCCTGCGCAAGCGCTTCTGCCGCCGTTTCAACTTCGAGCTGCAGGCGGCGGCCAACGAGGACAACCTGATCCTCTCCCTGGGGCCGACCCACAGCTTCCCCCTGGAGGAACCGGCCGGCTATCTGAAGGCGAAGAGCGTCGAGGGGATCCTGATCCAGGCCCTGCTCGCCGCGCCCTGGCGGTAGCGCAGCGGCGCCACATGGATCCGCAGAGCGCCGCGGAGATCGGTCGCTTGAGTCCCGAGGCGATCCAGCAGGTGAAGCGGGAGGCCTGGCCGCAGCCGCGCAGCGCGGACGAACTGCACGACGCCCTGACCATCACCGGCTTCATCGCCGAGGACGAGATCCCAGCGGCGGATCTCGAGCCTTGGTACGGCCTGCTTGCCGAGCTGCAGCGCCGGCAGCGTGCGACAAGGCTGTCCCTGGGCGCTGAGATGCTCTGGGTTGCCGCGGAGCGGTTGCTGGCAGTGCGCTCGATCTTCCCGGATCACGAGATGGCGCCGGTGATAGAGGCCTTGCCGGCGGATGAGGCGGCCAGCCGCGAGACGGCGGTCACCGAAATCATACGCAGCCGGCTGGAGAGCCTGGGGCCGGTCACCCTGTCCCGGCTGACAAGGGCCGGCGGTCTCTCCACGGGGGATGTGGAGCAGGCGTTGAGGATGCTGGAACAGGAGGGCTTTGTCATCCAGGGCCATTTCGATCCCCGCCAGCACGAGCTCGAGTGGTGCGAGCGCGGCCTGCTGGCACGCATCCACCGCTATACCCTGAAACGTCTGCGCAGCGAGATCGAGCCGGTGAGCCCGGCTGATTTCATGCGCTTCCTCTTCAACTGGCAGGGACTGGACGAGCCGTCCCAGGGTGTCGCCGCCCTGGAGCGGGTGATGCAGCAGCTCGAGGGCGTCAGCCTTGCGGCCGCAAGCTGGGAGGAGGAGATCCTGCCCGCCAGGCTGCAGCCCTACTTCTCCAGCGAGCTCGATCAGCTCTGCGCTTCGGGCAAGCTTGCCTGGCTGCGACGGCTGCCCGCCGATGCCAAGGAGAGCAGGCGCAAGAATCCGGCGGTCAAGTCCACGCCCCTGGCATTCATCTTCCGCTCCAATCTCGCCCTCTGGTGTCAGCGTGAAAGCGAACTGCCGCAAGGCTTGAGCGCGACCGCCTCGAAGGTGCTCGAGGTGCTGGAGCAGTGGGGCGCCAGTTTCTTCGATGACCTGCAGCAGCAGACCGGTTTGCTGAAGACCCAACTGGAGAACGCACTGGGCGAACTGGTCGCCTGGGGCCTGGTCAACTCCGATCAGTTTCAGGGACTGCGCGCCATGATCAGGCCGGAGAAGAGCCGCAGGCGCAGCCGGCGCCGACCGCCGCTGCAGGCGCCCCTGGCCTCGGGTGGACGCTGGTCGCTGATACGGGCGCCGCTGCAACAGGCGGATGAAGGGCAGCGGGTGGAACAGATTGCCCGGGTCCTGCTTACCCGCTACGGGGTTGTCTTCAGAAAACTCCTGGAGCGGGAGAGCGGTCTGCCGACCTGGCGCGAGCTTCTCTATTGCCTGCGCAGACTCGAGGCGCGGGGTGAAATCCGGGGGGGGCGTTTCGTGCAGGGTTTTGCCGGCGAGCACTTCGCCCTGCCCGAGGCGGTGAGTCTGCTGCGCGAGGTGCGCAGACGAAGCGATGCCGAGGAGCTGATCACCCTCAGCAGCGCCGATCCGCTGAATCTCACCGGCATCATCACCCCCGGCAGACGGATCGCCGCCCAGGCGGGTCACCGCATTCTCTACCGGGACGGCAAGCCCATCGCAATCAATCAGGCGGGCGAGATCACGATCGACGATGCCGTGCCGGCGAGCGAGCACTGGCATATAAAGAACCTGCTGACGCGCAGGCAGCATCCGGCGAACTATCACAAGCCGCAACAGGGCCCGCTGTTTTGAGGAGGGAAAGAGGCAGATGAAATCCGGCGACGCACCCGTATACGTATCGATGCCTGCGAAGCGGAGTCTCGAGAACCGCTACGCCATCTACCCGGACAGGATCGAGTTGCTGTGCAGATTCCCCTTTGTTACCAAGACCCTGGTGATCAGAAGGGATGAGCTGGTCTCGATTGAGACCTATAGACCGCCGGTGATCAGGACTTCCCTGTTCGCCTTGAAACTGGATCTCGCAGATCTGTTCGAGCATGTGGGGCTGGTTAGAAGAAACGGCCTTTTCAAACAACTCAGGTTTACCCCGAAGAATCCCCGTGAGTTTGTCGAGAATGTCAAACAGCTATGGGATATGGATTGAGAGCGGCGCCTTGAAGCGTAAACGATAACCACCCGCCAGGAGGCCAGGGCGTGAATTGGTACGAGATAGCATCGGTGGCTGTCACCCTGTTCCTGATTATGGATCCACTCGGCAATCTGCCGGTATTCAATGCGCTGCTCTCCAGGCTCGATCAGCCACGGCGAACCAGGGTGGTCGCCCGGGAGCTGGTTATCGCCTTTTTCATCCTGCTCGGCTTTCTCTTCGCCGGCGGGACCCTGCTGGCATTCCTCGGTCTTACCGAGCCTTCACTGAATATCGCGGGTGGGGTGCTGCTGTTCATCATCTCGCTGCGGATGATCTTTCCCGGCAGGCCCGATCATGGCGACGAGGCGGTCGATGAGGATCCGCTGATCGTGCCACTGGCGGTACCGTTGATCGCCGGGCCCTCGACCATCGCCGTACTGCTGCTGTTGAGCTCGAGCCAACCCGGGCGCATTGGGGAGTGGACGGTGGCGCTGTTCCTGGCTTGGATAGGTACGACGATTCTGCTGCTTGGCTCGTCCCCGTTGCTGCGGCTCATCGGTACCCGCGGTTCACTGGCGCTTGAGCGGCTGATGGGCATGATTCTGGTGATCCTCGCCAGCCAGATGCTGCTGGACGGGATTCGCGATTTTGTCGCAACACTGTAGCAGCGGGTAAAAAGCAGGATAAACCGCAAATTTTCGCAAATGGGTTTTTTGAGTCCGCAAATGAACGCAAATAAACGCTAATAGTATTTCA
The DNA here is from genome assembly GCA_003058495.1 of gamma proteobacterium symbiont of Ctena orbiculata. Taxonomy (GTDB): domain Bacteria; phylum Pseudomonadota; class Gammaproteobacteria; order Chromatiales; family Chromatiaceae; genus Thiodiazotropha. Next base: position 56,577 of record QBVC01000032.1, on the reverse strand, counting down.
GCAAAGCCTCATGGCATCCGTTTGGTGAATACTACTAGAGCAAGGTTTCCGACAGATGGCCATTGGAACCATGGATTAAAAAAGTCATTTGCGTTTATTAGCGTTCATTTGCGGACTGATAATCACTCCTCCGCAGGCAGCGCTTCTCCACACAGGTCGAATCTGCGACAGAGGATAGGCACGCCAACCCGGTCATAGAGGCGATCGAAAGTGACCTGCGGGTTGAGATAATGGCTGTGGATATCGGTCCCCATCCTGCCAAGGACGAGACTGGACTGCGATATTGAATATCGTTAAAAATGACGATATAGCCGGGAATGGGGACAACAAGTCGACATTTTTTAAGAGCGAAAATCAATAATTAATTCATTTATCGCTATAATTTACGATATATGTAAAATAACGTTGATAAATCGTAATATGTGGCGAGTATGAATATATCTGAATTACTCTCGGATGAGGCGGTGCTGCAGGCGATCGGTCAGCGGTTGCAGCAGCGACGCCTCGAATTGCGGCTGACCCAGGCGGCTGTGGCCGAGCAGGCGGGCATTGCCAAGCGTACGGTGGAACGGATCGAGTCGGGGGCCTCGGCGCAGATGTCGAGCATGATCCGTCTGCTGCGGGTGTTGGATATGCTGCCGGGGTTGGATCTGCTCTTTCCCGAAAGGATGCAGCGTCCGATGGATCTGTTGAAGCGCAAGGGCAAGGTCCGGGTGCGCGCCTCCTCCCGCAGTGAAGCCGGGGAAGTGGATGAGCCATGGCGCTGGGGAGATGAGGAGTGACCACCCTGGCCGAGGTTCGCCTCTGGGGACGCACCATCGGTGCGGTCTCCCTGGCGGATGGCGAGGAGACGGCGGTGTTTGAATATGATCAGGCCTTTATTCGCAGCGGGATCGAGGTCGCACCGCTCACTATGCCCCTCTCCAACCGTCTCTACAGCTTTCCCCAACTCCCCAGGGAGACCTTTCACGGACTGCCCGGGCTGCTGGCGGACTCACTGCCGGACAGGTTCGGGAACCTTCTGATCGATGCCTGGCTGGCCTCCCAGGGAAGGGACAGCGACAGTTTCAATGCGGTTGAACGCCTCTGCTATATCGGACGGCGTGGCATGGGCGGATTGGAGTTCGCGCCCATCATCGGGCCCGGCGGCCGGCACGCGAGCCCCATCGAGATAGACAGATTGGTTGAACTGGCTTCAGAGGTGCTCAGCGAGCGCCATGGCCTGCGCCACTCCTTTGCCCATGCCCACAAGGGGGAGGCGCTCAGCGATATCCTGCGTGTCGGCACCTCCGCCGGCGGCGCGAGGGCGAAAGCGGTGATCGCCTGGAATCCCGCCACCAACGAGGTTCGCTCCGGCCAGGTGACGGCCGGCGAGGGATTCGAGTACTGGCTGCTTAAGTTTGACGGGGTCAGCGGTAACCGGGACAAGGAGCTCGAGGATCCACAGGGGTATGGCGCCATAGAGTATGCCTACTACCTGATGGCGCGTCGGTGCGGTATCGAGATGAACGAATCCCGACTCCTCGAAGAGGGCGGGCGGCGACACTTCATGAGCAAGCGATTCGACCGTCTCGACGGCGGTGAAAAGCTGCATATGCAATCGTTATGCGCCATGGCCCACTACGATTTCAATAGGGCGGGGGGCTACAGTTACGAACAGGCGCTGATGGTGATACGTCGTCTGGGGCTGCCGATGCAGGCGATCGAGGAGCAGTTTCGCCGCATGGTGTTCAACATCATCGGCCGCAACCAGGACGACCATGTCAAGAATATCGCCTTTCTGATGGATAAATCGGGTGCCTGGTCTTTGTCGCCGGCGTTCGACATGACCCACAGCTTCAATCCTGATGGGCTGTGGACGGCAACCCATCAGATGACGGTCAACGGCAAGCGTGACGGCTTCACCCTGGATGACCTCAAGGCCTGCGCCAGGACGGCTTCGATGAAACGGGGGCGGGCGGAGGCGATTGTCGCAGAGGTCGGCGAGGTGGTGAGAGACTGGCGGCAATTTGCCGAACGGGCGGGGGTGGCCGAGCAAGCCGGTAGGGAGATCCAGGCTAGACTGCGTCTCGATATCGCCTGACAGGGCAGGGTTGAATCGAACAGACGCCGATCTGGATAATCATCGCATCCCGCCCGATTGCCCCTTCAGCGTCTTCGTTTTAAAGCATCCCGGTTCCCAGCCGATGTTTCTAACTAAGTATTTCTCTATGGATAAGCCCTGATCGGTCGGCTCTTTTGGCTGATTCAACTGGGCAGTCGTCCGCTACAAAATTGCTGCCGCCAAGGCCGTGGTGGAGACCGTGAGGGGGTCGTCTGTATTTTGCGTCGTTTATGATTAGCCCGTTGATCAGCCTGTTCGCTACAAATCCCTGGCGTTGCGGCCTGTTGCTGTTCCTTGTCCTGTTCCACCCGCTGCCTGGCAATACGGCCGGCGCCGAGGAGATCGCTTCGGTCGATGAGCTGGAGACGGTTGAGTTGCAGTTGAAATGGAAGCACCAGTTCCAATTCGCCGGCTACTATGCGGCGCTCGAAAAGGGATACTACCGAGAGGCGGGACTCGATGTGCGGATACGCGAACACGGCGGCGAGCGTTCGCCCCTCGATGTCTTGCTGGATGGGGACGCGGAGTTCGCCGTTACCAGCGCGGATGTAGCGATCAGTCGCGCCCGGGGTTATCCGGTGGTCGCCTTGGCGGCGATCTATCAGCATAGCCCCTATGCGCTGTTGGTAAGGGTCGACTCGGGTATCCAGACAGTCTCCGATCTTGCCGGTAAACGCATCATGCTGGGGCAGGGTTGGCAGGATGCGGCGCTGCAGGCGATGCTCCAGAGAGGGGGGCTGGGGGCGACGGCGTTTCAGCGGCTCGAAAGTAATTTCGATGCGACCTCGCTGCTGCGCGACGAGGTCGACGCCTTCAATGCCTACGTCACCGACCAGGGCTATCTGCTGCGGGAAGTGGGTGTCGAGCCCCACTTCATCATGCCGATGGATTACGGTCTCGATTTCTACGGCGATGTCCTGGTCACCCGGGAGTCGGAGATAGCGGAAAATCCGCAGCGGGTCGAGGCATTCCGCCTCGCCACCCTGGCGGGCTGGAACTACGCCTTGACCCACGCCGAAGAGATCGTCGACCTGATTCTGGAAAAATACAATACCCAGGGGATGTCCCGGGAACATCTGCTCTACGAAGCGACGATGTCGCAACAGCTGATTGAACCCCTGCTTGTGGAAATCGGCTATATGAATCCCGAGCGCTGGGAGCATATCAAGTCGATCTTCGTGGAACTCGGATTTCTCGGGCCCAACAGCCGGATCGACGGCATGTTGTATGAGGAATTCAGGCGCCTGCCCGCCTGGGTGGAGTGGATATCCAGGCACCAGCTGCTGCTGCTGTTCGGTCTAATCGCGATGATGGTGCTCTCGCTGCTGGGGGTGATCTTCCACATGCGGCGCCTGGTCCGCATCCGGACCCACGCCTTGATCGAAAGCGCGCGCCACTATCGCACGGTGTTCGACGCCGCGCCCGAGGGGATGTGGCTGATCGATCCCGCGCGCAAGACCGTCGACGTCAACATGCGGCTGATGGAACTGCTCGGTTACAGCAAGCGTGAGATGGTGGGCAGGACGCCGTTGGCGTTTGTCGATGATCTGAATCGGGATATTTTCATCGAGCAGACCTCGAAGATCGCCACCACCGACCGGCGCAGCTACGACATCGAGCTGCGGCACAAGGATGGTCACAACATCCCAACCCACTTCAGCGCGGTGACACTGCGCGGCGAGGACCGAAGGGTGAAGGCTGCCATCGCCTTCGTGGAGGATATAACCGAGCGAAAACACATGGAGGCCGAGCTTCGCAGCAGCGAGCTGAATCTGCGCCGGCTGGTCGATGCGGAGCCGGCCTCGGTCACCACCCTGGATGAAGACGGCAGGCTGCTCAGCATCAATCCCGCCGGACTGGAAATTCTCGAGGCGGAGGATATGGCGCAGCTCAGGGAGGCGTCGCTGGAGAGGCTGGTCGACGAACCCTATCGTGAGCAGTTCAAAAAACTCAACCGGCGGGTGTTCAATGGCCAGCGGGGAACGCTGACCTACAGCATCACCGGTCTCGCGGGCGGCAAGGCATGGTTGGAGACCCATTCGGTACCGATCATGGATGCCCAGGGCAAGGTGGTCCAGCACCTGGGGCTGACCCATGATGTCACCGATCGGCTGCGCATGGAGCAGCAGGTGCTGGAGGATCGGGAGTTTCTGCAGAGCGTCATCGACAGTATCAGCGATTCGGTGATGGTGATCGACAGGGAATTGCGGATCCAGCTGATGAATCAGAGCGTGAAATCCCGCCTCAGGGATTTCCATGTCAAACCGGGCAAGATCTCGCACTATTTCGATCTGCCCTTTGTTTCCGCACCCGCGGGGGGCAACCTGATCCAGGACTGCCCGGTGCACAGGGTATTGCAGGTGGGCAAACAGGCCTCGGCGATCCTGAGCCGGCCGGTCTCGAAAGCGCGGTCATCCTTGAGCAAGGTTGAGGTGATCGCATCGCCCCTGCTCAACCCGGACGGCAGCCTGCGTGGTGTCATCGAGGTGGCCAGGGATATCACCGAGCACCTGGATCTGCTCGAAGAGGTGAGGCAGCAGAAGGACGATCTGCAGCATCTGGCCCATCACGACCCCCTCACCAACCTGCCCAATCGGGCGCTGTTCCTGTTGCGCCTGAAGCAGGCGATCAGCAAGGCAAGGCGCAGCGGACTGCAGATGGCGGTGCTTTTCGTCGACCTGGACAGATTCAAGGAGATCAACGACAGTCTTGGCCATGCATTCGGTGACAGGGTATTGAATCAGGTGGCCGAGCGCTTCAAACAGAGCGTCCGCGAGGACGATACCATCGCCCGTCTCGGGGGTGACGAGTTCACCTTCATCGTCGAGGGGCTCAACAGGCCGCAGGATGCGGCGCAGATGGCGCAGCAGATCATCCGTTCCCTCGAGATGCCGATCAGGGTGGATAGTCATCAGCTCTTCATCACCACGAGTATCGGGATCAGTGTCTACCCTCAGGATGGCAAGAGCGCGGAGACCATGTTGAGGAATGCGGATACCGCCATGTACAGGGCCAAGGACGAGGGCAAGAATACCTTCCACTACTATACGGAGGATATGACAGAGCAGGCCTTCGAACGCATCTTTCTCGAAGCCAGTCTGCGCCGCGCCCTGGTGCAGAACGAACTGGCTGTCCACTATCAGCCCCAGGTCGATACCCGGAGTGGAGCGATCATCGGTGTGGAGGCGCTGGTGCGCTGGATGCACCCTGAGATGGGTCTCTTTCAACCCTCGCGCTTCATCCCCTTGGCGGAGGATACGGGTCTGATCCTGCCCCTGGGCGAGACGGTCATGCGCATTGCCTGCAGGCAGATGGTGGCGTGGGAGCGGCAGGCGATACGTCCGGGGAGGCTGGCGATCAATCTCTCCGGGAAACAGGTGAGCAGCAAGGAGCTGCTGCACTCCCTGCAGACTATCCTCGCCGAGACCGGCTGCCGGCCCGAGTGGCTGGAGTTCGAGGTGACGGAGGGTTTCCTGATGCGCGATCCGGAGCAATCGGTCTCGATCCTGCAACAGCTGCGTGAGTTGGGGATCGAGCTCGCGATCGACGATTTCGGTACCGGCTACTCTTCCTTGGCCTACTTGAAACGCTTTCCCCTGACGCGCCTGAAAATCGATCAATCCTTCATCAGGGATATCCCGATCGACATGGATGACATCGCCATCACCCGGGCCATCATCGCCCTGGGTCAAAGCCTTAATCTGCAAATCCTGGCCGAGGGGGTCGAGAGCGAGGAGCAGAAGTCGTTCCTCATCAAAGAGGGTTGCAGCGAGGCGCAAGGCTACTACTTCAGTCATCCCCTGGCCGTGGATGAGATGACCCGATTACTGGCTACGACCAGGCGGCTACCGATGGAGACGGCCGATGACTGAACCAGGGCCCGGGCCCGCTAGCACCCTTGCCCCGGCCACTCGATAAACCGCATCGACCGCTGCGCAGCCGCCCCGGGTTTGCAGCCAACAGCCTGGCTGGTAACCTATGTCCCAGACTATCCACATCTCTTTCAAGTCTGCAGCAACACTCTGAATATCATTAACTTTTGCAGAGTCATGTTGATCTGCGTACCGGGCTGAAAATTTCTATAGACAGATCAGGCCGCTAGTCAACGGCCTTGATCGGGCGAACCATAGGGCGGGTGTCAGCGGGTTTATGCGGCGGCTAATTCTCATCTTGATCTGGGTTCTATGCCCCTTGCCTCTCCACGCCCTCGATGTGGTCGTTAAGGTCGATGGCCTGGAAAAAAAACTCGAGGAGAATGTCCTCGCCTATCTCTCGGTGGCGCGCGAGCGGCAACGGGAGTCGCTGAACGCCGCCCGGCTTCGCCTGCTGCATGACAAGGCGGAGGCGGAGATCGGAGCGGCCCTACGCCCCTTCGGCTATTTCAAGCCGGGGGTCAATGGTTCGCTGGTCCGCACCGACCAGGGGTTCCTGTTGTCATACCAAGTGGAGCCGGGACCACCGCTGAAACTGAGCGCAGTCGATTTCAGCCTGCTCGGTGAAGGCGCCGACGATCCGCAGTTGGTGAAACGTTTTCCCATGTCGATCGGCGACGTCGCGGATCAGACGCGCTACGACCTGGCGAAACAGCGGATCCTGGCCGACATCATCGAACAGGGCTATCTCGATGCGCGCTATCTAGTCCACCAGCTGCGCGTGGACCTGAAGCGCTACGAAGCAAGCGTCAAACTCCATCTCGATACCGGCATGCGCTTGCGCTTTGGAGAGGTGAGGATGCACCAGGATGTCATGAACCCGGAGTTTCTTGCCCGCTTCATACCTTTCAACGCGGGCGATCCCTTCAGTCAGGAGGCGCTGCTCAACCTCCAGGGCGACCTCATCGATACCGAATATTTCAAGCAGGTCGAGGTGGTGACCCGGCGCGACCTGCGCGAGGGCGACCGGGTTCCCGTCGATGTCAATCTGAAACCCAACAAGCGCAACCGCTACCGCATCGGCCTGGGCTACTCCACCGACATGGGACCCAGGCTGACCCTGGATTGGAAAAACCGGCGGCGGGGCCGCAACGGGCACCGAATGCGCAGTGAGCTGCAGATTGCGGAACCGCTGAGCACCCTGAGCACGGAGTACACCATCCCCCTGCAGCGCCCATCCGTGGACCTGCTCAGTTTTGGCGCCTCCTTTGAACACTTCAATTCGGATACCAACCAGGGCGATCGGGTGCTGCTCAGCGCCACCCACTCCATCAGCCTGGATCGCGGCTGGCGGCGCAGCCTTGGGCTGGAGTACAGCTACGAGGATTTCGAGGTGGGCGAGCAGGAGGACAGCTCGCGCCTGCTGGTGCCGAGCATCACCTGGCTGCGGGTCAAGAGCGACGGCAAACAATATATCCAGCGCGGCAAGCGGCTGGAGCTTCGCCTCGAGGGGGCGGCCGATTCGCTGCTCTCGACCACCGACTTCTTTCAGCTCTATGCCGCGGGCAAGTTTATCCGCGGTCTGGGTGAAGGTGACTGGCGGCTGTTGGGCCGCCTCGAGCTCGGCGCCACCTGGGTTGACGAGTTGACCGATCTGCCCCCCAGCAAACGCTTTTTTGCCGGCGGCGACAATACGGTGCGGGGTTTCGGCTACCAGGATCTTGGCCCAAGGGATGACAACGATGAGGTGATCGGCGGCCGCAATTTCGCCGTCGGCAGCATTGAACTGGAGCGCCATCTCAGCGGCAAGTGGAGCGCCGCGCTGTTCGCGGATGCGGGGAATGCATACGACCCCGATTACCAGGCCGAGACTGCATACAGCCTCGGCCTGGGCGCCCGCTGGCGCTCCCCCGTCGGTCCCGTGAGGATCGACATCGCCCGTGGCAGGGTGGAGGATGAGACGCAGTGGCGGCTGCACATCGTCATAGGGCCGGAGCTATGAGCGGGATCGGCGTGAAAAGGGTTGCCAAAACCCTCTCCCTCTCCCTGCTGCTGTTGCTGCTGCTGTTCTGTTCCATGCTCTACTACCTGATATACACCCATGACGGCAGCAGGCGGCTCTACCATCTGGCGCAGCGCCTGGCCCCCGGCGATCTCCAGGTCGATAGCTTCCAGGGACGCCTGGCGGGGCCGCTCGAGTTGAGCGGACTGGTCTACCGCCAAGGGAACGGCCTTGGGTTCCGCAGCCAGCGTATCTATCTGGACTGGCATCCCGTCCGGCTGTTGGGATTGCAGCTGGATATCGCCGAACTCGCCTTCACCGAGAGCCGGCTGCAACTGCCGGCCGCCGCGGAGGCCCCTGACGAGGATGCCGCCGATGCATCCTTTGAGGGCCTGAGGCTGCCCCTCGAGGTGAGGCTGGGCAAACTCTCTTCCGGGGGATTTGAGCTGCTGCGGGGGGAGGAGGGCGATCCCTTGAGGATAGACCGACTCCGCCTCTCCGCGGCAACCAGGGCGGGTGCCCTGGCGATCACCGAGTTCGAGGCCGAGGGATTTTCATCCTCGCTCTCGCTGCAGGGCAGCCTGGGATTGGGGGCCCTGTTGCCGATGGCCATCGATCTCGCCTGGTCACACTCCCTGGACAACGGCCCCAGGCTGGCGGGCGAGGGGCGGCTGAGTGGGGATCTGAAGAGACTCCGGCTCGAGCAGCGGCTCGCACCGCCCGTTGCGGGGAGGCTGGAGCTGCTGTTATCGGATCTCCTGGATGCCGCCGAGTGGCGTGCCGAGCTGGACCTGGAGCAGGCTGAGTTGGCCCCCTTCGTCGAGGCGTTTCCGGCAAGCCTGACGGCCCGGCTGCAGGCCGGCGGCAGTTTCGAAACGGTCGACCTGGGTGGTGAACTGCGGCTAGCGGAGTCCCGGGTCGGTGAGCTCAAGGCCGATATCGAGGCGGCCTACGATCGGGGCGCCGTTCGCCTCGAGGGTCTGCAGCTGAGTAATTCCCAAGGCCTCGATCTGCAGGCCAAGGGCGCCTATCTGCCGGCGCAGGGCGAGCTCTCGGCCGATCTCGATTGGCGCGGGCTGCGCTGGCCGTTGACCGCGGACGCGCCGGATATCAGCAGCGACAGCGGCCGGCTGCAGCTGCAGGGGCAGCTCGATGACTATCGCTATCAGCTTTCGATGCTGGCCTCCAGGGCGGAGGTGGGGGCGGTGCAGCTCGATGCAACCGGTCAGGGTTCCCTGGAGCGGGTCGATCTCGATGCCCTCTCGATCGGGCTGCAGCAGGGCCGTATCGAGGGTGACGGCAGGCTGGTCTGGAGCCCGGAACTCTCCTGGGAGATGGCATTGACCGGGGAGGGTGTGGACCCGGCGTTCGTCCAGCCCATGTTCCCCGGCAACCTGGCCTTCGATCTCAACACCCGGGGGGTGCTCGGCGAGGCGGGGGCCGATGCGCTGTTTCAGCTCGAGCGCCTGTCGGGCTCGCTGCGTGACTACCCGCTGTCCGGGAAGGGGCAGCTGACACTCAGGCAGGGTGAGTTGACCCTGCAGGCCCTGGAGCTGGTCAGCGGCGACAATCGCATCGAGGCCGACGGCAGCCTGGGTCAGCGTCTGGCGATGAGATGGTCGGTGGACGCCCCGCAGCTGGATTCCCTTTGGCCGGGACTCTCCGGGGCACTCGAGGCCGACGGCGCCCTGGGGGGCACCCTCCAGGCACCAAGCCTGCAGGCTGGATTGAAGGCCGATGGATTGAAACTGGAGGATTACCGGATCGCGGAACTCAAGGCCGAGGTCGATCTCGAGATGGCCGCGCAACAGCCTGTCGCCGTGGCCCTGCAGGCGGAGGGGTTGAGCGCCTTCGGCCGGGCCTGGCAATCCCTCACTGTCGATATCCAGGGGCGCATCCCGCAACATCGGTTGCAGCTCGATCTGGTGGGCGAGCAGGTGCCTGAGCTCTCCCTGGCGGGGCTCTCCGGATTGGGCGAGGGAGGGGGCTGGCAGGGTGAGCTGCAACGGCTGAGACTGGTATCGCCCGAAACAGGGGCCTGGCAGCTGGAATCGGCCATGGCCTATCGGCTGCAGGGCGCGGAGTATGCCCTGGCGCCCTTCTGCCTGGTTGCCGGCGAAGCCCGGATCTGCGGCGAACTGGATGCAAGGGCCGGCGCCTGGGAGGGCGGGGTGGCGGCGAACCGGCTCCCGCTGGCACTGCTCCAGCCCTTGCTGCCTGACGAGACGCGGATTGACGGCGTGGCGGAGCTGGAGGCCGATTTCAGCGTCGATACAGCGGGCGCCATCAGGGCCAGGGCGGAACTCCAGGTCCCCCGTGGCGGGTTTGACTTCCCCCTGGGCGGCGGCCAGGAACAGGTCGATTTCTCTGCCAGCCGGGCCACCGCGATCCTCGACCCGGCGGGACTGCGGGCCGAGGCGAAACTGCCGCTGCAGCAGTTGGGCGGATTCGATCTGCAGCTGCGGCTGCCGGGGATCGATCCGCGGCATCTGAACCTGGAACAGCAGCCCCTGGAGGGGCGTGTCAAGGGCGGCATCGATGATCTGGCTATGCTCACCGCCCTCTCTCCCCAGCTGCAGAACAGCCGCGGCGGGCTGAACCTCGATCTGTCAATGGAGGGGAGCTTGGCGGCACCCCGGGTGAAGGGGGGGGCGACCCTTGATCAGGGGGCGGTCGATATTCCCCAATTGGGGATAGAGCTGCGCGACATCGACCTGCGCCTGGAGACCTCCGATCTGGAGACCCTCAACCTCGATGCCAGCCTGCGCTCCGGCAAGGGAAGACTCTCCCTGTCGGGAACCACACGCCTGGATGCGCAGAATGGATTTCCATCCAGCTACAAGATCGAGGGAGAGGCCTGGACCCTGGTCGACGTGCCGGAGGCGGAGGTGGCGCTCTCGCCCAATCTCAGTTTCGAACACAGCGCCAGCAAGAGTCTGCTCCAGGGCAGGCTTCATATCCCCTTTGCCAGGATTCGTCCGCGCACCCTGCCGGAGTCGGCGGTATCGGGGAGTTCCGACCTGGTGGTCGTCGGCGACGAGGAGACGGAGCAGGAGCAGCCCGATACGCCGCTGCATGCCGAGATACACCTCAGCCTTGGAAAACGGGTCAGTTTTGACGGCTTTGGACTGAGGGGAAAATTCAACGGCGGCCTGATGATCATCGACGAACCCGGACGTCCGGTGGTCGGCCGTGGACGGCTGGGAATTACCGACGGTGTCTATCAGGCCTATGGCCAGGATCTCAAGATCGAACGGGGATATGCGTTGTTCGCCGACTCGCCGGTGGATAATCCCGGTCTCGATGTGCGGGCTGTCAGGGAGATCGATGAGATCACCGCCGGGATACGCATTACCGGGACCATGAAAAAGCCAAAGCTGAAGCTCTTTTCCACCCCTTCCATGGCGGAATCCGACATTCTCTCCTACATCGTTACCGGACGCCCCGGCGGCGAGTCCTCGGGCAAGACGGCAGGCGTGCTGGCGGTCATGCAGGCGACGGGTGCCAGCAGCGTGGCCACGGAACTGGGCAGGCAGTTGGGTCTGGAGGAGCTGCGCGTGGAGACAGGGAGTTCGTTGGAGGAGGCGGCGCTGGTCGCGGGTACCTATCTTTCGCCGCGTCTCTATGTGCAATACGTCAATGAACTGGCAACCAGCGAGACCAAGATACGCATGCGCTACGATCTGACGGACCGCTGGCAGTTGGAGGCGGAAACCGGGCGTACCCAGTCCGGGGATTTTTTCTACACCTTCGATCGATGATCTGATTCCGCCCGGGACCGTTTCTTGTCGGCTGCGCGCGCATGCCGGGGGTGATTGCGCGGCATCCCTGTTCCGGTCGCGGGGTTTCGATGTCCGGCCGCTAAGGCCAGACAGCTCTTCTGTCTCTGGTCAACAGATCCTAGTTGCTGCTGCGAACCGCGTCAAAATCATCGGCGATGAGCAGATTGGTCAAAAAGAAGGCCTTGGTCTTGGAGGCTTTCTGGCGCTGTCTCTTTTCAACCTGGATCGGGCACTCGTTGGGCTGCCAGTCGCAGGCGATTCCATTGATGATCTGATGGGGGCACTCTCTGCAGGTGCGTGTTTTATATAGTCCAGTCATTGTCGTAGGCTCAAACGGTCATTTGTACTTAGAAAATTAGCAAAATATCAATATATTACAAGCGAATATTGAAGAGTATTGGTTAATATATGTGATAAATTGCCTATTTCGTTCGTGATAAATTAACTGCTTCACATCAGAGGTTGCCTTCCGCATCGGACTCGGAGCCCGTTTTTCAGCATTGAGACGGCAGCATGAAAACGGATGGCAACCCTTTCGACTCAATTATTTAGTCGGCAATTTCCGCTGAATATTTACCCCTGTTGACAACACTCAAACCATTTTTTTTGATTCCTTTTCTGCGCCAGCGGAAAATTTAATCACTAATTTCTCAAAATGAGATTTAGCTCTCATTCAACTTGCCGAAAGCTATCCGGAAGTGTTTAGGTATACTCGGGTTGTGAGCGATGGCAATCGATTGTCAACCGGGTCTGCGAGAGCGAGGGTGGATGACCAATATCCGGTGGAAAAATAGAGAATTTACCTGCCACTATGTATCAGGAATATTTCGGACTTACTGAAGATCCCTTCTCCATCACACCGGATCCCAAGTACCTCTTTCTGAGCGAGAGGCACCGCAACGGATTCGCCCATCTCCTCTATGGGGTGACCGAGGGAGGCGGTTTTCTGCAGCTTACCGGCGGAGTCGGCACGGGCAAGACCCTGCTCTGCCGCAAACTGTTGGCGGAACTGCCCAGGGCCGTCGATGTGGCATTCATCTTCAATCCCCGCCTGAGCCCGCTGGAACTGGTTGCGTCAATCTGTGATGAACTGAAGATCCTCTACCCCCTGGGCTGCAACAGCATCAAGGAGATCGTCGATTTTCTCAATGCCTTTCTCTTGGAGAGCCACAGTCAGGGTCGGCGCACCGTGGTGATCATCGATGAGGCGCAGAATCTCAGTTATGAGTCGCTGGAACAGGTCCGGCTGCTGACCAACCTCGAGACGGAGAAGCATAAACTGCTGCAGATCATCCTTGTCGGTCAATCCGAACTGAAGGATCTGCTGCAACAGCCGAGATTGCGACAACTGGCGCAGCGGGTGACGGCACGCTATCACCTGACCCCGCTCTCCCGTTCCGAGACCCGGGCCTATGTTCTGCATCGCCTCAGGGTGGCCGGTCTGACGCAGTCCCTGTTCAGCGCCGGCGCCTTGCAGAGCATCTATCGCTACAGCGGCGGTGTTCCCAGGTTGATCAACATCCTCTGTCATCGATGCATGCTGCTGGCCTACGCCAAAGACAGCAAACAGATAACCAGGCGCATGCTCGCCCAGGTCTACGGCGAACTGAGCGGCCTGGGGGAGCGCGGCAAGCGCCAGCTGATCTGGGCCTGGATCGCTGTGGCGCTGCTTGGCTGCACCCTGGCGGGGCTGCTGCTCTGGGACGTCGATCGCCTGTTGCCCGGTTTCCCCTCGCTCTCTTCATCCGCGGTGCCGTCCGGGAATCCGCCTCAAGCGGCAACAACCCAGGCGCAATCGACGCCAGCGGCAGCCAGGCGGCAACAGGTTGCGGTGGCTGCAGAGTCCGCAGCTGCACCGCCGCGGCCCCCAGCGCCCGAAACGGCAGCGCCGACCCAACCAGGGCTGGCGCTGAAGACCGCGGATCCCGCCACCCCGGCGTCGGCAGAGGATCTGCTCGCAGCGTCCATGGAGCCCGCGGGGGAGCCGGGGGCCGTCGAGGAAAAACCCGGATTGAGCAGCATGATGGGGGGGGAGGACAGCGCCTTCATCACCCTGTTCGGCTATTGGCAGCGCGTCTATCCCCTCGAGGGTGAAGCGCGTTCCGCCTGTGACAAGGCGGAAGAGGTGGGCTTGAGCTGCATCTACGGGCGCGGTTCCTGGCAAAGCCTGGTCTACTATGACAGGCCGGCGGTGCTGGAACTGATCATGGATGACGGCCAGCACTACAATGTGGTTGCCACCGCACTCACCGGGGATCTGGTGACCCTCGACCTGAACGGCCGCCGCTTTGAGTTCCCGCGCTCGGAGATAGCACAGCTCTGGAGCGGCAGTTACATCATCCTGTGGCGCCCGCCCAAGCTCAGCAGCGAGCGCTTGAGTATCGGACAGGTGGGTCAGGATGTGGCATGGTTGATCTCGATGCTGGACCGTATCGAGGGGATCGAGACCCGTTTCGATCCAACGAATGCAGAATTCGATCTCGAGACACAGCGGCGGGTGATGCGTTTTCAGCGCGCCCGGGGCCTGATCGCGGATGGTGTGGTCGGCAAGCAGACATTGATTCAATTGAACGGTAGCGTGGCCGATTCCACGAAACCGGTATTGCTGCGGACGGGGGGCTGAGATGTCTTCCATACTCGATGCACTGGAGAGGGCCTCGCAAGAGAGACAGCCGGGGAAAGAGCATATCCTGCCGCAGACCCAGCTGCCCGCCAAGCGCGGGTCGATGCCGATACTGCTGCTGTCGATCGTTTTGGTGCTGCTATTGATTCTGGTCACCCTGTGGCTGCTGTTGCGTGCCGGCGGCGGTGAGGCCCCGCCGGCTCAGAACAGGCAGGTGCAAATCCCGGCTGACGGACCCCGGTCGACCTCGACACAGCCTGGCGGGGCAGAGACGGCTCAGGCTGATCAACCGGCGGTGAAAGGAAATCGCTTGACCGCCGAGCGTATCCGCAGCAGCAGTCGTCCCAATCAGCAGCCATTGGTCAGCGAGGCCGTGCTGAGCGAGAAGCCGCAGCGAAGAAACGAGCAGATTCCACCCAAGCGGCCTGTCGCACCGGCGAGGCCGGCGCAGCGTCGAGCGGCTGTGCCTGTCGATCGATCGCCCTCTGTGCCACGCCCTGCAGAGCCCAAACCACCACCCGCGGTGGCGATCGCCAGGCCGCCAGGCGTCAGCATCAACCCGGAGCAGGCCGATGCTTCAGTCAAGGCGGATAGCGCAATGCCCGATGCCGTCGAACCGGCGGTGGCGGATGAAAGTGAAAACGAAACGGCGGTAGCGCCTGAGATCCCGTTGATCTGGGAGTTGGAGCAGGGATTGCGCGAGAAGCTGGAGCAGCTCAAAACCACAATCCACGTCTATAACGAAGCGCCTTCCCAGCGGTTTGTCATCATTAACATGCGCCGCTACAGCGAGGGCGATACCCTGGGCGCCAGCGGCTACCGGCTCCACGAGATCAACCGCGACGGCATCATCGTCGACTACGGCAGCGGCCTGGTTCGGCTGCTGCGGGACAAGTACTAGCTGCTTTCCGCCTTGATCCGGTCGGGGTAACGAATCCCCTTTTGGCTCAACCACTCCTGAAAGCGGGCAATCTTCATGTCGAGTGAACAGGTGGGTGGAAGCGTGTCGAGATAGTGGCCGAAGGCATCCCGGAGCTTGATCTGCTCCTGTTTGTCTAAACGTTCCCATTCAATCATCTTCTCCCCCCTGTCATTGCAGGCCGCTGTTTCCGGCAGCGCGGCGGCAATCGAACGAGTGTTAACAGACTCTGGAACAGTCAAACGTCATTCACGCAATATGACTGTAACAGCACTAGGTTAAGATCTCTTTACATGTTGTTGGCTATTACTGCGGTTATCTTGTGAATTGGTTGAGAGACAGGTTATTTCCCCTCAAGGCGGGCTTGCTGGCAAAGGTGGCTGCCCGCTTCTCGGGTCGGCGGCCGAATCGAACGCCGGGCGGCTTGGATATTCTGCTGCTGGCCTTGGCCTGGGGCAATCTCGGCTATGCCGCCGGACTGTCCTACTTGCGCCATGTGGGTGGGCACGTAGTGCGCTCTAAAGGTGCGATTCTCGAATGCGGCTCGGGTGCGACTACGCTGCTGGTGGCGATGTTGTGCAGGTCGACGGATCGCCAGTTCATCGTCCTGGAACACAACAAAACCTGGCATGACCATCTGCAGAGGATCCTCGACTACCTCGGTTTTTCCCATGTCACCCTGGTCCACGCCCCCCTGGTCGACTACGGGGGATACAGGTGGTATCGCATGCCGCGGGAGCTTGAGATCGACAGGATAGCACTGGTGGTATGCGACGGTCCGCCGAGCAGCAATCCGGGAGGGCGCTACGGACTGCTGCCGACCATGATCGACCATCTGGCAGGGGATTGCATCATCCTCATGGATGACACCCACCGCCGGGCCGAACGGCATATTATCGATGCCTGGACCGAGTGTCGTTGCGTGAAGGCGAGTCGAATCGGCCGTTTCGGGACCCATGCCGAGGTGGTTTTTTGTTGAATCGGGATCTGCGCATGTTCGAGCACCACCGTCTCATAATTCTCGATGCGGATGGCACCACCATCGACGCGTTTGAGGCGATCAACCTCGCGTTCAAGACGCACAATATGGATATAGGCGATATTGAGCGTTTTCAGGATCGGCGCAAGATCTTTAAATATATCGGCGGCCTGAAGGAGCTGCCGAAAAACCTGCGAAAGCAGCTGAAGGAAAAGCAGCGGATCGCGTTGATCAACACCCTCACCGAAATCTACCGGGAGCGCGCCCAGTTGTTCGAGGGCATGGGGGGGATGATCAACAGACTGATCGCGCAACCCGAGCTTCGGGTGGGCATGATCACCCGCAATATCACCAATGAGCCGGAAAAGACACTGCACCGACTCTATCGGCGCAATGGGGTCGACGTGGGGGGGCTCGACTTTCTCATTCACCTGCCGTTGAGAAAGCAGAAGCTCAGCGCGTTTCAGGCGATCCGCGAGAGTCTCAAGATCAATCCGGCCCGTGCCTATGCCACGGGTGATGAGAAGTGCGACTATGTGGCCGCCATCGGTTCCGGGATGCACCCCTTCATGGTCTCATTCGGCTTCGAAAGCTATCAGCGCCTGACCAAGAAAATCGGCGTCCCCGCCGCCTTGATCTCCCGCCAGCCCCTGGAGCTGAAGCAGCGCGTGCTGCATGCGTTGGATATCTCCTGAATGCAGCCTGCTGTATACTCGTTAGCCGGGGCCTGCCGAACCGAGGCAGTGCGGTGTAGCGATGGTGCAGGGTGGTGACAAGGTGGAAATCAAGGTCGGTCTGGCACTGGGAAGCGGTGCGGCCCGGGGTTGGTCGCATATAGGGATCATCAACGGCCTCTCTGAACTGGGCATCGAGCCCGATATAGTCAGCGGAAGCTCCATCGGCGCCCTGGTGGGCGCAGCCTATGCCGCGGACAAGCTGGAGCTGCTGCAGAGCTGGACCTGCTCCCTGAGCTGGAAAGAGATGATCAGGTTTCTCGATCCCTCCCTGTTGGGCGGGGGGTTGATTCAGGGGGACAGGCTGACCGATTTCATCAGCCGCTATGTCAAGGATCTCGAGTTCGAGGGATTGCGGCGTCAACTGGGTGTGGTGGCGACAGATCTGGAGACGGGAAGGGAGATCTGGTTTCGCCAGGGACCGGTGATGGAGGCGGTAAGGGCCTCGATCAGCCTGCCCGGGCTGTTCACCCCGCTGCAGCATCAGGGGCGATGGCTGGTGGATGGCGGTCTGGCCAATCCCGTGCCCGTTTCACTCTGCCGCGCCATGGGCGCGGATATCGTGATTGCGGTCAATCTCAATGGCGACATACTCGGCAAGCATCTGCGCAATGGAAGCGGCAGTCGACGCAGCGCCGCCGCGGCGGTGGAGGGAGAGCTTGAAAATGATCTCTGGGGCCGCATAACCGGGCAGCTGATGAGCGGCCTCTCTGCGCGCAAGCAGGAACTGAAGACCCGTCTGTTGGGCGAAAGCCGTAGCGTTCCCGGGCTCTATGAGGTGCTGGCGAGTTCGATCAATATCATGCAGGACCGGATAACCCGCAGCCGCATGGCCGGTGATCCACCGGAGGTGATACTGACACCGCGCCTGTCGAGGCTGGGACTGATGGAATTCGACGAGGCGGAGATGGCTATCGAGGAGGGCCTCAGGGAGGTCAAGCGCATGCGTCCCGCGCTGGAGCGCCTGTTTGATCGCTGAGTGGATTTGCCCGCTCAATCCGCACAGCGGGACAGCCCATTAAAGCCCGCAGCGGTAACCCCAAGGCTACTCGTTGACGAAGGGATAGAAGGGTTCTTTGACCTGTTGCGCGGGGGCGTCGTGGCGCATCATCCGGGCCTTGACGCGGGTGGTCGTCAAACCCTTCTCATCGATTATCTCCGGAAACAGGCGGTAGACGCGGCTGGTTTCAAACGGGCGATCCCAGGCCGCCTCCTCGAGCTGGACACGGGTCTCGGGGTTGAGCGGCAGCTGCAGTAGCCAGGGGGCCTGCCACTTGAGGAAATCGGAGACCAACTGCTGTTGCTTGATATCCTCCCAGCGCTCGCGAAGCAGCAGCGCCGGGAACATCCGGCTGGGATAGTGGGCGCCGTACTGGTCGCTGCCCGTGCCGTCACGCTTGCGTTTGATCCAGACCGCCGCCGACGGTTTCCCGGATGCGCGTTTGATCAGCCGGATCAGGTCCTCGGCGTTGCCCGATTCGGAACAGAATCCCCTGCCCGCCTGACCGCCAGGGTGCCAGGTCGGGTTGTCGTGAAACCCAAGCGTGTCGTCCGCGAGGGCGCTGTCGAGGAGCGCCAGTGGTTTGCCGCTCTCTTCGTCCAGCAACCACAACTCGAACTCATCAAGGCTCGCGAAGGGTATGGAATCGGCATGGCGTTCGACCGCCTGCAGCAGGCGGTCGCCCATCTGCTCTATGATGGATGACGGCATCGCGCCACGGATGCGTGAGCGGCTGAGGCCGTGGTACGGATTCCAGCTGCCGTACACGATCTCCGAAAGGCCGGTGTGGCTGACAATGCTCTCATCGGCTACATAGAGTTTCCAGTTCCAGCCATCCATACTCTCCGCGATACCGCCCTCAACGGAGATTACCTGTTGTAATCCGTGAAAGGGCGAGAGCAGGCGGCGACTGTAGGTTTCGGTAACCATACTCGGAATTTTGGTCAGGAATCGGCGAGTCGGCAAGGTGGTGGGTGAAGGGACCGTCGGTGATCGGCGGAAGGAGGCGAAAAAAAGGCGAGTGATGGACTAATGTTTGAGTATGATCGTCAGGTGCAATAGATCTCTGCCGGGGCGGTTTTGATCTATCCCGATTCACTCGAGAGGAGGCCTTGATATGGGAGCCGGTGTGATTCCCTTCGCTGTTCACCAGGCCGCTGTCCATTTCCTCTTTCAGTCGACTTTCAGCGGCCGCAAAACCGGCTACCTGATCGATTTCGGCGGTGGTCTCGGGGAGGGTGAGGGGTTTAGGCGGACCGCGGTGAGGGAGTTTGTCGAAGAGACGGAAACCATGTATTTCAGCGAGGATCTGCAGCGGGCATGCCGGGACGCCGACCAGGTCAATGATCAGATCCCGATCGTCGAGGCGTTGTTTGAAAAAACCCTCTCGCGCCATCCCGATTGGTGGTGCAGCCGCCTCCCTCCCAAACGCTGGAGGACCTATTTCATCGAATTTCCCTACCGGGATGTGGCGAGCCTGAACAGGGAGTGGCGGGACGATTCCACGGGAAGATTCAAGAAGCGGCGGGAGCTGCAATGGATCCCCGCCGACGAACTGCTCGATCTCTACCAATACCGACCTGAACGGTTATGGAAGCGTGTCAGGCAGCTGGAACAGGCACCGGACCTGATCCGGGAAATTGCATCGCTGCATCATCGGGCCAGCTGAATGGGCCTGTTCGGTTCGTGGTTTCAGCCATAATTTCAAGCAAACTCAGGAGGATGGCCGCCAATAGGAATCTTATGCGTAGAATTCCCATTTAGTGTCTGATTTGTAAAGTTTTCTATTCCCTGCCGATATATCTCGAAAACCCCATCTGATTATTATTTTTCGAATCCATAAAACATGGAGTTAGTTGAATATGGCTGCAAATAGAACAGCTAAACGTATCCTGGCCTGCCTTCCCATCCTGCTGCTGGTTGGTACCACTCAAGCAATGGCCGGCAAATGCCTGTTTATCTCCTCCTACCATTCCGGTTATGCCTGGTCGGACGGCGTTGAGAATGGGCTGCGCGGGACCTTGGACGGTAAATGCGACCTGAAGCAGTTCGACATGGACACCAAAAGGCACAAGGACGAGGCCTCGAAAAAGAGCGCGGCCTTGACAGCGAAAGGTATCATCGAGAGCTGGAAACCCGACGTGGTGATCACCGCGGATGACAACGCCGCCAAGTATGTCATCCAGCCCTTCTACAAGGACCACCGGGTTCCATTTGTCTTCTGCGGCATCAACTGGAATGTGGATGAATATGGCTTTCCCTACACCAATACCACCGGCATGGTTGAAGTGGCGCCCATCGATGCGCTGTTCGAGAAAGCAAGAAACATACAGGGCGGCGCCCATCGGGCGATCTATATCGGCGCGAACACCCTGACGGAAAAAAAGAACCTGAAACGCTTTCAGCGCGCCGCGGAGAAGTACAACCTGTCGCTGGAGCATCGACTGGTGAATTCAACCAGCGATTGGCTGGCCGCCTACAGCGAAGCCCAGGAGTACGACTTTGTCGTCATCGGCAGTAACTCCGGTATCAATGACTGGAATCTGGAATCTGTAACCGAACACGTGGTGAAAGCGACCAAGACCCTGTCCCTGACCAATCACGGCTGGATGATGCCCTACACCATACTCGGTCTGACGAAAGTACCGGAGGAGCACGGAGAGTGGGCCGGATTGGCCGCGCTGGCGATTCTGGAAGGGACCAAACCTACGGAAATCCCCATCGTCTCCAACCGCAAATGGGATATCTGGATCAACCATGCAATCCTTGATACGAGCGGAATCAGGTTTCCCGAGTCATTGCTGAGAAAGGCCAAGAAAGTCAATTCATGATGTATTTCCGCACAAGGGACAAGGTCTTCAAGGGATATCGGGCAGTCGTTCTATGGCTATCGATAACCCTGTTTTCGTGGCTGTCCCTGCTGTTTGCAATCTGGGTGGAGCTGCATGCCGTCGATAACGAGTTCAACGATCGCGCGGGCGAGATCCACCGTACCCTGACGCAACGTATCTCCAGCCTGGAGACGGTCTTGACCTCCCTGGTGGGGCTCTACCATTCAAGCGACTTCATCAGTGTTGCCGAACAGACCTCTTTCTCACAGGAGATGCTCAAGGCCTACCCGTTTATCAGTACCATCCTGCAGATGACGCGAATACAGGAAGAGAAGCGGGACGAGTTCGAGGCGCGCATGCGGGAGCAGGGTTTTGTCAGTTTTCGTCTCAAGGATGATTGGCATGAGAGCGAACCGGAGATCGGCAGTCTCAACTACCACCTGCCGGTCAGTTTTATCGAGCCCATGGATCCGCGCTCTGCCAATGTCCTGGGATACGACCTGAGCCGACAGCCGGGCGCCTATGATACCCTGCAGCAGTCGATCAAGAGCGGTGAGATTGTCACCTATGGCCCGGTCAAAATCAGTCGCTCGGGCAAGGCACAATATTTCGTCCTGAAGCCTGTCTACCTGGGCCGCTACCCACCGGAGAAGTCCCATGAAAGGCTGGAAATGTTCAATGGTATGGCCGTGCTCTGTATCGAGCTTGAGCGCATTGTCGAAGGGCTGATCGGGCCGGGTATCAACTTCGGACTCTCACTCGAACCACTCGATGACAACAGTCATCTCAAGGCGGCCGGGATCATGCCGGCGATCACAAAATCCGATATCGCCAAGATAGCCGTGGATCTCAGCACTCTCAACTACCAGCAGAAGATCGACATATACGGTGTCGATTTCGTGCTCTCGGTGAACCAGAGGATCAAACCCCAGGTGATAGACTGGTGGAAGGTGCTGGCGGTCTGGATGTTGTCTCTGCTGATCCTGGGGCTGGCCATAGGGGTCTATCGGAACAAGCGCATAGCGCAGCTGCAGGAAGACGAGGCAAACGCCGCGATCGAGGCCGAGGATGCAAGATTCTCGCATGTCATCGATACCGCGTTCGATGCGGTTATAACGGCTGACGCCAACTGCATGATCCTGAGTTGGAACCAGCAGGCTATCGAGGTGTTCGGCTATACCGAAGAGGACGTCCTTGGTCTGCATCTGTTTCAACTCATTCTCACCCACAAGTCGCTGCTGGAGACGACGGAAGCATTGGAGCCCATGTTCAAGGGATCGACCGAGCATCCGACCGGGATACGCCTGGAGGTTGAAGGCAGGGACAACAACAGTCGCAAGTTTCCCCTCGACCTGGCCATCTCCTGTTCGAAGATCGGTGAAATGTTCACCCTGAGCGTATTTGCCAGGGATATCACCGAGCGCAAACAGTGGGATGAAAAAATCCGAACCCTGGCATATAGCGATTCCCTGACCAAGCTGCCGAATCGCCAGGCCTTCAAGGAGCAGGTGTCACGGGCAATAAAGATTGCCAAGCGGCACCACCGCGTGGGTGCCGTGCTCTATCTCGACCTTGATGAGTTCAAGCGCATCAACGACACCCTGGGGCACGATATAGGCGATATGCTGCTGATCAATGTCACCAGCCGCCTGGAAGCGCAGCTCAGGGAGACGGACTATGTCGGCCGGGGCATAGGCGACGACATCGAGTTTCGCAATATCGCCAGGCTCGGAGGCGACGAATTTACCGTGCTCCTCGAGGATATCCAGAAACCGGAAGTCGCCGCCGTGGTGGCGAAGCGGGTACAGGATGCGATAGCGCGCTCCTATAATCTGAACGGGCATGAAGTCTATGTCACCCCCAGTATCGGTATCGCCATCTTTCCCAGGGATGGACACGATGTCGAGGAGCTGCTGAAGAACGCGGATACCGCGATGTACCATGCAAAGGCGGTGGGAAAGAACAATTTTCAGTTCTATTCCGAGCAGATGAACATACTGGCGACCACCCGCCTGAAACTGGAGGGCAAGTTGCGCAAGGCCCTCGCCTATAATGAGATGGAGCTCTACTACCAACCGCAGATCGATCTCGCCTCCGGACAGATTGTCTCCGCCGAGGCGCTGTTGCGGTGGGACGAGCCGGAGCTCGGCATGGTCTCGCCGGTCGAGTTCATTCCGATTGCGGAAGAGACCGGAATGATAATCGAGCTCGGCGAGTGGGTGCTGAACGAGGCCTGCAGACAGAACAAGGAGTGGCAGGATGCGGGGTATAACCCGATCCGCATCGCCGTCAACCTGAGCGGCATGCAGTTTATTCAACGCGACTTGAGCATGAAGGTGGCCAAGGCGCTAAAAAACACGAAACTGAATCCCCAGTACCTGGAGCTGGAGATTACCGAAAGCGTAATCATGCGCAACGTCAACGAGACCATAACCACCTTGAATGACTTCAAGGAGATGGGCATCAGTATCTCGGTGGATGACTTCGGGACCGGTTACTCCTCGCTTAATTATCTGAAGCGCTTCCCATTGGACAACCTCAAGGTCGACCGCACCTTTGTCAAGGATATCCCGGACGATGAAGACGATGTGACCATCACCTCCGCGATCATCGCCATGGCACAGAGCCTGGGTCTTGGCGTGGTTGCCGAAGGCGTGGAGACGGAAAGCCAGCTGCGGTTTCTGGAACAGCATGGTTGTGAGATGGCCCAGGGTTATCTGTTCAGCAAGCCGCTGCCAGCCGGAAAGCTGGTGGATATGTTGCGCATGCAGGGTGATGGCGTTGAGTTGGGCGTCTCCATCTCCGGCAATCTTTGATAATGCTGCCGATCCTGTTTGATCGGCTGATAGTCCAACCTGCTCGGGCTGAGCGCCTGTATCTTTGAGAAGTTTTTAGTTTTGAGTTGAAGGGTTCGCTTCGCTCACGGCATTTTTGATTCTTTCATTCTATATTTATTGTGGCGGATGGCGTAACGAGCGACCAAGGATTAAGAAGTGTCGTCCAGCCAACTCAAAACTCAAAACTCTTTAGTCGGCTCGACGTTGACCCGCAGCGGATCGGCGCTGACCAGATGAAGATCGCGTTGCGGAAAGGGGATTTCAATGCCGGCCTCGAGGAATTTTTTGTTGATCCCTTCGTGGAGTGCGGTTATCGTCGCCAGGCGGTTGTCCATGGAGCCGAGATAGGCGCGCAGCAGCAGGGTCAGGGAGCTGTCGCCGAATGCCTCGAAGGTGGCTACCGGCTTTGGATCCTGGAGTACGTTTTCGTTCTCCTCCGCTGTTTCGATCATCAGTGCCATGGCCTTGTTGACATCGCTGCCGTAGGCGACGCCGACGGTGATGATGATGCGGTTGACCTTGTCGGTCAGGGTCCAGTTGATGACCCTACCCGTTATGAACTCCTTGTTGGGTATCAGCAGCTCCTGCTTGTCGTAGTTGGTGATGGTGGTTGCGCGAATGCGGATGCGGGAGACGACGCCGGTGGTCGTATCCAGGGTGACCACGTCACCGACCCGTATCGGCCGTTCAAACAACAGAATGATGCCGCTGATAAAATTGGCGACGATCTCCTGCAGGCCAAAACCGAGGCCGACACCCAGCGCGGCCACCAGCCACTGAATCTTGGACCATTGAAAGCCGATGATGCTGAAGGCCATGATCAGGCCGACGCCGGCGATGAGATACTGCAACAGCATGGTCAATGCGTAGCGCGCGCCGGATTCAAGCGGCAGGCGCTGCAACAGGGTGATCTCCAGCACCCCGGGCAGGTTTTTGGCGGCAAGGAAGGTTACGCTGAGAATGATCAGGCCAAACAGGATATCGCGCAGCGTCAACGGCGTTTCCGTGAGCACGCCGTCAATCATCGTGCTGGTGTTGATGGGCAGCTGGACATGGTCGAGAAAGTCGAGTGCGGGCAGAAGGTCTGACCATATCAACCAGGCGCCGACCACGGATCCCAGCAGATAGCCGAATCGCACCAGACGTTTTGCCTGTTCGCTCAATGCCTCGAAGTTCAGTTCCGGAATCTCTGCCGTTATGACGCTGCTTTCATCATCGATCTGCTGTTGCTCCTGCTCTCGCTGGGCGCGTAGCTCCTGGCGTCGCTGGAGGGCGTTTTGGTAGCGCAATCTGCGTTCAGCGATGAACAGATAGCGCAGCAGCAGCTCGCGCAGGGTGTACAAGCCGATAAAAAACCAGATCGTCAATTCGACGCGCTCGAGCAGGCCGAGGGTGAGCGTCATGTAGCCGATCCCGGTGGTGAAGACAAGGCCGACACCGATGAGAACCAAAAAGGGGAACCAGAGAAAATGCAGCTGCAGCAACAGGGCGTGTGGATTGATGCCGCTCCAGGCGACCATCAGAGATCCCTGTTTGCGCAAGAGACGATAGGTGAAGAGGATGAATACGACCATCAGCGCAATGGTTGCGATGCTGCTCAGGGTGAGCGCCTCAGCGGGGAGGCTGTCCCCCGCGCCCAGCGCAATCAGGAAGCGTAGCGGAGCCGCCACCGGTATCGCCCAGCGCAGCTCATGGGCGACCGATTGGCAGATCTTGCTGTTCCAGCGCAGATGGCGGATGCCGATGCCTTCAGGCAGGCATAGCTGATAGAGCAAAAGCGCGGCGCTCAAGGTAATGCCGACCCTGATCAGGGGGGTGGCAATGGCAAGGGTAAAGGGCGCTGCTGTCGGCAGGGATAGCAGCAGCAGGCCGCCGCCGATCATCAAAACGGGGAGCGCGGAGATCTTCACCAGGGTGTAGAAGAGCGCCTTCAGGGTGAGGCGGATCGAATCGGTGCTGATCTTGCGCGTCGCCCTGGCGAGAACGGGTATCTGAAGCCTGGCGAATGGCTGCTTCCAGACGACGAAAAGGAAGAGCAGCAGGACGATGAACGCGGTATGGACGTTGTGCCGGCTGGCGCTTACCAGATCGGCCCCGAGTTCCCGCCAGTGCTGGGGTGAAACCAGCCAACCCAGACTGGCGAGCAGCTGGGCGGGATCGAAAATATTGCGCAGGCCGCCACTGGAGATCCAGATCAGTTGATCGTCGATATAGTCGATATAGGATTCCGAGAGATCCAGCAGCTGGCGTTCGGACAGATCGAGGGCGGTCAGCTGACCGATGTAGCGGCCGTACGCCTCCTGCAATTCGTTGAGCGCCTCGCGTCTGGCGCCTGCCAGGGAGAAGGCCTGCTTGTTCAAGCGCTGCGCTTCCTGGTCGGAGAGCCCCTCGAGCAGCGACCGGGT
The DNA here is from genome assembly GCA_003058495.1 of gamma proteobacterium symbiont of Ctena orbiculata. Taxonomy (GTDB): domain Bacteria; phylum Pseudomonadota; class Gammaproteobacteria; order Chromatiales; family Chromatiaceae; genus Thiodiazotropha. The sequence goes on along the minus strand of QBVC01000032.1, from coordinate 30,489 downwards.
GATGGTCTCCACGTGTTGGGTCAGATTGCCGCGCTGGAGGAGCAGTTCCTCGATCTCGATCTGGCGGTCGGTGGCCTTGTTGATTTCATACTTGCGTTCGGCGGAAGAGCGGCTGTAGCTTCTCAGGGAGGGCAGTGCGGCGCGGCGACGGGATAACATCTTGCCTATCGCCTCGCTGCCGCCGACCACCTCGACCCGTTGCCGACTGTGTCCGAAGTCGGTCTGGATCTGTACCAGTTTGCGCTTGGTGGATGTCAATTGCTGCTGCACCCGCTTTTCCCAGTAGACCAGCTGCTCGAGCTCGGAGCGGGTCTTGGCGTTCTCCTGGGCGATGATCTGTAGCGGCAGGGGGAGGGTGACTGTCTCCTGTTCCAGCTGTTCTGCGGCCTGCCTGGCCTGCTTGGCCTCGGTTTCCCTGATCTCCGCGGCCGCCTGATTGAGCTGTTTCAGATTCGCCTGCAGGCGGCTGATCCGCACCGCTGTCGCATCCCGCTTGGCCTGGGTCAGGTTAGTCAGCAGACTCTGGTTGCCCAGGCGCAGGGTGAGCATGTCCAGTTCCGCCTGGCGCATCGCCTCCCTTACCTGCAGCGACATCAATCTGGCCTGCCTGATCTGTTTCAGCTCGTTCTGCGGCAGGCCCTCGATTTCGGAACGGATTTTCGCCATCGACTCGCTGCTTGCCGAAATCTCGCTACCGATCTGCTTGCTGCCGGCGAACAGGGTCGAAAGTTCCTCCAGCTGGCTCTTCTGATCGTCCCGCGCCTGGGTAAGGTTCAGCTCCTCCTGGCTGATCCGCACCTCCAATGCCGCAAGACCGGACGACTGGATGAACCTATCCAGCCCGTCGTCTTCTTCATGGCCCTGATTGATCCCTGCCCGCAGCGTCTGTATCTGCTCCGGCGCCTCCTTGATCTGCTGTTCCAGGTGTGCGATCTCGCCCCTGATCCTGGCGGTCTGCTGCAACCAGCTCTGGGTCTGCTCGAGGAGTTCCAGGACCTTCTCCTTGTGTACCTGTTCCAGCGTGGCGTCCTGGCTGATCCGGGTGCGGGTCAACTCCAGCTGCTCCTGGGTGAGCGGCAGATTCCGCTCCGGGTCGTGGCTGGGCTTTTCCGCCCATGCGACCAGGCAATGAGAGAACAGCAGCAGGCCTAAGAGTATCCCCCTCAGGGGCAGTCGGCGGATAGTGGCAGGGTAGGACATGTTTGAAATATAAAGGATCCGAGATCGCTTTAGGGTCGAAAAGGGTGAAAAGGTTTCTCCCGCCGAGTTAAAAGCTTGGCGCCGTTCACAGTTGTACAGGGGGCTGTATCGGAACCTCAAACCTCCTGGAAGTAGTATTTGATGACTTGCTGATTCTCATTCGTCACCGGCTCGCCCAGGCCGATCTTGCCGCTCCCCAAAAGGGGCACGGTTTCGCGCCTCAGATAGAGCGACTGCTGGTTTTGGGTGGTCAGGTAGGTGCCGTTGGTGCTGATATCCGAAAGCACGTACTTTCCCCGGCTGTATTCCACCACGGCATGGGTCCTGGAGGCGGCGGCGGCAGTAACCACCAGCTCATTATGGCTCTCCCGCCCGATGCGGATCGTGCCCTGCTGCGGCAGGAACCGAATCCGTTTGCCACCGTACTCCAGGATCAATACCCTGGTAAGGGTAGTCTGGGTGCGCGGTGAAGTGTGCATGAAAGTGACATCATCCTTGCGCCACAGAAGGTCATAGATAACCATCTGCCCCTGCTTGCCTTTGATCTTCACTTTGTCGAATCGGCGCACGATCTGTCGCTGTACATCCGAGAGCTGATCCACCACCTGTTCGGTGGTGATGATCTGCTGGGACTGGGCGATCGCCGCCATGCGCGCAGCCACATTCACCGAATCACCATACATTCGGCCGCCCTCGACAATGGCCGGTCCGTAGTGGAGTCCGATTCTTGCCGACAGGGTCATATTGGTGCGCTTTGCGTATTCATCGACCCGTTCCTGCATAAGGCAGGCGCCCTCCACCGCATCGCCAACCTGGAGATAGCGACTCATGACTTCATCGCCGACAACCTCCACCACGTCGCCGCCGGTCTCCATCACAACCCTCGCGATCACCTCCTCGAGGTCGGTAATCAGCTGTTTGGCGCGCCTGTCACCGAGACTTTCGTACATTCGGGTGCTGTCCACGATATCGGCAAAGACGATGGCGTAGTATTGGTGGCCTGGGTCTGTCATGGTTTTGTGGTTTTTGGGAGTGATTGTGATTTTTCCCTAGTATAGGTTTAAGCTTCCTGCGCCGCACTCAATCCCCGGTGCAATCGATCACGCAGGATTTCGATCAAGTACGGATGTTCTCCAACCAACCGGCTGACATGGATCTTCAGGCCGGGGTGCTTCCGCTGCGCGTCGCTGCAGATGGTCGCGATATCGCCTCCCTGGCCCGCATGCCTGCCGGGGGAGATGAACAGCAGGGAGAGTATGATCGGTTTGTCGATGCCTCGTTGCGCCTCGCGATCGAGCACCCGTTCGAGCAGCTCGCCGTTGAAATCGTACTCCTTGCCTTCGCGACGCTCCATCACCGCCTGGCGGAAGGCGACCCCGGACGGCAGCATTGCGTGCAGCTCCTCGGCGATGCGCAGCCGGACCTCGGTTACAGCCGGCTGCGGCGAACCGTGGTCGACCAGCACCACGCGGGCTTTGGCTGACTGCGGAATCAGCGGATCGATCTGGTCCCTGAGTATCCTCGCCAGCCTGGGTTCGCCCGCTGGCAGGGGGTAGAGCGGGTCGCCGAGGCGAAGCTTGAACGGGCCCTGCGCCGACTGCAGTGACTCGACCAGCTCCGGGACAAGGGCGCTGAGCGCCCGGCTGGGACCGAAAAAGAGGGGTATTGCGAGGAAGCTGCGAACCCCGAGTCCCAGCTGTTCGCCGAGGAAGGTCCCCAGTGTCTGCGCGGCCCTGCCGTCCAACGCCTCAGCGGCGATCCTGTCCGCGTGCCGCAGGGATACAGGGTGGATGGTGCGACCGCTCGCCTGCCCCAGCGCTTCGGCCAGGCGCCGCAGGTTTCGGGTGGACTCCGGCTGCACGGAGCCGTTGTCGAGTAGCAGGATCAGCGGATCGTCCATGTCACCCGCTGTCGCGATAGAGGCTTGCGATTCTCAGGAATTCATCCCGGAGCTGGAGAAAGGCATCCACCATGTCCGGGTCGAGATGGCTGCCGGCGCTCTCCCTGACGATCTCCACGGCTTCCTCATGGCTGTAGGCATCCTTATAGACGCGCTTGTTGATGAGCGCATCATAGACATCGGCGACCGCCATCAGGCGGCCGGATACGGGAATTGCATCACCCTTCAGGCCTTGTGGATATCCGCTGCCGTCCCAACGTTCATGATGGGTATAGGCAATCTCCCTGGCCATCTGCAGGAAATCGGTGCTTCCCAGCTCCTGCTCCGCACGCAACAGGGCGTTATGGCCGAACTCGGCATGCTGTTTCATCAGCGTCCACTCGTCCGCATCCAGCTTGCCCGGCTTCAACAGGATGCGATCGGGCACGCCGACCTTGCCGATATCGTGCAGCGGGGATGTCTTGACCAGCATTTCAATGGTGTCGTCACACTGAAGATAATCGCAAAAGCGGGGGTGATCCTTGAGGTGTTCCGCCAATACCCTGATGTAGTTCTGGGTGCGCAGGATATGTTTGCCGGTTTCGCTGTCCCGTGTCTCGGCCAGGCTCGCCAGACAGAAGATCGCGACATCCTTGGTGCGGCTGATCTCTTCCGTGCGTTCCCTGATCCGTTGTTCCAGCGCCAGGTTCTGATTTGCCAGTTGTTGCTGGGCCCGGTGCAGCGCCAGATGGGATTTCACCCTGGCGCGCACGATGGGCGGACTCATGGGTTTGGCGATGTAGTCGACGGCGCCGAGTTCGAAGCCTGTGATCTCATCGGAGACTTCACTTTTTATGGTCAGGAATATCACCGGTATCCCGCTGCTGCGCGGATTCTCCTTGAGGCGGCGGCAGACCTCGTAGCCATCCATGCCCGGCATCAGGATATCCAGCAGTATCATGTCCGGGAGCGGATCATCGGCAACCCGTTCGAGCGCCTGGACACCGCTTTTCGCCACCACCGTGGTGTAGTCGTTCTTCAGCAGATCGACCAGAATATCGATATAGAGTGTCTCGTCGTCGACGAGGAGTATTTTCGGCTTACCTGCTAGCATCGCATCATTTCCTTGGTTTCTCGAACAGGGCTGCCAGGGTCTCCCTGGCCAGGTCGAAGTCGTAGTTTCTGATCTGTTCCGCCAAAAGGCTGCTGCTCTCCTCGCCCATCATTTGCTTCAGCGCGGAGCTCAACGATTGAACCAGCTCTTTTGCATCCGCATCGCCTGCCGCCAGCATATCATCGAGTAATTTCAACTGCTCGTTGATATCGGTTTCCCCTGGTGCTGCCGGTGCAGGATCGGAAATCGGTTTGAATTGGGATGCGGTGGACGCTGCCAGATAAGCGCGCAATCCATCGAAGAGTTCTGCAAAGGCCTGGCGAAACTCCTCAGGCAGGTCAGGGATCTCGCCGTCTCCGGGGTTGCTCAATGAATAGTGCAGCTCTTTCGTTGCCTGCTGCAGGCGCTGCGCACCGATATTGCCGCTGACGCCTTCGAGGGTGTGCAGCTTGTGCCTGGCACTTTCGAGTTCTCCCCGTTGGAGACAGCCATCGAGTATCGCCAGGTCCTGGCCGTGGTTGCTGACGAACTCCATGAGCAGGCTGAGGTAGAGGCGGCGATTGCCGCCGACACGCTCCAGCCCCCAATGCGGATCGATGCCGGGTAGATGGGCGGGTAAGTCGATCCTGCTCTGATGCGCATGGATTTCGGGGGCTCGATCCGGCTGTGAAGCAGGTGCTTTCAGCCATTGGCTGAGCACGTTGTAGAGATGGGCCGGATCGATCGGCTTGGGTATGTGTTCATTCATACCGGCGGCAAGACACTGTTCGCGCTCTTCGGCCATGGCGTGGGCAGTCATCGCGATCAAGGGCAGTTGTTTGAACCTGGCGTCGTCACGGATGCGCCGGGTCGCTTCATAACCATCCATCTCCGGCATCTGCAGATCCATCAACACCAGGTCGTACGGGGATTTGTCGACTGCCTCGATCGCCTGCTCCCCGTTGCCAACCGTGTCTACCAGCAGGCCCATGCCTTCGAGCAGCTCCCGCGCCACCTGTTGATTGATGAGATTGTCCTCCACCAGCAGCACCCTGCCGGAGAGTCGCGGGCCGGGGCCGGTGATGCCCGTGGGGGCGTTGTTGCGATCATCCTTTCCGCTCAAGGCGCGGATTACCGTATCGAACAGCATCGAAGGGCTGGCCGGCTTGATCAGAACGCCATCCAGTCCCGCTGCTTCCGACTGCAGCATGACCTCTTCCCTGCCGTAGGCGGTGATCAGGATCACCGCCGGTACGGATGAGAGCCCGTCACTGTTCCGCTTGATATGGCGACCGGCATCGATGCCGTTGAGCTCCGGCATCTGCCAGTCGAGGAGTACCAGGCGGAAGGGATTGCGCTCGCTGCGATCCGCCCGGATCAACAGTGCCAGGGCCTCCTTGGCGCTGCGTGTTGAGGTCACATCAAAGGTGAATGAAGTCATGCGTTCACTGAGCAGCTGGAGTGCGGTGGGATTGTCATCCACCACCAGAACCCTCACGCCGCGCAGGTCGGTATCGGGTATCCATGCCTCTCTGGTCGTCGCGGCGCTGCTGCCGAAGGGGATGACAAAGCTGAAGCTGCTGCCTTCACCGGGACGGCTGTCAACCCTGAGTTCCCCCCCCATGAGTTCGATCAGATGCTTGCAGATGCTGAGTCCCAGACCGCTGCCGCCGTGGCGTCTCGTGGTGGAGCCGTCGAGCTGGGTGAAGGGCTGGAACAGGCGCGGCAGCTCGGCCGGCTCGATGCCGATGCCGGTGTCGCGAACGCTGAACCCGATTCTTGGCCCCGCGTCGGTATCGCGCTCGAGCTGGGCGCTGACCATGATCTCACCCTGGTCGGTGAACTTGATCGCATTTCCGGTCAGGTTGATCAGTACCTGTCCCAGGCGCAGCGGATCACCGATCAGCATTGCGGGGATCATCAGGTCACGGTTGAAGAGAATCTCCAGCCCCTTCTCCTCGGCGCGCATGGCGGTGAGGCCGGCCAGGTTCTCCAGTACCTCATCCAGGGAGAAGGGGATCTTCTCGACCTCCAGCTTCCCCGCCTCGATTTTCGAGAAATCGAGGATGTCGTTGATCACCCCGAGCAGGGTGTTGGATGAGCTCTTGATCTTGTCGAGATAGTGGAATTGTCGCGGTGTCAACGCTGTCTGCAGGGCGAGGTGGCTGAAGCCCATGATCGCATTCATCGGTGTGCGGATCTCATGGCTCATGTTGGCGAGAAAGTAGCTTTTGAAGCGGTTCGCCTGCTCCGCCTCCGATTTGGCCACCGCCAGGGCCGCCTTTTGGCGCCGTATCTGCGCCGTCCACAGCAGCGAGATCAGCAGCAGAGTGGTAGCCACTGCCAGCACCTGCCAGAGCAGTGTGTAGTCCATCTCGACGTCGTAGCGAATGGCGAGTGATTGCTGGCGTATGCGACGGCGCTCGTTCTCATCGATCTTCGCCAGGGCCTTGTCCAGGATCGAATGCAGCTGCGGCCAATCTTCGCGTACACCGATGGCGAGGTCATTGGCATAGGGGGTTGGGGCGGCGACTTTCAGGTTGCCAAGGCCCAGCTTGTCGATGAGGTAGCTGCCAAGGGTCAGGTTGCCGATGTAGGCGTCCACTTCGCCGGCGGCAAGCGCCTGCAGGGCCTCGCCCGTGGTGTCCATCTGCTTGAGGATCAGCTGCGGATAGTCCCGCTGCAGATACTCGACGGTGACATATTCGCGTTCCACCGCGATGCTGAGGCCATCCAGATCGTCGATGCCGGTGATCAGGGGGGCGTCCCTGCGGGTGAAGACCATGAAGGGAAAGTGCAGATAGGGTTTGGTAAAGTTGAGATACTCGGCGCGATCGAACGAGGGTGTCAGTGCCGGCAGCATATCGATGGCGCCGCTCTTGGCGCCCTCCATTACCTGCGCCCAGCTAAGGGATGGGGAATAGGTAAACTCAATACCCAGGATATCGCGTATGCGGGAGAGAAAATCGGCGGAGATTCCCCGGTGCGCCCCTTCACTGTCGATAAACTCGATGGGTTCCCAGCTGGGATCGATGCCGATACGAATCTCCCGGTGTTTGTCCAGCCAGGCCTGTTCCTCCGCTGTCAGCTGCAGGTGAAGCTTCGCATCGGATGCGGTCGCCTCCTGTTGCGAGATCGGCACCCATTTTTTGAGGATGCTCCTGTGCTCACCACGGCTCAGTGTGGATAGCGCCTTCTGCAGGATGTCGCGTAGAACAGGCCAGTCTTTGCGTACACCGATGGCGTTGACGGAGACGGTCTCGTCTGTCTTGCTCTGAATCTTGAGATTCGAAATCAGCTCATGTTCGATCAGATAGAGCGCCACCGCCCGGTTGCCGATATAGGCATCCGCTTCACCCCGGGAGACGGCATCGAGAGCGTCACTGGTGTCGTTGTATTCAATCAGGGTTATCCCGGGATAGCGTTGGGTAATAATTTGCCCCACCATGAAATTCTTCTCGTAGGCGACCCTTTGTCCCGACAGATCGGAGATCTGCCGTGCAGCGGGATGATCCTTGCGCGTCACGATGGCGTGAGGGATGGTCAGATAGGGAGCGGTAAAAAGGAAGTCTCCCATGCGTTCGGCGGTTGGTGTTATGCCCATGAGGGCTGGCAGGCGCATCTCCCTGACTGCGGTATAGTGTTCGTTCCAGGCGGCAGGGAGTGGGCGCAGCACCCCGCCCAGACGTCTGTTTAACGCCTCGATGATATCGGCGCCTATGCCGGAGGCGTTGCCCTGGTTGTCAACGAAGTCCATCGGCGGCCATGCGTTCATCACACCGATATCGATCTGTTGATGCTGTGACAGCCATTGCCGCTCCTCCCCGCTCAGAACCAGAGCGGCGCCAAGCTTCTCCTCATACGCCTCGCTGAGCCAGCGTTGTTTCAACATCCTGTGTTCTTCAGGGGTGGTGCCGGCGAGAAGTTTGTCGATTATCCTTGCCAATATCGGCCAATCCTTTCTCACGCCCATGCGCAGTTCGGCCTTTCTTACCCCTTCAGCGAGGGGCAGCGCCTTGAGGCTCTCCAGCCCGTGCTGGTTGATCATGCGATCGGCAACGCTGTGCATGCCGATATAGCCATGGGCCTGTCCAAATGCGACGGCTTTCAGCGCCTGCAGGGTGTTTTCCACAACCAGCAGTTGCATCGATGGATAGTCTACCGATAGCCGCTCATGCAACCAGTTGTCCTTTTCCACCGCAATCGTCCTGCCCTTGAGATCATCGAATGTTCGGATGCGAATCTCATCGTTGCGAAGATAGAGTTTGGTGGGCGCGACGTAATAAGGCAGGGTGAAACGCATGTACTGCTGGCGTTCATCGGTGAACGAAACCGTGCCGATCATATCCAGGCGGTGGGACTGGACACTGTCGAGCAGGCCCGACCAGCTACGCTGGGTTACCAACTTGAAGGTCAGTCCGAGCCGCTTTTCAAACAGCTTCAGGTATTCGGCGGAGAGCCCTCTGTGGCTGCCCTCCGAATCCATGAAGCTGATCGGCTGCGCCTGGGTTTCGACCCCGACCCGGATCACCGGATGCTGCGCGATCCAATCGATCTCCTCGCTTGTGAGGCCAAGCTGGATCCGGTCCTGATGGATCTCATCGAGGAAGATCCAGCCGCGGCGGATGGTATTTTTCTGCTTCTCATCAATCGAGCGCAGGGCCTTTTGCAGTATGGTCGAAAGTTCGGGCCAGTCGTTGCGGCTGGCAATGGAGAGCATGCTGGGTTGACCCAGGGTTCCGGCCACCCTCAGATTGGTGATCTCTTTACGGTCCAGCCAGAAGCCCGCCACGCCGCTGCTGAGGATCGTGGCGTCCGCAGCGCCGAAGGCAACCTGCTGCAGCGCGGTCGGAATATCCGCGACCTCCTTGATCTTGACGCTTGGCCAATGTTCGCGCACCAGGGGAATTATCGAGTAACCGACCGGCAGTGCCAGGGTGTGGCCCGGTAGATCCGCTTCTGTGTGGATCGCGTTGTGCAGCCGCCGCGTGATGATATGGCGTTGCGAAATCAGGTAGGGCTCGGTGAAATCGAGGTACTCCTCTCTTTCCGGGGTGCGGTTTGCCAGGGTGAGAAGGTCGATCTGCCGATCAGCCGCCAACGCCAGTGTCTGCTCCCAGCCCGCTGTCGGTACCAGCTTGAAATCGATATCCAGCTTACGGCCGATGAGTCGGATCATATCCGCGGACACCCCCTGATGCCGGCCCTGTTCATCGATGAACTCGTAGGGCGCGAAATCGGGATCGATGGCGATACGCAATGTTTTGTGCCGTGCAATCCAGGCCTTCTCCAGCGGGCTCAGTTTCAGGTTCGATTGCAGGGGTAGATCGATCGCCAGGCGTGCGGATTGATCGACCCAGCGGGCGAGGATGGCATGCATCTCTTCCCGGCTGATTGCCGCCAGCCCCTTGTTGACACGCTCAAGCATCGTTTCTCTTCCCTTGGGTAAGGCGGCGCGCAGGGAGACTTGGAAAAGCGGTTTGTCCATGGCTATGAAGTCGCCGCGCATGCCGAGACGCAGCAGGGCGAAATCGGAAGAGGGCCTATCGGCGATGAAGGCGTCGAGTTCGCCCGCCGCCACCGCCTCTATCATCTGCGGGATATTTTCAAAGACCACCTGGGTTGCCCGGGGAAAGAGCCTGTTGAACAACTGCTGGGGAATGGGGCCCTGGGTGCCTATCCGGGAAGCGGAAAAGTCGTTGAGCGAACTTCCTTCACCCTCCTCGAAGAGATGGTAGAGATAGGCTGGAGTCACCAGGAAGGGATCCGTGAAGTCGAGCCAGGCGCTACGCTCATGCGACTGCAAAAGACCGGCGTGCAGGCCGGCGCGGCCATCCTTCATCTCTTCCAGCGACCTGGCGATGTCGGTGAGACGAAAGCGCACCGGAATCCCGGTCTTCTCTGACCAGAGTCGCCAGATGTCTATCCCTACGCCGACAGGTTCGCCCTCACGATTGAGCATGCTGAAGGGTGGAATATTGCGGCTTCCCACGATGGTCAGCACCTCTGCAGCCTGACAGCTACCGGTCATGAGCAGCAGAATAACGAACAATCCTTCGATTCGCTTCAATAGTGCTAGTGCTATATCCATATGTCCCTTGCCGGTTCAGGGAGGATTCAGGCACCCCATCAACAACACCATCCGTCCCATGTTTATTATTGTCCAAGCTGCAGCGGCGCAGTCAGTGGCTTGAAGTCAAGTTTGAGCAAAGGCCGTGAGGAAATGCAAGCTATTTTAGCTTCCGCATAACAGCCGGATTGAACCGCCCAGCCACCGCTGGCTGCAGTCTAGTGCCTGATAATTCAGCTCGACTTCTCCAGGTACTGGCGTCGCGCGTGACCGGCAGTTGCCGGGCGATGCATAAATGACTGCTATAATAATCTTTAATTCAGTTAGTTAGCTTTTTCAGGCCTGGCTTGAATTCGATTTGCGCCGATAGGGATATCTTCGAGTCGTGTTGTAGTCGAAGAGAAATTAGCATGTCCAGATATTTGGCAATATCCTGCTTATTCGCGCTTTTGGTCAGTGCGGGAGCGGTCTTCGCTGATACCCATCGGGAGGGAATTAGAATCCTCCATGTGATGAGTTATCACGCATCCTGGAAATGGAATAGGGAGCAATTCCAGGGATTCAAATCCGTGCTCTCCGACCTTGATGTGGAATACAGGGTTGTGGAGCTCGATACCAAACGCAACAGTAATCCATCTGAAATCAAAACAAAAGCCGTGCAGGCCGAACGCATTATCGAGGCGTGGAGGCCTCACTTGATCTATGCCAACGACGACAACGCCCAGAAATATCTGATTCAAAAATATGTAAACAGCGATATTCCGATTGTCTTCAGTGCGGTCAACAGGGATCCCTCCGAGTATGATTTCGTCGGTGCCGATAATGTCACGGGCGTCATGGAGTACGAACATATCAATCCCACGATAAGGCTCCTGTTGCAGCTCTCGCCCGGGATAAAGCGGATCGCTGTTATCGTCGACTCCGACCCGACCTGGAAAGGTGTGATGGGTCGTATCCGCAGCGATATCCGTGATTTTCCCGAGATCGAGATAACAGAATGGATCCTGATCGAGACCCTGCAGCAGTTTAAAGACAAGGTCCGCTATTTACAGGATAGCGTGGATGCAATTGCAATGTTGGGCGTATTCAACATCAAGGACGAGAACGGGTCAGATGTCGATTACGAAGTGATTCAACGCTGGATCGTGGAAAACAGCCGGCTGCCCGATTTCTCCTTCTGGCAGTCCCGCGTCGAACGCGGCACTTTATGCGCCGTCGCGGTGTCAGGTCGTGAACAGGGTCTGCTGGCAGGTGATATGGCGAGAAGGATCCTGCTTGAAGGGACCTCTCCAGGCTCAATACCCATACGGCCGAGCAGCAACGGTATACCCATGATCAACCTGCAACGCGCGAGCATGCTGGGGATAAAGCCTGACGTCAATATATTGCTCACAAGCGATACGATAAGAGGTTATGCCTGGGACAGGTGATAGCCGGACCGTACCCTGTCGACTCTCCCATGCATTGCTGGCTCAGCGCAGCTCCATCCGCAATGGCCGGCGTTGCCAGAGATCACGGTTTGACCAGAAAAGCGCGAGCATCGACCAGATCCCGGTCAAGAGCATCAGTCCAAGAGCGAGCCAGGTTATTATCAGCATCAGCCTGCTTGCCTGTTCCCATGCGAGTCCAGCCATACAGGCGCCTATGGCAATCAGCTGGAACACCAGTTTCCATTTGTTCATCTGTCCGGTGCGCAACACTACCCCCAGGCAGGGCGCCATGCTGCGGAATCCCTGCACCGCAAATTCACGGGCAAGCATCAGCAACGCGACCCATAGGGGTATCCACGTGGGGTGATGGCTTGCGAGATAAAGCAGCAGCAGATTGGCGAAGATCTTATCGGCGAGAGGGTCGAGAAAGATGCCGATACTGCTTTCGCAGCCATACCGCCTGGCAAACCAGCCGTCCAGCCCGTCAGTGAAGCTGGCAGCCAGGAACAGTGCAAAACCCCAGATTCGCGCCCCTGGTGTCGATCCCTCGAGCAGGGCCATGATCGGCAGGAGAAACAGGATACGCGAGAGAGTCAGCGCATTTGGCAGCCATGCTTTCATGTTCATAACCTCAGATTCGCCAGCAACAGAGTCAGGGTAGCCATGCAAAGCACCCGAGTGCCGATAATCCGCCAGTTGACTAGGAAACCTTGAGAGACCCCATGATCTATTCAGGGCTTCGCTAGGACCATATCGGTTGACAGGGGAATAGGGGGGCTCTCACTGCAGCGCCATGGTCTCGGCCAGGCCTGACTGGTCGTCCATGTTTGCTTGAATCTCCGGGGCGGATGGGATCAGGCCGCACAGTCATCCTGATCGCTGGCCGACTTTTGTTCCAGATCGCTGCGCTTGGCCTGCCAGTGAATAGAGTCTGCACTGATATCGCTGGCGGCAAAGCCGGAGCGCTTAAGGGCGTCGTAGAGCTGAAAAAACCGCTTCCAGGTGATCTTTCTCGTGTTGTAGTGGTCAAGGGTATCCGCATCGTTGACGGTGAGAAAAAGCTTGTCAATATGCTTCCATTCAAGAAACCGGTGCGGATTCTCCATCCCGTAATCCACCAGCATCGACTGGGCCTCTACCTGGGTCAAGTGAGGCTTGGGTTGACCGCCCATGAAGAGAATGCCCTGTTTGACTTTCGAGGTCGCAGGCCGTTGATTCCACTCATCCACATTGGCGGGGTCGGAAAAGAGTGTCTGGATATGGTAGTTGGCCTCGGTCTTGTTGATCTCCGGCGGACAGGGGATCTTGAAGTGCTTGAGGATCTCGAGCTGACGGTGGCCGGCTGGCTCGAACAGACCCAGCAGATGATCAGCTTCCCTTTCCGTCAGCGCACGATCGAGCTTGATCCCCCGGGCTTCAAGGGCTGCGAGGGTCTCATTCGATGCCGGCTTCGGATCGGGGTCGATTTCACCCTCGCTGCCTTGTCCGAGAGACAAGGCCATGTCGATATGTTGCTGTGAATCGTCGTCCTTGGGTGGATTCTCCCTGAGGCGCCTTTTGTGTCTGATGAAGATAATAATAACCGCAAATACAAGCAGTAAGGTGACTTCCTTTATGAACATCCCCAATGGCTCCCGGTAGATTTTGCGCTGCAATTATAAGTTGAAGAGTACCCAAGGTGTGGGTGTTGGATCGCATTATTCGATATGGTACGGCTCTTGCCGGCGGTCGGTCAGGATTTCGTCTCCGTTGACGGATTTGAACAGCTGTAGCAATCCGCTAGTGCGTGCCATACATCATGGGGTAAATATAGCTGGATTTTCCGGCTATTCCATAGGACCAGGCCGGATCCGGAGCTGCCCGGAATCGGTATTCTGGGCGTCAAGCCGATAGCCCCGTTTTAGCCTGGCTGCTGTCCAGGCCGGCGGGTCACAAAATCTTATCTCTGCTTGCCCATACCGGATCCGTTCAATACCTGGGATTAAAGCTTGATGAAAAACGGACGATAGCGAAATCACACACTGCACAAATGGAATACGAGGGAACGAAAATGGCATGGTGGAATGCTAAGGAACGGCTGCGGATCGGGCAGCTGGAGACGGAAAACGGCAAACTTCAGCTGAAGCTCGCCGAGCTGCAGCGGCTACAGGAGGAGCAGTCGCAGGCCCTTGCGGCGCATCAGCGGCAGACCTCGGGCGAATCTCAACTCAATGATCTGATGGAGTTTGAGAACAGGCAACTGAAGGCTGGGCTGGGGATTGTGCAATCCGATCTTGCCGGCTCCGTGGAGTCGGCGAAACTCACCCTCGGATGCGCCAATAACGTACGTTCATACTTCGCCGGCCTGACCACCGATATCTCGAGGATCACCGAGGCGCTGGACAATCTGGCAACGCTCTCCACCAATGCCGAGAGTTCGGTGAAAAGCATGTCCTCCCGCGCCACCGAGATCAGCTCGATCCTGGCACTTATCAAGGGGATTGCGGAACAGACCAACCTGCTGGCCCTGAATGCGGCCATCGAGGCTGCGCGGGCTGGAGAGCAGGGGCGGGGTTTTGCGGTTGTCGCCGACGAGGTGCGCGGCCTGGCCGACAAGACCCAGTCGGCAATCAGCGAGACCAATGATGTTATCCAGTCGATGCAACAGAACGTGGAGTCGGTGGGTGGAGACTCCACGCGCCTGATCGAATACATCAGCCAGGTGCAGGTCGATGTGAAGGGATTCGAACAGAACCTGGCGCGGATAAACGCGGAGGTGAAGGGCTATTTCAGCGACATCTCCACCACCACCGACAGTGTCTTCATGGGACTGGCAAAGCTCGACCACCTGCTATGGAAGGTGAATACCTATCTCTCGGTCAATCAGGGTGAACCGGCATTCGATTTTGTCGATCACCACAATTGCAGACTCGGCAAGTGGTACGACCAGGGCGAGGGTAACGAATTCTTCTCTTCATCCTCCTATTACAGGGATCTCGAACATCCCCACGAGGTTGTTCACGAGACCACCCGCGAGGTCTTCAAGCTGCTGCAGGGCGAACGGGACATCAATGCACTGATGCGATCCCTGAAGGTGATGGAGGAGCACAGCATGCAGGTCTTCCGCAAGCTCGATGAGATCAAACAAGATGTGGAGCGGCAGGGCTGAATCCTCATCCTGTCGATTAGTCACCCACGGCCTTGCTGCTGCGCATAGAACGCTGATCCCTGTGGTGTTGAGACCTGTCATGGTGGTTATCGGGGAATGAATTGCCGCGGCATCAACTCTAAACGATGTTTAAATAGAAAGCGGTTAATCACCACAGGTTACATTAGATACTGAGCGTCCCTCCCCGGCCAAATGGCAATCTGTGATTTATTGTGGGATTTAACAAAAGTGGGAATAAACTCCCAGGATATTGTGTTTGAGCTCACAGAAGCAATCGCCCTATCTCGCCACTATCCCGTCTAGCTTGGTTGTGCATCGGCAGGACGACGATTGGTGTTGTTTTCCGATACCTCTAAAACTCATCGCTGATCACTGCCTTGTCCGATGTGGCTGCTGCCAGGTCAGATGAATCGCAGCGCCACGCTATCTTTAAAAATTGGATTAGAGGAATCGAATAATGATATTTGGTAAGAAGAGCCTGGCTGCTTTGATGCTAGGCGCATTTTCGTTAACAGCCTTCCATGATGTAAACGCCTACGGTTATATGGAAGACGATATCATCAACGGTTGCAACAGTATGGGTTATGATCTGCTGTCTGCCTACCAGGCGGACAGCTGTACAGCTTGTCATGGGGATAACCAGGCAAAGAGTGCATACAGTACAGGAAACTATGAGTACTTCTGCCCCGCGCCGGTGGCGACGACCTGTACCGATAGTGACGGCGATGGCTACTATGCGGAAGGCGAAAGCTGCGGTACCGAGGCCGACTTCAACGACAATAACGTTGCGGCCTACCCCGGCGCCCCCGAAGATTGCACCGATGGCATCGATAACGATGGCAACGGCATGGTCGATGCTGCCGACCCGGGCGCCGTCGATTGTCCTGTTGCGTGCACCGACTCGGATCTGGATGGATATGCGGTGGAAGGTGGCTCCTGCGGCGCCATAGACTGTAATGACAACAATCCCGCTATCAATCCTGGTGCGGATGAAATCTGCAGTGATGAGATCGATAACAACTGTAACGGCCTCGTTGATACCGCGGATTCGAATGCAGTGGACTGCCCGCTTGAGTGTACCGATGGTGATGCCGATGGTTACAGTGTCGAGGGTGGTGCTTGCGGCGCCGTGGATTGTGACGATACCAATGCGGATGTCAATCCCGGGGCATTGGAAGTCTGCGATGATGGAGTCGACAACAACTGTAACGGACTTTCCGATTCCGCAGACGGTGTCTGTCAAAACAGTGATGGCGGTGACGACGAGTGTGAAATGCCTTGGTGGCGATCCAAAGGCAAGCGTGATCACCACCATCTGAAGTTGTGCCGGGATGATGACGCTAACGACGACGATTCATCAGATGATTACGACGAGGAAGACGAGAAGGATGATGAAGACGAGCGTGACGACGAAGATGAACAGGATGATGAAGACGAGCATGACGATGAAGAGCGCGAGCAGAAAGACTGCGACGACGAAGATCGCAAATCGCGTAAATCCCGTAGCTGAAATCCGTTGATCTGATTGATTCAGCAAGCCATCTCCATGGCATTGACATACAGGGGGCTTCGGCCCCCTTTTTCATTTGTGTCTTCACGCCTGCTCCTGTTATCCCCTGGGATAGATCCGCATTGCTCAACTCAATCGATAGCGCTCTGCTCGCGTTTCTCCACATCTTCAAAGCAACTCAATATCAGGGTCGCTTGGCGGATTGTCTGCCTGGTGCTGTCAGGCCCTGGATCGCTGTCATGGTCTTCGGTGCTGGCTGGATCGGGGCGGACGTTGCAGGGTATTTGCCGGGAATTAAACTATTAAAAGGTAGTAGGTGACCTTATAGTTGGCTCAGAAACTACTGAAATGCCTGTGTTTTGTCGTGTTTGGTGTTTACCTGGCTCATCGCTGTATGTTATTAATCTTCAACGGGAAGGCTGGGATTGGCTCGTGGAACGGCCATTTTCAGTATTACGGAAGATTGTTGAGAGTAAAAACCCATGGCTCATCTGGTCTGGTTGAAAAGCCTGGAAACGGGTATCGATGTCATCGATGGTCAACACAAGCAGATCGTCGATTATATTAATAAACTCGACGATGCGAGGTTTACCAAGAACCGCTTCGTAATAGGCAAGGTCATTGAAGACACTGTGGAGTATACTGTTTCCCACTTCGGTTTCGAGGAGACGTTGCTGGAGGATGCCGGCTATGAGTTCACGCGACCGCATAAGCGTGTGCATGAACTCTTCATAAGGCGCGTCGGCGAGTTCAAGCAGCGCTTTGATGAGGGCGAGGATATCTCTGAAGAGCTGCACGGCCTGTTGTCAAGATGGCTGTTCAGTCATATCCAAAACGATGATGCCGCCTATGTGGCCAGCGTGAAGGCATCCCTGTCCGATCTCGACAGCAACAGACAGAAGCGCGGTTTTTTATCGCGTTCCCTCGCTAGGTTTTTCCGCCATTAGCCCTCTTTCCGGTCCGCATGGATTTCACTGGATGCAGCTACAGGTCTCTGCTCCAGATCGAGATATAGGTTACCGGCGCAAGTAAATTCCAGGCAGCTATACCGGGTTGGGCTACTAGATTCTCAACACCTTCGGTGCAACCGAAGGCCTCGAGCAAGCTGTCGACGGCAATCAGGAACAAGCCGCAGATGAACCGAGTCAGACGTCGGTCCAGCGCATGGCCCCGTTATCGGTGGGCCGCCCCGGCAATGTCAGGGCGGCCTTTTCAGCCGGGATCTGATTGATATCTATCATTGGCAACGATAGGGTCAACTAAGGTATTATCAGTCCAGTGATTGATTGAGCCGATAACTCTCATGAATCTGCGCGACCTGAAATACCTGATTGCCGTTGCCGAGACCGAGCATTTCGGCCACGCGGCCGCGCAGTGCTATATCAGTCAACCCACCCTCAGCGGACAGATCAAGAAGCTGGAGCAGGAGCTGGGCGTCACCATATTCGAACGCACCAACCGCTCGGTCTCCACCACGCCCATCGGCCTGGAGATCGTAAAACACGCCAAGCTGATACTGGAACAGGCCGATGTGATCAAGCAGCTGGCCCAGGCACAGCGGGATCCCCTGGCGGGCGCGCTGCGGGTGGGGGCCATCCCGACGGTCAGCCCCTACCTGATACCGCTGATCCTGATGCCGCTCAAGGAGCAGTACCCGCAGATGCGGCTGATTCTCTCTGAAGAGATCACGGATATGTTGAGCCAGCGCCTGTTGGATCACCAGATCGATGTGGCGATCCTGGCCACCGAGGTGACCGAACCCGAGCTGGAGGTGATGCCCCTGTTCGAGGAGCCCTTCTGGTTGGCCCACCCGAGGAATCATGCGCTCTACGACAAAGACGAGATCAGCCGCCGTGATCTGAGCCAGATCAACCTGCTGCTGCTCGCCGACGGACACTGCCTGACCCACCAGGTAATGGATGTCTGCCGCATCAAGGAGGGTGCCATTGACAACGAGATGGCCGACCTGCGGGCCGCCAGCCTGGAGACCCTGTTGCAACTGGTGGGTGCCGGCTTCGGCTGCACCCTGGTGCCGGCCCTGGCGATTCGGGGGAGCTGGACCACCGATTCGGGGATCATCGCCAGAAAACTGCACATCAAGGACGCCTTTCGCCGGGTGCAGTTTGTCTACAGGAAGACCTTTCCACGCAAGAAGGCTATCGAGGTCCTGGCAGGTGTCATCCAGTCTCAGTTGCCGAATATAGTCCGTAAACTTTGATGATCGATAATTATGTCCAGCGCGAATTCCAGCGATAGTACGCGACGCTTCTCCGATCTGCTGCAACTCGATGGCGACGGCAGCCCGACCCTGCTGCCCGGGGTGCATCCGCTGCCCGATCTGCTCTCCCTGGACGCCGCACAGGTACTCGAGGCCTTCCGGGTGAGTCAGCTGGAAGACTTCACCCGGGTGATCGACGAACTGGAGGCGGACGGCAATTCGCTGCACAGGCTGTTTGCCGAGATGCGGGCCATCGCCGACAGGGAGCCTGCAAACAGATTCGGTGAACTGGATCTGTTCAGGCCGGGGGCGCTGCAGGCGATGTTCCTCGAACTCCATGAACATGTGATGTCGCATCCGGTCTGGAGCCACCCCTGCTTCGTGCGCATCTTCGAGGCCCGGTTCGATGCGCCGCAATTGCGCGGTTTCGCCACCAACTACTTCAACCAGGTGAAGAACACCCGCCAGTGCGTGGCCCTGGCGCAGGGACGCTTCTCCGGTTTCATTCCTCTCCCCTACGGCTGCCTCAACGAACGGGTATCGGAGTTGGCGCAGATCATCCTGGCGCAGCTGCTGGCCGATGAGTACGGGGTGGGTACCCACAGCATCGAGCGCTACCCGGATCTCTCCAGCCTGCTCAACTCCACCACCCACATCGTCATGTACCGCCAGCTTTTCGAGGGCCTGGGCGTCCCCTTCGAGAAGCAGGATGTGCCCATGCTCCACGGCGTCGCCGACAATGTGCTCACCCAGCGCCTGCTCGCCGGCCACCCTTCGTTCAGCCTGGTGGAGTCCATGGCGTCCGTGGGATTGGGTATGGAGTGGGGGGTGCCCGAGTTCTTCAGTCTGCTGCTCGGCGGCATGATCCGCTGGGCCTGGCGGGAGGACGTGGCGTTGACCCAGCGTCACCTGATCGTCTTCATCGCCCATGTTCAATACGATGTGCTGCACGCCATCTCGGTGATGTTGGCGACCAGCCTGTTTGGCCATGAGCAGGAGACCATGCAGCAGATCAAGCAGGCGACCAATATGCTGATGTCGAGCCGCTACAACATGATGAGCGATCTCTACCGGCAGCTGTTCACCGAGCCCTGTGCCGACATCGACGCCGTCGGGCTCGATGCCCGTTACCATGTCACTGACCGGCGTATCGAGGAGGCCCTGCTGTCCGCCCGTCAGGAGGTGGCCGGGAGCCGGGTGGTGAATGCGTCGGACTACAAGGCCGGCAAGGGTGTGCCGTTTGTCTTCGCTGATGCGGTCTGAGTCATCATAAGCCAAGAACCGGTGCGGCAAGCCGCACATACATTGAAAAAGCCTTGACACTGCGGCATGGGATTCGCCAGGAGCTGAGTAATGCAACAACCGGGGAGTAAGGCTGCCGAGCGGTTTCGCAAACGCCTGATCGCCACCGCCAAGGGGCCCCGCGGGGCCAAGGATATGAGCCGCGAGGAGGCGCGCGAGGCCTTGACCTTCCTGCTCTCCAGCGAGGCGCAACCGGCCCAGGTCGGGGCCTTTCTCACCGCGATGCGCTTCAAGGGGGCACGGGTGGAGGAGTTGAAGGGCTTTCTCGATGCCATGGAGGCGAGCGCAACCCTGATCGCCCCCAGGGTCGATGGCCTGCTGAACTGCAACGGCCCCTACGACGGGCGAAAGAACGCCCTCCATCTCAGTCTGGCGGCGGCGATTGTCACCGCCGCGGCAGGTCTGCCGGTGGTGATGCACTCCAGCAGCGGATTGCCGCCCAAGGATGGCGTCACCACCGCGCGGCTGTTGGAGGCGTTGGGCATCCCCGCCTATCAGGAGCCTGCCCGGGTATCGAGGGATATCGAGGAGAAGGGATTCGGCCATCTGCACGCCAGCTGCTATCTGCACGGTGTGGAGAGATTGAAGCCGATCCGCCAGACGCTCTTCTATCGATCCTTTCTCCACGCCTGCGAGGTGATGCTCAATCCCGCGGCCGCCCCCTATTCACTGCTGGGCGCCGCCCATAAAAGCTTCCTCGAGCGCTTTGCCAGCGCCGCCGGAGAACGGGGCCAGCAGCGGGTGATGGCGGTGCAGGGGCTGGATGGCTGTGACGAGCTGCCGATGGAAGCGGTGGCCGTGGCCGACTATAAAGACGGCAAGGTCGCTCAATATATGCTCGATCCTGCCGATTTCGGATTTAGTCACCGTCCTCATCACCCCTGCGAGTCGGTGGATGCCACCGCGCGTATCGTCGAGGATGCGCTGACGCAAAAAAGCGACCGGCATCTCGATGCCATTCTCTACAACGCGGGGGTCAGGCTCTACCTCGGCAATAAGGTTGATGATATCGGGGCGGGGGTAGAGATGGCGGGGAGACTGTTCGAGTCGGGACGAGTGGCGGCGAAACTGCTCGAGTTGCGGCACTAGTCAGGCCGTTGCAAGGCAGCAGAAACCCGACTTTCGTCGACCGTGCTGCGACTCATGCTCATGGTGTAAAAAGGAAGTGACAATGAGACCGTTTCATTTGATTATGGGGTTCACGCTTATTGTAATGGCGGCAGGATCCGTCAGTGCGGACGCCATCTATCAGTGGCGGGATGAGAAGGGTAAGATCCATTTTGGTGATCGGCCGCCGGCAGAGGAAGAGGCTGAGCCCGTCACGGTCAAACCTAACCTCTATCAGGCGCCAAAGTATAAGTCCAGTGCCGCTTCCGCTCGTGAAAAGGTGGTGATGTACAGCACGAAAAGGTGCGGTTACTGCAAAAAGGCCCGTCGATATTTCAAGCGAAATGCCATCCCCTTTGTGGAATACGATGTTGAGACGAGCCAAAAAGGCAGGCGTGACTATAAGAGACTGGGGGGTAGGGGCGTACCGATCATCCTGGTGGGAGAGCGCAGGATGAATGGTTTCTCCGAAGCCGGTTTTCGCCAGATCTATCACTAGCAGCAACCATCAACCGCAGCGGCGGTCAGGCGGGGCGCGAGCGGCCTCTGCGTAAAGATATCCTCCGGATTACCGAAAATAGTGATTAGGGCCTGTTGGATGCTTACTTACGGCCCCCCTGGAATCATTGGAGTTTTTCGGAGCATGCCTGCATCTTCACGGGTGGTGATACAGCAGTGGTTGAAGCAACTGTGCCGTTTAATCAGCGGCATCCAGTCGGCTATTGTCATCGAGAAAGGCGCCGAGGCGCACGGGCGGATCAGTGTCGTACGCTGGCCGGAAGAGGTGGAACCGGGAAAGGCCTTGCTGAAGGCCGCGCTCAAGGCGCGCGAGACCCGCAGGCAGATGATCGTCCCCGCTGCCGGACAGGCAACCGGGGGCTGCGACCATATAGCGATGCCGCTGATCTTGGGTGGAGAGCCGAATGTCGCCGTCGCATTGAGCATCAGTCGCCGCCCGGCCGCCAAACAGAAGGCGGCATTGCAGGCCCTGCAGTGGAGTCTGCACTGGTTGCGGCTGTTGTTGAAACAGGCCGGCGGAAGTGAGGCGGCCGCCGCCCACTGGCTGGCAGGGTTGACCGAGGGTCCGCTGGACCCGGCGAGGGCTGTCGAGCTGTTCGCCGCAAGGTTTCAGTGCGACCGGGTAACCCTGGCACTGGGGGACCCGCGCCGGCTCGAGATCTCGGCCACCTACCCCAGGATCGAGATCAAGCGGGAAACCGGCCTGGTGCGGGCCATCAAGGATGCGATGTTCGAGGCCGTCGATCAACAGGCGCTGCTGCACTATCCTGCCGTGACGGCAGAGCGCGATCTGCTGCTGCGCTGCCAGCAGGACCTGGCCGGGATGGTCGGTCGGTCGACGCTGTGTACGATTCCGCTGAAGGCAGCAGGGCTGCCGGTCGGCGCGCTTCTGCTTGAACGCCATCGAGAGCAGCCGTTCACCCCTGCCGAACAAGCGGAATCTATCCAGGCAGCCGGTTTGATCGGGCTGCTGCTCTATCAACAGCAGCGTAACGAGCGTCCCCTTCACCGCCTGCTCGGAGAACGCCTGGGAAACAGGCTGCAACACTGGCTCGGTCCGCAGGGGCTGTGGTTGAAGCTGGGGCTGATCGGTCTGGGGGCAATGCTTGTTCTCTCCGGCGTGGTCAAGAGTGATTACCGGATCGATGCGCGGGCCAATCTGGAGGGCCGCATACAGCGGGTCATCACCTCCCCGTTTGACGGCTATCTGCAGGATGTTGCGGTCAAGGCGGGCGACATCGTTGCCGAGGGGGCATTGCTCTGTCGGCTGGACGACAAGGATCTGACCCTTGAGCAGGCCAAATGGCGTTCCGAGCTGGCAAAGCTGGAACGCGAGCAACGCGAGGCGATGGCAACCCATGAGCGCAGCAAGGTGACCGTGCTTAAGGCACAGGCGCAGCAGTTGCGGGCCGAGCTCGAACTGGTGGAGATGAAACTTGAAAGGAGCCGTATCAAGGCGCCCCTTTCAGGCGTTATCGTAAGCGGGGACCTCAGCCAGTCCCTCGGCGCCCCCATGAAACGGGGAGAGGAGCTGTTCAAGATCGCGCCGCTCGATAGCTATCGGGTCATGCTGCAGGTCGATGAGCGGGATATCGCCGATGTGCAGGTCGGTCAGTCGGGCCGATTGCGCCTGGCGGGCTACCCCCATCTCGATCACGGATTCAATGTGAAACGTATTCTGCCTCTGACAGCGGCGATTGAAGGGAGCTATCTGTTCACCCTCGAAGCGGAACTCGCGGATGGGGATGAGTATTTGCGGCCGGGACTGCAGGGAGTGGCCAAAATCGACGCGGGCCGGCGTAGCCTGCTGTGGCTTGCCACTCATCGCGTGATCGATTGGCTGCGCCTGCAACTGTGGCGCTGGTGGGGCTGATGGACGCACTTTGGCAGCAGATCGCCGCTGCGCGTCCCCGTCTCAATCCGCAGATTGTGATCCGCAGGCAGCCCTATCAGGGCGAGACCTGGTATCTCCTGCAGGACCCTGTCAGCGAGCGCCAGTTTCGCCTCTCCCCCGGGGCCTACCAGCTGATCAGCCGCTTCGACGGCAGGCTGACGCTCGAGGCGATCTGGCATCAGGGGCAACAGCGGCTGCTTGAGCCACCGGCACGGGACGACTTCATACGCCTGCTGATGCAGCTGCAGGGCGGTGGGGTGCTCATGCGTGACCCCGACGGCGATGGGCTGAAAATTCTCGAGCGCCGCAAACAGCCGCGGCAGTGGCTGCAACAGCTGCGCAATCCGCTCTCCCTGCGCATCCCGCTGTGGGATCCGGACAGGGTGCTGAGCGGGCTGCTGCCGGCGGTCCAGCCGTTGTTCAGCCGGGTCGGGCTCGGGTTGTGGCTGTTGCTGGTGTCGAGCGGGCTGCTGCAGGCGGCGCTGCATTGGCAGGAGATCACCCGCAATCTGACCAGCCAGCTTCTCTCGGCGGACAACCTGCTGTTGATGGGGTCGGCATACCTGTTGATGAAGCTGTTCCACGAGGCGGCGCACGGATTTGCCACCAAGCACTGGGGAGGCGAGGTCCATCAGGTTGGGGTGCTGTTGCTGGCGCTGATTCCGATGCCTTATGTGGACGCCTCCGCAGCCGGCGGTTTCAGCGAGCGGCGGGCGAGGATCGCGGTTGGTGCGGCGGGGATCATGACGGAACTGCTGCTTGCCAGCCTCGGGCTCTGGCTCTGGCTGGCCACCGGGCCTGGCTGGCTCAATGCCGCAGCCTACAACATGATGCTGATCGGCGGTCTCTCCACGCTGCTGGTCAACGGAAATCCCCTGCTCAGGTTTGACGGTTACTACGTGTTCGCCGATCTGCTCGACATCCCCAACCTCTCGCCACGGGCCAACCGCTATCTGGGATATCTGCTACAGCGCTATCTCTACGACCTGGAGGATGCGGAATCACCGGCCCACAACGACTGGGAACGGGGCTGGTTTATCTGCTACGGTATTGCCGCGTTCTGTTATCGCTGGTTCATTCTGATCACGATCATGCTGTTCGTGGCCGAGCGCTATCCCCTGGTGGGCTGGGCGATTGCGCTCTGGGCCCTGGCCGGTATGGTCGTGCTGCCCCTGATCAGACAGCTGAGGTTTCTCCTCGTCAGTCCGCGGCTTGCCAGGCGGCGCAGGCGGGCAGTGCTGGCCACGGCTGGGATATTGGCTTCGCTGCTGTCGATTCTACTCATCATTCCCGCTCCCCACGCCACCTATGCGGTCGGGGTTGTCCTGCCGCCCGACGGTACCGAGGTGAGGGCGGGCACGGAAGGGGAGGTTGTGGAACTGTTGGCCACACCCGACACCCAGGTTAAGCGTAACCAGCCCCTGGTGGCGCTGGAGGATCCGTTGCTTCGGACCGAGTTGAAACGGCTGGCGGGACAGATGAATGCCTTGCGCGCGGAGCATGAGGTGCTCGTCAGCGAGCGCAAAACGGTCAAAGCGGAGATTCTGCTGGATGAGATTCGCCTGCTGGAGACCGAGCTTGCACATAAACGGGAGCAGGCGGAGCGGCTTCTGCTCCTCAGTCCTGTCGAGGGGACTTTCCTGGTGCAGCAGCCGGGGGATCTGCCGGGGCGGTTCGTCAGCCAGGGCGAGCTGATCGGCCATGTGCTGGATAAGCGACAGCCGGAGATCCGGGTGGCTGTGTCGCAGCAGGCGATCGGCCTGGTGCGCGGTGCCACCCGAAACATCGGGGCACGCTACGCCGACAGGCCTGAGGTCGATCTACCTGTCACCCTGCTGCGCGACATACCCGGGTCCCGGCAACGGCTGCCCAGTCCCGCATTGGGCAGCCAGGGGGGCGGTGAATTCACCCTCCATCCTGACGACACCGATGGCACGCGGCCCCTGGAGGCCGTGTTTGAGATACGCCTGCAGTTGAATCGCCGGATCAGCCGAATGGGAGAGCGGGTGACAGTCCGTTTTCAGCACCCGCCGGAACCCCTTGGCTGGCAATGGTACCGTTCCCTGCGGCAGATGTTTATCAAGCGTTTTAACATTTGATAGGCGCCCGTTGCGGCATTCGCCGGGTCATCGGGAATAAACCCTGCAAAAATCAAGTGAATTTGGGAATAGGGGTCGTAAATTGTGACATTTGCATGGATTGTCACGCTTTGCGGGTCAAGAAATGGAGCCTTCACCCGAAACATATCTAGCAAGATAGTGATATTGAATGGGAATAAGAATCATTAAATTTACCCTGTCTCTATCATCCTTGCAGCGAGTGTGGGTAACAGGGTGAATAAAAAACGACATGCGTAAATGGCGGTTACTGCTTGGGGGCCTGAGTTGCCTCTTATCGACAATCTGTATTGCGGAGGGATCCGAAAAATTTGACGGCGTCATCGAACCCTCCATGTCGGTGGAGCTGAGCTCCCGCATCGACGGCATCCTCGAGGCCGTCTCCGTGGATGTGGGGGACCGCATAGAGAAGCACCAGGTCATCGCCAAACTGGAATCCGAGGTCGAACAGGCCGCCTTGGAGTACGCCCGGGCCAGGGCGTCGATCAACAGCGATGTGCGTCTGCAGGAGGTCAGTCTCGCCTACGGACGGCGGCAGTTGAGCCGGGTCAAGGAGCTGCACGAAAAAAATCTCTCCTCGTTTCAGGATTTCGACAAGGTCGAGACAGAGACCCGCTTGACCCGCTACAGGCTGGCCCAGGCAAAAGAGAACAAGTTCCTCGCGGAACTCGATCTGAAACAGGCCGAGGCCCTCTACAACCGCCATACCATACGCAGTCCAATCGGGGGTATCGTGGTCGAGCGCTATCTCAACCCGGGCGAGTCCGTGGAGGAGCGCCCCATCATCAAAATCGCCCGGATCAATCCCCTGCGGGTCGAGGTCGTGGCGCCGATCACCCTGCTGGGCAAGGTCAAGACCGGTCAATTGGCCCTGGTCACACCCGAGCTGCCTGTCGGTGGAAGTCATCAGGCGGTGGTCAAGATCGTCGATCCGATTCTCGATGC
Source organism: gamma proteobacterium symbiont of Ctena orbiculata (assembly GCA_003058495.1). Taxonomy (GTDB): domain Bacteria; phylum Pseudomonadota; class Gammaproteobacteria; order Chromatiales; family Chromatiaceae; genus Thiodiazotropha. The sequence continues at coordinate 4,057 of QBVC01000032.1, read as the reverse complement.
GGCCAGCGGCACCTTCCGCATCCGCCTGGAGATACCCAATGACGACTACAGCCTGACCAGCGGGCTGCGTTGCCAGGTCAGTTTTCTCGATAAAGTGGTGGAGATGGAGCCCGACACCAACGTGGAGAGTGGGCCTGATGCGGCTGTCGGCAGCAGGCCGTCTACCGAGGCGGCGGATATACCCGAGACTGCTGCAGCGGATTCGAAGCAGGCCGGCAGTCTGGCCGCCGAGGACGGCGAGCGAAAGGCTGGCAACAAAGCGCGCTACTTGGTCATATCCCAGGATTCGCTGCTACCGCTGAAAAAGGCGCTGCATAAGGCGGAGTCCTTCAAGCAGAAGGGTGTGGAGGATACCTATGTGATCGCCAGGGGGTCGTTGAAAGGGCATATCTCCCTGGGTTATTTCAGAAACCGCAGGGTGGCTGACAACTACCGGAAGCAACTTGCTGGGTTGGGTATAGAGACCAGGATCGTCGTGCAATGAGACGCAGGCGTTGCAACAGTCGATCCGGTACCCTGGTCTGTGAAGAGCTGGAGCCCCGCCTACTGCTCTCCGCCGACCTGGTGGGCGTTGCGGTCGATCCGATCCCGAACGATACGGAGCAAGCGGATGACGAAGCCGATCTCCAGGTCATCGAAGCGGCACTGCAGACCGGCACTCAAGCCCAATCCGGTCTATCCGATTCACCGACCAGGGAACTGGTGATTATCGATCCGGCGACACCCGATTATCAATCCCTGCTCGATGATTTGGTCAGTCGCGATAGCGGCGGCCGCGGTTTCGAGGTGGTGCTGCTCGACGCCGGCGGCAACGGCATAGACCAGCTCAGTGAAATTTTGGCGGAATACCGGGGTCTGGATGCGATTCACCTGATCAGTCACGGTGGTGAGGGGGAGATGCGGCTGGGTGATGCGAGCCTCGACCTGCAGGCACTGCAACAGTCGGCGGAGCGGATTGCGGCCTGGGGCGAGGCGCTCAACAACGATGGCGACTGGTTGATCTATGGCTGCGATATTGCCGCCACTAGATCCGGTGAACACTTCATCGAGCAATTCGCCGCCCTGACCGGCGCCGATGTCGCCGCTTCCACGGACTTAACTGGATTCTCCCATGAGAACGGCGATTGGGAGTTGGAATTTAGCCGCGGCAGCATTGAGACGGTGTTGGCGCCGAGCGCTTCATTTCAAGAAAACTACCAACACACACTGGATATCACAACGGGTTTGATGGGCCACTGGGCGTTTGATGCGAATGCTGCGGATTCGAGCGGCAACAGCTATCACGGAACCCTGAGCAACGGCGCGGCGATCGATACCAATGACGCTACGGATATCGTCGGCGAGGGTAAACTGTCTCTCGACGGCATCAATGACTATGTCAATCTATCGACACATGTCTCCAGTTTCTCGGGATTGACCCAGGGTACGATTTCAGCCTGGATCAATACCACGAGTTCAGCCGTTCAGCACATCTTTTCCATTTATGACAGATCAAGCCCGAACGAAGCGGACCTGGGAGTGGACAATGGCGAGCTGTTTTTCTTCGTGGAAAATATGGGTCCGGGGATTCTGCTGAATGTCGAAGCAGATACGCCTATCAATGACGGTGCCTGGCATCATGTGGCGGTAACCGTCGACGGCAGCGGCAACAATCTTTATGTCGATGGCGTGCAGCTGACAGGTGCGGCGATTACCTATTTGAACGGCAGCTCAAGTACCTCGGCTTTTTTCAGCAGCGTCGATTTCATCGATGACATGCAGATTGGATCGATCGATGACTTCGGTGCCGGTATTGTGAATCCCTTCAATGGGCTTATCGACGAGGTGAGGATATACAGCCGTGCCTTAACCTCCACCGACATTGCGGAGCTGGCAAATCTGCCGCCGACTGTTGACAGCGCCGGGATCAGCTTGTCTGAAGGTCAGACTGTCACCCTGTCGGCTGCCGACTTCAGCATCACCGATCCGGATGATACCTCTTTTACCTACACCCTGAGTGGCGTGACAGATGGCTATTTCCAGCTGAGCGGCAATCCCGGTACGCCAATATCCACCTTCACCAGTGCGAATCTGACCGCAGGCGTGGTGCAGTTTGTGGATGATGGTGACGAGGTCGCTCCCGGTTTCAGTGTCAGCGTGAATGACGGCGTCAGCGATTCCAATACCCTGGTGGCCACCGTCGGCTATACGCCCGTCAATGACGCGCCCGGTGTAACAGGTCTCGACGGGGACGTCTGCAACTATACGGAAGGGGACGGTGTGGTTCTGATCGAGCAGGGTGGTGATGTTTCGGTAAGCGATCCCGACTCGGGTGATTTTGCAGGCGGCTCGCTCACTGTCGAGGTCGATAGCGGCCTACAGGCCGCGGAGGACAGGTTCTCCATATTCAACCAGGGCACGGCTGGCGGTGAGATCGGCTTTGACGGCAGTGATGTGAGCTACAGCGGTTTGGTGATCGGGAGCGTGACCGGAGGCACAGGTATAAATCCGTTGACCGTGGCCTTCAATGCAAACGCGACGCCCGCCGCGGTCACCGCGCTGCTTCGCAATATCACCTATGAAAACAGCAATGCGGAGAATCCTGCCGGCGGCACGCGTAGTGTCACCATCGACATAACCGATGGCGACGGCGGTGCCGGCGTGACGCAGAATCTCACCTTGAACGTGAGTTCGGTGAATGATGCGCCGGTGGTGGATTTGAACGGTTCGGATGGTACGGGCACAGATTTCGCTGTCACCTTCACGGAAGACGCCGGGGCTGTCAATGTGGTGGATACGGACGCGACGATCAGCGATGTCGATAATACAACCTATCAGAACCTGAGCATCAATCTAGTGGGTTTCCCGGATGGCGCCAGCGAACAGATCACAATAGCGGGATATGTCTTCACCTATGGTACGGGTGAAATCCAAACCCGCACTGTGGGCAGCACTGGTTTTGTAATCGATTTCGATGGCACCGGCTTCAATGTCACAAGGGATGGCGGCGGGGTAATGCCGGAAGCCGATCTGCAGTCCCTGTTGCGGGGTGTCAGCTATGAGAACACGTCTCAGGACCCGACAGCGGGTGACCGCACGATCAATATTTTTGCCCAGGACAGCTCGCTCCTGACGGGTCCAATCGCGACTTCGACGATCACCGTCAATCCGCAGAATGACGCACCCACAGCGTCGGATAATGCCAACTTCGTCTCTGAAAGCGGCTTTGTCTCAGGCAACGCCATCACGGATGACTCCGGATCCGGCGTGGACAGCGATCCGGAGGGAGATGGACTGCAGGTAACCCAGGTCGAAGGGGGAGCCTACACCCCAGGTGTTCCGCTGACCCTGGCTTCGGGCGCGCAAGTCACCTTTCAATCCGATGGCAGCTATACCTACAACACCAACGGTCAGTTTGACGGACTGGGCGCCGGTGGCAGCGTGGATGACAGCTTCAGCTATCAGATCAGTGACGGCAACGGAGGTTTCGCTACCGCGACGGTCACCATTACCGTCAACGGCAGCAACAATGCACCGCTGATCACGAGTGCCGGACTCACCTTGGATGAAGGCCAGACCTTCACTCTCGGTGATGCCGACTTTGCCATCACCGATGCGGACGATACCGCCTTCAACTACACAGTGAGTGGTATCTCAGGTGGTTACTTTCAGTCGAGCGGTGCTCCCGGAACGCCCATTACCACCTTTACCAGCGCCGACCTGACGGGTGGCCTGGTGCAGTTTGTCGACAATGGCGATGAGACGGCACCGGCGTTCAGCGTCACCGTCAACGACGGCGATACAGACTCCAACACCCTTGCGGCGACCATTAATTTTACTTTGGTCAGCGACACCACCCCTGTTGCTAATGCTGACAATATCACCCTGGCTGAGGGTGGCACAGCTACCGCCCTGGACGGCGGTTTCAGCACCGTATTGAACAACGACACCGGCCTGGTCGATACCCCGGTAGCGGTAAGCCTGGTGACGGATGCCACTAACGGCGCCCTGACCCTCAATGGCGACGGTACCTTCAGCTATACCCACGACGGTACGGAAAACCTCAGCGACAGCTTCA
>QBVC01000031.1 GCA_003058495.1 gamma proteobacterium symbiont of Ctena orbiculata | reverse complement strand
TGAGGTAGGAACCGGAGTCAGTACCGCCACCACTGCCTCCGCCTCCGCCGCAGCCGAAAAGCAAGCTAGTAGAGAGAATGATGGCTGGAAGTTTTGAGGCGGCATGCATGACGGTTCTCAGGGAATATCGGCTGAAGCTTCTACTCTCTTTTTCGGCTAAATAAGGCGATGCTTGAGCCGAGTCGAATTCCCAAAACCGACCGCCGGGACATTAATTTTTCGGGATAAGATCCTCCAATGATCATCCATCTGATCGGGGGCTCTATTTCATCCTGATCGGCCTTGGATGAAACAGATGCTGATCCTGCTTTTATATATATCAGTCAGCAGTAGTGAGGGGTCGAGGCGGCCCAACAGCCTCAACTCAAGAAACCAGGTGAGGGTTCACCTGGTGTGCGCAGTTTCAATTCCATATAAGTAGAAGAAACCAATCCGGTTTTACAGATATACGGGATTGTGTGATGAAAAATAGCGAGATGGAGAGTTGTTAAGATTTCCAGTCTCTTTACTCTCTGCCGGTGGCAAGATCGGCGATGATTACATGAAGAGCCACTTCTGCGTTTTCAAAGGCGTCGGCAAGGTCGTCTATTGTCGTCTCCCCCGACCTGGCGCCATTCAGGGCATTTGCGATTTCTGTGATCAGGCCGGCCACGGCGGTAAGGGCATCATCGCCCCCGCTGTCGTAAACCTGGGTAACGGCATCTGTTATTTGATCGTTTATAGCAGTGGGAAAAGCCATGTGATTACCTCAAAAATCGATATTTATCTTGATTATTAGATGGTTCAATCTTGTCCAGCTTAGCGCGACAGGTGATAGGCAGACTTATCCTTCCGTCGGCTTACAGTATAGGCTCAGTCGCAGTCTATTTTAGAGTATTATTTTAAAAAGCCTGTTACCTATCCATCAGTTCTCCTCTGGCGAGACGGTAAAAAGGAAAAACCGGGCGGTGGCTGCTGCACCGCCCGCCTGCAGGAGCAGGAAGTGAGGAGAGGCTGAGAAAGCACCTTAGGGGTGTCGAAGTAGCTGTCGTGTAAAATGCCCCGCTTGCAGAGAGAGATAATCCTTCCATTGATCCAATGTCCTTGTAACCAACTGCGTGCGTCCGCACACAGGGCACTCATATCTCGACTGCTCAATTCGTCCATCCTTTTGTGTCTCGATTTCGGCCATCAGCGAGGAACAGTGTGAGCAATGCATTTTTCGTATACCCCTGAAAAACAGTTTTTAGTCGTTAGTGTCGAGTTGTGAGTCTTCGAAGTGCGCCGAGACGTCTGGTTCTGAAAAGTCAGAGGCACAGCTCAATCGATCGCTCGAAAATCAACCCTCGGAATCCATCGGCTCAACGCCGATCCGGATCGCCACCCCTATCCTGTTCGGCGTCGCACAGCGTGGATCGATGTCGCCGATCAGTTTTCTAACAATTGGAGATTTTTTCTAATAAATACAATAAGTTGTGTAAATCCTGCAATTTGTCCACAGTGGGATTTAAAAATACTAATTAAAACATACAGTTAGCATCACCCGGTTGGGATTGACAGGTTAGGACCTATTGACTGTTAAGACTAGTCCATATCACCGAAGGCTACAAGATATTGTGCAAAAAAAATACTACGAGCACTATATCTTGGTGTTATTGGATTGAATATCGGATATACCACAAATCAGGGAGATAGCCGGTTTTAGTGAAATCCATTCTTAGCTTATTGGGATATCTTGTTGATCGGGAGTAAGGAGGCAGGCATGAGTTCTCGCGGTTCCCGGGAAAGGTCTGGTGGGGTCACTGGCGGATCCATGGAGGATTGCTCTATCCAGGGATGGAATCGCCAATATTTTCGAACGGTAATATTCACCTTAAAAAATAATTCAGGCTGTATATAGTGAGGGAACTGGAATTAGAAACTGCCGACCCGGCTGGTGAGAAAGGCGTGAGCCGGCGCTATTCAAACCGATTGAGTACTTGGATCGAGTATTACCCATAACAAGAGCAACGCCGGTTCATCATGCCCATTGAGATGGACCCGCCGCGAACGAGAGGAGGATTGGAGATGACTACCCTGAAACGAGCCGCTGTTTCCTTTGCGGTGCTGGCAACAGCTTTGTTTATAACCGGTGAGACCGCCCTCGCTGCCTGCAACGCCACCGTGAATGGACGCCCGATGACCCAGCAGGAGTGTGCTTTATCCATGCAGGTCTATGGCTATGTGGTACCGGGAGACTACCTGATGGACGACTATGGCAACTGGGTCAATGCCAACAATCCAATGCACCGGGGTAACACCTTCAGGGATGCGCAAGGCTCCCGCGGCGGCTCCTGGGGCGGCCGCTCCTATGTCAGCCCCAGCACGGTCTACGACCCGAGCGGTGGGTGTGAAGGTGGAGACTGCGTCAATATCATCGATTGAGCAGCTGCCATACCCTCAGCAACAAAGGGCCTGAATCCTTTTTTGGGTGCGTCCGCGCGGGAGGGTCCCCCGGTCTTGCATCCTTGTTGGGGGACCGGTCGAGCGGCGGGTTTCCTATCAGAACGCGGCTTCGACATCGGCACTTGCCGTCACCTCGTCGATTAACTGCGGTAAGATCTCGTCTAGCCAACTGTCTATGCGCTGATCTGTCAGCAGATGTTGCAGGTGTTGATCAAGAACCAGACCCACGAAGCGCCCGTTCACCACCGCCTTCGAACGCTTGAACTCGTAACCTTCGATATCGCAGCCACCTACCATTTCGGCGCCTCGTGCATCGAAGAACTCGTAGAGATGCATGATGGCGTCGGCGAAATGGGTTGGATAGGTCTCCTGGTCGCCGAGACCATAAAGCGCAATCCGGATGCCGCTGAAATCCTTGCTCGCCAGTTGAGGCAGAAATTCCGCCCAGCTCGACTCCTCGGTACCGTTCTCCTTGCCGGGGAGCAGACCCTCTCCATAGGTGGGTGTGCCCAGGATCAGCGCCTGGTAGGCCAGTAACCGGTCCGCTTCTATGCGATTCACGTTGACCGGTTTGGCTGCCACCTGTTCCCCCAATCTGGATTTCAGGTTGCGTGCGATCCGTTTCGCGATCAACCGCGTTGTCCCCGAGTCGGTACCGAAGAAAATGCCGATTTTATGCATGAACGAACTCCAGAGTAGGGTTTAGCCCGGATGGTCGGTGGGGCTGCCTCCCTGTTCCAAGCAATCTTCGCACCAGATACTGTTTGAAGATCCAACCCGTGGAAAGTTATGGTGTTTTCTGTGCGAACCTGACACCCGGCCTGACGCCTTCCATTTCAATCGCGGTGATTTTGGTAGCAAACGCGACATTCCGCCGGGAAACAGGCCTTGAGCAGGATGGCGTCGGCGTCGGGAACTCTTGTTAGTCTGCCGACATTACCGGATCGATTTACCCGGGTAGCGATCCGCTCCACAGCCTATGATAGGGTGAAGGGAGCGGCCAAGCGCCACCCGTATTTTCGCTGCATGAGCCATGTGGATTCCCAGTTATTCGCTTAAGCAGGTGAAACGCTTGTCAGCCCGGTTCTTTTGGGATTGGTAAAAAAGGAAATTGATATGAAGCCTGTTTCTCTCTTCTTCATCAGATCACTGGTTGTCTGCCTGCTGCAGGTCGAGATCGCTATTGCGGAAGAGCAAGGGCTCCTATGGCACATACAAGGGCAAAATACGGATGCCTATCTGTTCGGTACCATACATAGTGAAGACCGCCGGGTCACTCAGCTGCCTGAACCGGTCGAGAAGCGTTTCAATGGTGCGGATATTCTGATGTTGGAGATGTCCCTCGATCAACTGACCAGCGCGAGTGTAGCGGCCAAGATGCTGCAGCAGGCGGATGATACCCTCAGTAAACAGATGGGCAAGTCATTGGCCGAGGAGGCGGCAGTGGCCATGCAGTCGCGTGGTGTTCCGCCGGAGGTGACGGACTTGATGCGGCCATGGGCGGTAGTGATGACTCTGAGTGCGCCACGCCAGGTGAGTGGCGAGTTCCTCGACAAACAGCTCTACAACAGGGCTATCGCGGGCGGTAAACAGTTTCAGCCGCTGGAAAATCCCGATGAACAACTTTCGGTTTTCACCGCATTGACGCTTGATGAACAGAAATCGCTGTTGCGCCATGTGCTCGATGAGTATCGAACCTATCCGCGTATGTATGAACGTCTGACCCAGGCCTACCTGGAGAGGGATCTCGATACCCTTGCCGAGATCAGTTTCGCCAATCCCATCAGTGACGATCCCGCACTGCAGGATAAGTTCATGGCTCAGATGCTGACCGGGCGAAATCATCGAATGCTTGAGCGCATGGAGCCAGCGTTCAGCAAGGGTAAGGTTTTTGTTGCCGTTGGGGCGCTGCATCTGGTCGGCGACGAGGGTTTGATTTCGCTGCTGCGGCAGCGTGGTTACAAAGTGAAATTGATATATTGATCGGACACAAGGCCAACCAGCGTTGCCCGAATCCAATGAGCGTTACGACGCCTTGTTCTCTTCTTCAGATAGGTAAAACTCAGGCCAATCCCGCGCTACCACAGGGCTATCGGTTGCCAGCGTGAAACAGGTATCCAGAATAACCGGTTTTTCCGGCTTGTCGATATTTGGTTGACCGGGATCTTGCAGGCTGTTCATGGTCTGGAAGGCGGTGGTTGCAATCTGCCCAAGCATTTCCGTGATGTGGGTGCAGCCTTTTGTGCCCCCTAGAATCGATCGCACTCGCCTGTTCCAGCCGGGGCCGATCCTTTCTCCGATAAGGCCGGCAAACGAGAGGGTGGCGCCCTGGCAATGATCATAGGGCGCCCACTCGGTAACAGCTTGGGCGTCTACAATCCTGAAATCGAGATCCAGGGTCAGGCGAATCCGCATCTCGTGCAGTGATTCCCCTGCCCGAATCTGACCGCCGCGGTCCCTGTTGCGGATGGCGAACGGCTTGGTATCGACCAGGTGACCCTCGATATCCAGGAGTCCGTCGTCTCGGAGATAGCCTTGAAGCTTCAGTGTGCGGGTATGCAGCGGTTTACGTCTAACAGCGGGTGACAGGGGCATGGTGGAAAATATTTGGCTCAAAAAGATGATCATAGCGGATTGTTGCGCTGCAATAAACCGCAGTGGCGTGGTGGATTGGCCTGGTCTTCACCCTCAACTCCGGTATCTACAGCGATCTCGCGGATGTGAGCGCAGACTCCGCACCGTGGAAAGTCTTTGCCCATGGTTGCCTCACCGGGTAATTTGTCATCACGGATAAAGCTGGAGAAATTCGCCAACCCATGCCCTTCGACTACATAGAACCCCTATTCCGTCCACCCAGTGAGGCAGAGTCATTGATCCTGCAGGTTACCAACGGCTGCTCCTGGAACCGATGCACCTTCTGCGAAATGTATACCCAGCCGCAGAAGAAGTTCAGACCCAAACCCATCGCCGGGATTAGAAAAGAGCTGCAACAGATCGCCGGCATGAATATCCCGCTGCGCCGGGTTTTCCTCGCCGACGGCGATGCGATGACGCTATCCTATCGGCGCCTGCATGAGATCATGCAGGCTGTCAACGAGTACCTGCCCGATATTCAGCGGGTCTCGGCCTACTGCCTGCCGCGCAATATCAAAAACAAGTCTGTCGAGGAGTTGCGGAGATTGCGCCAGATGGGACTGCAACTGCTCTATATCGGTTGCGAAACCGGCGATGACCTGGTGCTGGATCGTGTCGCCAAGGGCGAGACCTGGCAAACCTCGCTGGAGGCCCTGCTGAAGCTTCAGCAGGCGGGAATCAGGCGTTCGGTGATGATTCTGAATGGCCTTGGCGGGGTGCGCTACAGCGAACAACATGCGCTTAATTCAGCTTCATTGATGAACGAATCGCAGCCGGAGTATCTCGCCACCCTGGTTGTGAGCTTCCCGAAGGGGCAGCAGCGCCTCGAGCAGGGATACGCCGGGGAGTTCGAGGCGTTGAATCGACGCCAGTTGCTCGAGGAGATGGAGATGCTGCTGTCCGCACTCGAACTGGATAAGACGATTTTCCGCAGCGATCACGCATCGAACTATCTGATACTCAAAGGCATCCTGAACAAGGACAGGGAACGGCTGTTGAATCAGGTGCAAGCTGCACTCGCACACCCGGAGAAAACCCGATTTCGCGAAGAGTGGCAGCGAGGTTTGTAGTGCGGCGGTCGTTGCCGGGAGCGATCCCGGGCAGTGGCCGGGAGAGTCCCGCCATGGGTGTCGAGTTATTTTTAGACACTATCGAGCCATACGCCGAAATTGGATATGAAACTATACTTAAGAATGTCTGGACAGGGGCGTTGGAATCAGGGAGTGGCGACTATGAAGGGAAAACTGTTTATCTTCTTAATCTGCTTGCCGTTTTTCGTCGGTTGCTCGGGTGGTTATGTGATCAGCGCTCTGCCGGACCTGGGCGGCGCTGTCGGCAGGGCGATGGACATCAACAATCGAGGAGAGATTGTCGGATATTGCGAAACCGGGGAAGGGGACATCCATGCCGTAATCTGGGACGGCAGTGACGTTACCGACCTGGGAACCCTCGGCGGCGATGACAGCTATGCGTTCGGCATCAATGATGAGGGCGTCGTTGTCGGTTACAGCAGAACGGCCGAAGGCAAGGCGCACGCCTTCATCTGGCAGGACGGCATCATGACCGATATCCATGACCCTGACTTGCCACCCATCAATGAAAGCTACGCAAGAGCAATCAACAGCGATGGCCTGGTTGCGGGTACCGTCGGCTATGGCGGTGTCGTATGGTATACGCCAAGCGAGTACGTATGGGTAATAGAAGGCAGCGGACTCGAAGGGCCGTCTGACGCCCATGATATCAACGACTCCAACCAGGCAGTCGGTTGGCACCACTCGAGTGACCAGGCCTATCTATGGGAGGATGGATCGATGGTGATCCTTCCCCATCTTGGCATAGACCGCTCCCGGGCATACGGCATCAACAACCCGGGTCAGGTGGTCGGCAGCGTCGTCGATCCTGATACCCATCTGCAACAGGCTGCAATCTGGGAGGGGGGAGGTCCTCCGGTGTTACTGGGCTCTTTAGGCGGTTCATACGGCAACGCAAACGATATCAACGATACAGGTACTATTGTTGGCATGGCGAAAAAGGCCGATGACGCCACGGTTCCGTTCTACTATAAGCGCTCGGACGCCGAGATGCTTGAATTGATGAACCTGGGAAGCGGCGTCGCCAGGGCTGTCAACAACAGCGGTGTCATCGTGGGGTATGGCGTCAATGCCGCCGGGGATGATAAGCCGGTAAAGTGGGTTTGGAGGCGCGTAAGATGGCCCTGGGAGTGAAAATCCAACACTTTTTTCACGGCTGAATATGTGAGCTATCGACTTGGCGCTACTGCTCGCTACATTGCCCCTTGGTTGCCATACCCAGTTCCATGATCTCTTTCCTGCCTGTCTCCTCATCCACCTGTTCCAGGTTTGCCCCACCAACGAATACCCCGATTTTGATATATTGCTTTATAAAGTAGTTCTCACCGCTGACGGTGGCGAGGACAAGCTCATTGGGTGAAAATTCAGATTCTGTAGAAATCGTATGCGATGCATCACCTGCAACTTCTTCATAGAAAAAGACGCCAGGAGCGGTTTCGCCTATACACTTCCCATCGATCCATACGTCTTTCTTTAGGGATCCGCCCCCTATCGATTTTTTTCTGTAGATATAGATGCCGGCTTGTCCTTGGCCGGGTTTGTTGAAGGATTTGGCGAGATTGGATGCCTGCTCGCTCGACATCTGAACAGATGCGCAGCCGCTAATCGACAAAGACAACAATGAGATAACAGCCATCCGTTTAAACATCATGACACTCCTTTTGTTATGGATAAGCGATAGTGTCATTTTATTTTAAGTTTTTCCACTTTTATCTTTAGCGGGAAGGGCGCTTCCTCATAAAAAAAATGGCGTCACAGCTCGATGCACCATGTCGCAATTATCCTGCCCCCGTCATTGTGCGAACCCGATATGGTCAAAAGAACGACAGCTTGAATCTGCCCTGTGGCGAATGCAGGCGTATCTGACTGCTTGTCGCTATCAACCGCAATGGGAGCATGCCATTTCCCACGGTCGATTGGCTATCATCCTAGCTATGCCGACCCTCTCGTTCACCGCCAATCTCACACGCCACACCCGCTGTCCCGACGCGGCATTCGAGGCTGCGACGGTTGCCCGGCTCTTCGAACGCTATTTCCGTCGCTGGCCGGATGTGCGCAGCTATGTGCTCGACGATCAGGGGGCGGTGCGCAACCATGTCATCGTGCTGGTGGATGGCCACGGCCTGCATGACCGGCGGCGGTTGAGCGACCTCTTGCAGTCGGATAGCGAAGTCTTCGTCATTCAGGCACTCTCGGGAGGCTAGGTCATGGCTGATCGCTTACTGGTCGGAACCCATAAAGGACTGTTTCGCATCCTGCGGGCAGGCGAGCGTCGTTGGGAGATCGAGCGGGGCTGGTTTTTGGGTGATCCGGTATCCATGGTGATGGCCCTGCCCATGTCACCATCGGTGTATCGGTAGGCGGTGTCTGGACCACGGCTGATCGTGGAGAGCACTGGGAGCTGATCGGCGAAGGCCTGCGCAACGCCTATATGCCGCCCGAGCAGGCGGCGGATCCGCTGACCCAGGATCCCCACCGCATCGTGCACTGTCCCGCCCATCCGGACCGCCTCTGGATGCAGCACCACAACGGCATCTTCCTCAGCGACGACGCAGGCCGGCGCTGGCGGGAGCTGGAGGATGTACCTCCCTCCGGTTTTGGCTTCGCCGCCGCGGTCCACCCTACCGATCCGGATACCGCCTGGTTCGTCCCCGCGCAAAAGGATGAACAGCGCATTCCCGTCGATGGACGGCTGGTGGTCACCCGCACCCGCAACGCCGGCGAGCACTTCGATATCCTCGACACCGGCCTGCCCCAGAGCCATGCATACGACCTGGTCTACCGGCATGCCTTGGCCGTCGACGACGGTGGTGAAAGGCTCGCAATCGGCACTACCGCCGGCTCGTTGTGGGTCAGCGAGGATCAGGGAGACACATGGCTTCCTGTCAGCCATCGCCTGCCGCCGATCTTCTGTCTTCAATTCCAACACTGACGCCCTTCATCAAAACCATCAACGGCTCCATAGCGGCCTGCTGGAACGTGGGAGGCGCGGGCGGGAAAGCTGATGGTCTTCTGGGCGGAGACCGGGGTTGTCGTTATACTGACTATTGCGACGAAGGTTTGATGACAAAGCCGCTTGAACATGCCGACCCCCCGACTCCGTTGATCGGGAAGTTCCTTTTGAAAGCCATGGCTAAGGCAAATAGGTAAAAAATTACACAACATGAAAGCGTTTAACTATTGCCCTCAATGCGGGTATGAGGGGTTGGATTGGAGTGAAGACAAGCGATTGACCTGTCACCATTGTGGCTTTACCTATTTTCATAATATGGCTGCAGCCGTCGGCGCAGTGTTACTCCATGGTGATGAAATATTGTTGACTGTGAGGAAGCATGATCCTGCCCGGGATATGCTGGATCTGCCAGGCGGTTTTGTCGATCGCCATGAAAGTCTGGAGCAAGCATTGACCAGGGAGCTCACTGAAGAGCTCAAGGTCGTTGTTGGCGAAAGTGAATGGCGCTACCTGTTCTCGTTTCCCAATCGCTATCCCTATGCCGGAATCAGCTATTACACATCCGACGTTTTCTTCCTCAAAAAGATGGAGACCAGGCCTGAGATCGTTGTCGGTGATGATGTGGCCGATGCCGTCTGGGTAAGTATTGCGGATGTCGAGCTGGAGAGTGTGGGTCTGGATTCAGTACGCAGTGCTTTGTGTGAATTGAAGAAAATAAACATACCCGGGATCATTGTCTAACCTCTATTTGGCAACCGGAATTGGCCAAGGAGTGGCGCTGATAGGGTGATTCCCCTATCTGCTGCAAGCCTTGATGTTTATTCGAAGCTGAAGAACCCGTCAGACAGAATCCCTACAGCATTCGACTCGCTGGAAACCCGTCCGGGCCGGGTGGAGCCGGCGTGCTCAAATATTTTTTGGCATATCCCGTGAAATTACTCTAATATTGCTAAGTAATACATTGATACAAAAGATAATCTTATATTACTTGGGTTGCGTATCATGGTTAAAAGGCACTATCTGAGCTTGATGGTTTTCTGTCTCTTGTCTGTAGTGACAGCCACCGCAATGGCTGCCCAAAGGTATGACGTCTCCTATGTGTGGTCCCGCAACCTCAATAACGTTCAGGACTACCGCGATCAGGTCGCGCGTGTGTTGGGACCAAAGGTAGCCAAAGCGCTTAAGGTGGTCAGCGAGGGCGATTTGTACGGCCTGATCTACCGTCGCAATGGTAATAGTGAATCGACAGAACGTGTGGTTGAGTCGCACACGAAACTGCTGCGTGCCAAGGGACTGGATGCTGTCAGCCCGGTCAAGGCTCGGAAATGGAGCCTGGTGGGTGAGAGGTCCCCGCCAAGGAGGATTGAGGCAACAGCACCGCCGGTTGCGAGAATGAGCCGCCGCAAGGAGATAGACGACCTTGAATTGGCGGTCGAGGCGTATATCGAGGAACTGCGACGAGCCGGCAAGATAGCCAGTGATGAACGTACTGGCTGGTCAGTCTATGACTTCACCACAGGTAAAAAACTGGTAACGATCAACGAAGATCACCAGTTTCAGGCAGCCAGCCTGGTCAAGCCTTTTATCGCTGCCGCCTTTTTCCATAAAGTGAAGCAGGGAAAGCTGGTATATGGCCCCAAGAGCCGGCGGCATATGCAGCGCATGATCCAGCATTCTGACAATCCTTCGACCAACTGGGTCATACGCCAAGTGGGTGGACCACAGCGTGTTCAGCAGATTCTAAAGCGTCATTACCCTGGTATTTTCCAGGACACGCTCCTGGTTGAGTATATTCCGGGAAGCGGAAAAACCTATAAAAACAGGGCTTCGGTACATGACTACAGTCGATTTCTGTATGCGGTCTGGAATAAGCGGATTGCCGGTGCAAGGGAAATAAAGCGCCTGATGGCCTTACCGGGTACAGACCGCTTGTACACCGGCGTTCCAGATCTACCCAGGGGAACCCGCGTGTTCAACAAAACAGGCAGTACGGCACAAGTATGTGGAGACATGGGTATCCTGAGTGTCAAAGGCGCCAACGGCAAGCGTTACCCCTATATCCTGATAGGAATTATAGAAAAGCAGCGCAGAGCCCAAAACTATACAACCTGGATCCGCTCTCGCAGTGAGATCATTCGCAAGGTATCCGCCCTTGTCTATAAAGGGGTCATAGCCCAGCATGGAGGGGTATAGGCGAACGAGCACGCTTTTTTACTGGGTGCGTTCTAATATGCCTGCAACTGATCTCAACAGGCCCTGGCAAGCCTCGCTATCAGAGTCCACCGGTATGGGACTCTGATACTGTTCGTTTGCAGACTAGTCGTCGAGGAAGCTGTAGTTCTTCTCTTTACCCTGTTTTCTGACAGATGAAACCAAGGCTTGGTTGATCGTCGCGGTATTGTTGCTTGCAGACTTAGTCCTCTGTTCGGCAACGTATTTTTCCCTGGCCCTGCTGAGTTCCGCAATTTCCTGCTTGATGCCTGCCCGCTGTGCCTGCCTTTCGGATATATAGGCCTTGCGCTGTCCCAGGTCCATGCCGCTCATTTCGGATGGCAGCTCTCTTTCATCGAGATTTTCAAGTATGACCTCGTCTTCCTCAACCGCATCGACCAGGTCCCATCGGCTGTTGCTGTAGAGGCTGCCGGCTTTGGATTTTGTTCGCTTGGCGAGAAGCGCGGGAGAGATGCTGCTGCTGTTCGCATCCTGTTGCAACTGGCGCGCTTTGCCCGCCTTGCCCTCGTTACCGAAGGGAAGATAGGTTTGGTTCAACTCGCTGTTGAGCTCGGCAATGCGCTGATCCTGTGGCGCATCGATATGAGCGATTCTGTGATTGTGGTCGATACTCATGTAATCACCACCCGCGAGGAGCGCTCCATGCCGCCAGCCCGACTTCAATCCCTCCTCATGACCGCCGGCATAGATTGTATTGACTGTGATCCCTGCTGCCTTTGCGGCATCGATCGCATGATTATATCTTATCGGACCCTGGGTGAACGGTTCGTTGCCGGCAATGAAAATGGCTTTGATCTCCCTGTCGGAAACACTCCACTGCAGCTGTTCCGCGGCTTTCATGATTACTTGGCCGCAGTACTCCTTTCCGCCGTTGGTGGTGAGGGAGAAAAGCGCCTCGGAGACTCGATCGAGGTCCCCTGTAAGGCCCGTTACCTTGCGGATGTAGCCATTACTGGCCTCTAGCGAGCTGTTTCCATATTCAAAAACGGCCACTTCAAGCACGGCTGGTTTGCCGTTTCTTTCCGCCTTGGAAAATTCGTCGACCACTCGCCATAGCTGGTTGCGAGCCTGATCGATAAGGCCATCCATGCTGCTGCTGGTGTCGAGCAGAATTGCCAGCTGTATCTTCGGATGCTCCATGTTCTGCCCTGTTTCGCCGGCAATGGCATGTCGTGCAGAGGAATTGTCCTGGGCGCCGGCCAAACATAATGGAGCGGTGGCGAATGTCAATACACTCAGCAGGGAAAGTACGCCGCGGGTGATGGGATATCTGTGTTTCAGCGTGGGTTTCATGTTTGTCTTCCTTTGATTGATGTTCAACAACATGGTAGGAAGCAAGAGGCCCGGTATGTAGACAGGAGGATGTAAAAAGGCGGGACGAAGATTTACAGAATATTTACATGAAGCGGGATACCGCGAACTGACAAAGGTATCCGCCCGGTTGAATCATTGGAAGCCGGAGTAGTGTTGTAATTCATCCTGGGGATAATGAAGCTGATCCCGGCAAGTGCCTCGCAATAATCATTCCTAGGATTCCAGCGATTCCGTGGGACGATACTTTTGTGATTTTCTCGTGACAGGCCGGTGAACTTTAAGCTCGATAATCGGCACTAATCTGAAGGTCGTTTTGAGGGTTAATCGATGAAATTTTCTATATTTGGCGGTCTGTTGGCGTTGACGTTGCTTATCTCCGGTTGCTCCCAGCCGCTGGCCGAACAGACGGATTTAAGCGCAGAGGCACTGCAGGGGCTGTCGGTGGCGACATTTGCCGGCGGCTGCTTCTGGTGCGTCGAGAATGGCTTTGAAATGCTGCCTGGCGTCAAAGAGGCTGTTTCCGGTTACAGCGGCGGAGCGGACAAAAACCCGACCTATCGAAAAGTCGCACGAGGCGGTACGGGGCATACCGAGGCGGTGCAGGTCTATTACGATCCCGAGATCATCAGCTATACGGGCTTGATTCAGGGTCTGTGGCGAATGATGGATCCCACCGATTCCCGCGGACAGTTCTACGACCGCGGCAGGCAATACCGGCCGGCCATCTTTTATCACAACAGTGATCAGAAGAGGATTGCACAACGCCTGCGCGAAGAACTGGATGCCTCGGGTCGCTATGAGAATCCGGTGACGATCGAGATCGTACCCTATACCTCATTCTATAAGGCGGAGGAGAAACACCAGAATTACTATAAGAAAAATCCGGTCCGATACAACTTCTATACATTCAACTCCGGTCGTTATCAGTTCGTGGATGAGATCTGGGGGGAAGAGCGACATGTGGACTACACCGAATATCGCGATGAGGTCGCCGAGGAGATGTGATTGGGCGTGAAGCCAGGCAAAAAAAATCGCATAACGCCGACTATTGAAGTCGGCAGATATGCGATTATACCAAACTGGCTAATTTGGTTGTTGTTGTACAACTTATAGTTATCTACTCACAGCTACTCTTGTTGTTAAGAGACATTTATATCCACTGTCTCTTTCTCTCTCTCCTGTCGTTAAGCGCTAGCCAGCTTGTTCAATGAAACACTTCCGATCCTGTCGTTTGACAGCAGCCGTTCTATTGGCCGGACATGCCGCCCATGCCGGACATGCCGCTCATGCCGGACATACCGCCCATGCCGCCCATGCCGGACATACCGCCCATGCCGGACATACCGCCCATGCCGGACATACCGCCCATGCCGCTCATGCCGGACATACCGCCCATGCCGCTCATGCCGGACATACCGCCCATGCCGCTCATGCCGGACATACCGCCCATGCCACCCATGCCGGACATCCCACTCATACCCGACATGCCAACGGGATAGAGATGAACACCTTGGGGGGTTACCTTATAGGTGCCATACATTCCGGACATTCCACTCATACCCGACATACCGCCCATGCCACTCATGCCGGACATGCCGCCCATGCCCGACATACCGCCCATGCCACTCATGCCGGACATGCCGCCCATGCCCGACATACCGCCCATGCCGGACATGCCGCCCATGCCGCTCATACCGGACATGCCGCCCATGCCGGACATGCCTCCCATTCCCGACATCCCGCTCATACCCGACATGCCTGATTGTTTATCCGCGAACGCAACCGGTGCACTTGAGAGGGCCAGGGCAAAAGTAATGACTGTGGCTATTTTTTTCATGATCCAATCTCCGAATGAATAGTTTTAATTTCCAGGTTTTTGATTTGTCTAACCTTAATCATTAAAACCAGCGTGCAATTTGCGCACCAGGGGTTGGACCCGGTTGCGAAGGGGTAGCGACAAAGACGCTATATCTTTGTTTTGTTGATGTTTTACAAAGTAAAAAACTGATGGCAGAGGGTGGAGGTCAAACTGCTGTGAGGAAACTGCAAATTTTCAATAGGGGACAGAATGGCAGCTCTGGCCCTTTTTACTGACAAATTGGCAGAATTATGGCTGATCCCATTGACCCAGAAACAAGAGCAACACAGCGCCGACCGCAATCACCAGCGGAAACGGCAGTATGCCCAGAATCCGCTGCCAGTGAATCAGGCGCTTCAGTCTCAGCAGGGTAAGTCCCAGCAGATAGAACGAGAGGCTGAGTGACAGGATATAGAAGGCCGCGAAGGTGAGCGCGGCGGCAGTGGCACCTGCCAGGTCATCGGACCAACCGATGATGCGGGGCAGGATCAATGACAACGCAAGGGAAACGGTGCTTCCGATAATCAGGGATGTGATGGTGGTATCTTCGCGCAGATTATTCATGTTACCGCTGGCAAATTCCCGCTCATGCACCAGCGGGTCAAGGTTCCAGGCGTTTCATCCGGTTTGGGCATACCCGGAGTGGTCAGAGATACCAAATGATACCAGGCATATTGGCCAATCTATACGGGGCAGTTGAGGTACTGCCCCATATGTTCACTGACCCCGATAACCCGGCAGGCTGGACCCACTGCCGCCGATCCATGGGGTTCATTGGGTTGAGAACCGGGTATGCACCGGCGGCGGCGAACGCAGGGTCTGCAACACGACACAGCTGTACTCCGCTGCCTGACACAAGCGCTCGACAAGCTCCACCGGGGTGCCTTTCTTGGCGCGCAACTCCACATGGCATCGCATGGCCTGGAATCCGACCGGAACATCGCGCTTGACCACCATGGTGCCGCGTACGTCCACATCCGCATCGACAGACACTTCGAGGTGCTCGAGTTCCACCCCCAGCAGATTGGCGATCATGCGCACCGTACTGTCCTGGCAGGCCGCCAGCGCAGCACACAGAATATCCCCTGGCGTGGGCGCGTCGTGGGGACCGCCTATTGCGCGATGTACGCCGACCGGCAGGGTGGCGCCGATGCCCGGCATGGGCTCAACCCTGGTATGAAACGGATCCTGCTTGTCGGCATGGCGGGTTCGGGCGCGATCGATCACCTTCGCGGCGCCTGGCTCGGTGGTGTAGTGTTGGCGTAGCGGCCTCTGGGCCTCGCGGACTTGTTTCGTATTCATAGCTGTTCTCTCCTGGCCACGGCTCGGGCCGCCGGTCGACAGTCCGGTCAAGGTTGCCGCCGGCAGCGCCTGCTTGTTGTTGACCGAACATGGGTTAAAGTTTGATCACGACCTCCAGGTACTCGGACGGCACGACCATGGCGCCGTTGCCCGCCCGGTTGTAGCGGCCGATCAGCTGCAGGATATCGTCGCGCAGCGACTGGGCTTCGGTCTCGTCGAGGACCTGGAAGGCCTTCAGGGTAGGCCCGTAGTAGGTGCTGAACACATCGAGCCAGTGATCCGGTGAGTGATAGCGGAAGTTGAAATGGCGCCGCTGGATTCGGATCTCTTTGGCGAGGCTGCCGAAGTGCCTCTGCAGGAACGCTTCGGTTCCCCATGCGGCCGGCGATTCGACACCCGCAGGAGGCGGCAGGTAGCGACCGACTGTCTTGAACAGCTGGCCGATGAAGCTCTCGGGTGTCCAGTTGGCGAGACCGATGGTGCCGCCGGTTCTACATACCCGCTGCAGCTCGTTCACGGCCTGCGCCTGGTTCGGCGAGAACATGACGCCGAAGGTCGAGGTGACATTGTCGAAACTTCCCTCCTCGAAGGGCAGCGCTTCGGCATCCGCCTCGCGGTATTCGATCGCCAGGCCTTCGGCCTGGGCGCGAATACGCGACTGTTCCAGCAGTTCGCCCACGTAGTCGGTGGAGACCACTTTGCAGAAGCGTCGCGCAGCGGCGAGCGATGCATTGCCGTTTCCGCCGGCGACGTCGAGCAGCGACTGGCCGGAGTGGACATCCATGGCTTCGCACAGCTGTTCGCCGGTGATCTGCAGGGTTACCCCGACCCGCCCGTAGTCGCCGGCCCCCCAGGTTGCCTGCTGTTTGCTCTTGATGGCCGCATAGTCCGGTGCGATTGCCGTCTCGGTTGTGGCTAAATTGTACATTTCGATTCCTCTTGCTGTTTGGTGGCTAGGTTCTCTTCGATGGTCGCTCTCGTTGGCCGCGACCGTTGCAGGTAAGGGTAGGCAGCAAGGCTGCCCGGAGCTTGAGGAGGACGTGGGGATTGTGTGGGGATTCGGTGGAGCGATCAGCCGCTGTTCGATGCCGCGGCTTGGAGCTGGCTCAGGGCGCTGCCCGTCCGCTTGCCGACCAGCGCGTTGATCTGTCTGCTGTTCAAGTCGGGCTTGATGCGCAGCGCCTCCTGCAGCATCTCGCCGGCCGGACCGGGTTCGTTGCGCGCCAGGTGGATGGTGGCAAGAATGATCCGCGGTATGTAGCTGCGGTCGTCGCGACGGCAGGCCAGCAGGCCCTGCTGCAGGGCACCGTCGATATCATCGCGGGCGAGCAGCGCCAGCGCCAGGAAGGCCCCCCAGATCGACAACCGGCTGTCGAGAGGGCTGATCTCGATGCCATGGCGAAGGTGACGCACCGCCGCATCGAGATCGCCGTCCACCAGGTAGGCGGAACCGAGCGCCGCCCAGGCCTGTGCATTGGCCCTGTTGACCTCGATCGCGTTGTGCAGCATCGGCAGGGCGCGGGCCAGATTGCCGAGATCGGCCAGCGCGCAGCCGGCGTAGCCGAGTACGGTGGAGTCCATGCCGTCGAGTGTGATCGCCTGCTCCAACGCGTCGATCGCTTCGCTGCGGGTGTTGTGGCTGTCGCCGAGAACGCCGAACCGGTCGCCGAGGCCGAGGACCAGGGCGAGATTCGCCGAGGCCAGGGCGAAACCGGGATCCAGGGAACGACTGCGCCGCAGCAGCCCTGCCGCCGCGGTGAAGGTGTCGTGATGCCAGCCGCGGAGGGCGAGGAGGCTGTTGGCCTCGAGGAAGAGCTGGCGGGCATTCGGCGGGGAATCCTTGGCGGTGGTGACTCGATCGTAGATCGAGCGGTTCAGCTGGGGCTCGAGCTTGGCGATGATTGCGATCATCGCCTCGTCGATCGCCGTCGACAACGGACCGGTAATGGTGAACTGCTCGCTCCACAATTGGAAGCCGCTGCGTGCATCCGTGAGTTGTATCACGATGCGGAATCGATCGTCTGTCCGCTGTATCCCGGCGTCGACGACAAAATCGATTCCTTGTGTCTCGTGCAGTTCCCGCACCGCCGGCGGATGGAGCGATTCTGATCCCGGTCGGGTTCGGTTCTGCACCCGCAGCAGCGGGAGTCGCGTCAGAATGGCGCTGATATCGCTGCCGAGGGATGCCGCGAGCGTTGTCGCATCGGCGTCGTCGGTAATTGACTTGAACGGCAGCACCGCCAAAGTGGGCGTGTATTGCGCTTGTGATCTGTTGCGTTCAGGGGGGGTGTCCGAAGCGGCCGCAGAGGTCTGCTGCCCTTCCTGTCTGTGCACACTGCCGATAAAGCAGAAGCCGCGACCGCGGACCGTTCTGATATAGGTCTGGGCGCTGCCACTGTCGTTGAGCGCCTTGCGCGCGCCCTTCACGCAGGTGGATATGGTGGTGTCGGAAACGAGACGCCCGTGCCAGACTCGGGCGATCAGCTGTTCGCGGCTGAACAGCTGCTCAGGATGCTGAACGAGCAGGGCGAGCAGATCGAAGACCTTGGGCTCGATGTTCAGCGCTTGGCCGTTGCGGCACAGTTCGAAGCGTTCAGTGTCCAGTTCGAATTCGTCGAAGCGCAAACGCAATGGCTAGGGCCCTCCCATGAGCATGCGTATAGAGAAGAATATGTCTCTTTTTTGGTCAGGTCCAGGTGTTGTTTTCAGATATCGTCTTTTCGCATTTTGGTTTGACCGTCTTGGTGGCTGTAGTTAATTTCCACAATTTTTCTCTCATAATATGCCGGGCGCTCCATATTGCATGGGCCCGGTCACCTATCGCGGACATTCTCGAGGTACTCGCACCGCCGGGCTGCAGCGAACACCATACCGGAAGGGCGGTTGATATCGGTAGCGGCGAGGTGGGGCCGCTGGAAGCGGAATTCGAGCTGACGCCGGCTTTTACCTGGTTACATGACCATGCGCACCAATTCGGCTTTAACCTGTCGTTTCCTCAGGGCAATGAGTTCGGTTATCTGTATGAGCTTTGGCATTGGTGCTTCTCGGAACGCCGGCCAAACAGATGAAAACAGGCTCAGAGGGTAATCGGATATATTAGAAAGTACTGTTCTCCGGCCCGGTTAGCGTTACCCTTACCAGTTCAAAACCTCTAAATTCGCTTTTGTCTGCCTCTCGCCGGAGGTCGACACCGTATGATCGATCCCCAAACCCCAACCCTTACCTTTTGCCAGCACAAACCGGCCGCCGACGGCAGGAGCGTATCTGTTTCTGGAATTGGGAAGAATCGGGCGGAAGCGTCCAACCAACCCACCCAACACGGGTTGTTTTTTATCCAGCCAGCCGACGACCGTGGCCCATCCCAGTTCATCCACGATATGCTGCACAAGATCAGGGTTGTAGTATTTGGTGCCATCCGGGGCTATCGCCACGAAACCATAGCTGTCGAGGTGGATGTTGCAGCTGTTCGCCGCAATCTGACAATGCAGACTGGGCGCCCCGACCTCCCGGTAACCCTCGCCCTTGGTGGCCGCTGCGGCGATTCGCTCGCAGAGATTGCGCCGGTCATCATGAGCGAACGCCGGCATCTTGAGCAGACTTTTCAACTTATTGCTGTCAATCGGCCTGAAGGTAATACCCTGACCGGCGCGAGCGCCGATCTCGAGCATGGTGTCGATATGATCGCCGATATTGATGTTATGGCGATTCCGCAGACGATTGGCGATAGTCCGGTAGACGCTGTTGAAGGTGTAGGCATGTTTCGAAATTGTCATTTGTCTAATCCCTCTGGAAATGAGTATCTATCAGGAACATACAAAATGACCTCAAAGATCCCGCAGGGTGTCTGGAACTTTCAGTATAGATGTAAATTCAAAGGCGTAGTTGTGAATTATTACCTGAAAAAAAAAGGCCCAAATGCCTTTAATATCCAATATGATGTAAAAATATAACCCCTCTCAAGCAGGATGCCGATTACTTAATTTTCAACAGATCTTGATAGATTTTAAGTACCTGCGTGTCCCGTGGGAATCGCTTCACCAACTCACCTGCGTAATATTTTGCCTGTTCAAGAGAACCGCCCTCTCTGTTCAGGCTGGTTAGGGCGATTAAAATTTCCCGATTGCCGGGATTCTGCGAGTTGACTTTCCCCAGCACATCCAGCGCTTTCGGTGTATCGCCCGAATTCTGCAAAGCAAGGGCATATACATAGGAGTAGTGGGGATGATCTTCTGCATTCTCCGCAGCTTGACGAAGATAGGGTAGTGACGCCTCCAGTTGTTTGTTCCTGACCAGTAGCAGGCCCAATGCGTGTAGCAGGTGTTCATTTTCGGGTGCGACCTCGATCCCTGCACGTAGGATGGCTTCCCCTTGATTATCCTTGTCTTGCTCACGGAAGATTTCAGACAGGTTTACGTAGCCTGGGACAAAGGAGGGGTCCAGTTCGAGCGCAGTCCGGTAAGCTTTTTCAGCCTCGCGCCTATCTCCGATAGCACGAGCGATATTTCCCTGGTTGAGGTGTGCTTCAGGTCGATCGAAATTGACCTGCTGTGACAGTAGATACTGCTTGATTGCCTGTCTCAGTCCCTGCCGGTACTCTTCTGGCAGGGGTCTTCCCAGCAGGTGAGCCATCATCTGCGTTGTTTCCAAGCGTACCGAACGATCGGGATCATTCAGCAGAGACCAACCTTTGTCAATTTGTGTACGCAGGTCGGTAGCCGCTAGTAATCTCACCGCAGCGCGCCGGACCAATGGTTCGCTATCTGCCAACAGACGCTGAATGGTAAACATTTGTTGGGCAACGCTATCCTCGGGGAAGCGCTCGAGTGCACTCGCGCGCACGATAGCGGGTTGTGAGTGATTTGCCGCCAGCGCCATCAGATCCTTGGCTGCATCGGGCGCTCCTATCGAGGCTGCATGTAGTGTCTCTCCAAAATGTGGACCTCGGTAGGGACTGTCTGGAAACCAGGAAGCCACAATCTCTGCAGCCCACTCGGCTATTTTATCAAGATGGCAACCATTACAGGCATTCGGTGTGCCCAATGTCACTGAGAGGTCGGGTCTGGGTACCCTCAGACTATGGTCTGCGCGTTCATCTACCTCCATATAGGTGCGCTGGGGCATGTGGCAGGAAGTGCAATCCGCACCGGCTGTGTTGGGCTCATGGTGGTGATGCTCCCGGGTATCATAACGTCCTGGTAAATGACAGGTGCTGCACAAGGTGTTTCCCTCATTGCGCAGCTGTAGGTTGTGGGGCTCATGACAATCGGTACAGATGACTCCTTGCTGGAACATTCGGCTTTGAATGAAAGAGCCATAAACATAGACCTCATCCTTGATTTGTCCGTCAAAAAAATATAGCTGCTCATCCAGCAGCGCCAGCCTGTGTGTATTACCAAGGGGTTTGCCATATTCGTAGTCAGCCCAGATCTGTCCACGCCGTGAATGGCAGCGTGCACACATTTCGACAAGGTTGGCGTTGTTTCTGGGCTTGGTGCGTCGAGGCTTGCGGGTTTCGGCATCGATGACCCATGTACCTCCATCTGAGTCTGCCAGATTTACGACGAGTCCCATGTTATCATCGCCGGATTTTGCAGAACCTGGTACATCTTTCCTGGCCCGGTCCACATGGGCTGAACCCGGTCCATGGCACGCTTCGCAGGCGACGTTGATTTCGGTAAAATTGGTCTGGTAGCTATCCGTCGTCAGGTCATAGTTTTTGCGCAATCCAGTGGAGTGACACTCGGCGCACTGGTAGTTCCAGGTCTGGTCGCGTGCTGTCCAATGCAGTGGGTGCGTAGCATCCATCGGCTCGTTCGGGTAAAGATGGAACCAACGTTGACCGCCATCCTCAAGCGAACGGCTGTCCCAAGCCAGCCCTAGGCTCTGCACGTGACCGCGTGGAAACTCGATAAGATACTGCTGCAGCGGGTACCAGCCGAACGTGTAGCGGATCGGATAGTCATGCAGCTCGCCATCGGGACCGTCGGTTCGCACGAAAAAAAGCCCGTCCTTGCGGTAGAATCTCGAGGTCACACCATGCGCTGTATATTCCGCATCATCGAAATTGCCGAGTACCGTTTCAACAGTCGCCTCAGCCATTGCCAGATCGTGGTGAGAGCCCTTCCAGGCCCTGCCTTCTGATTGGTGGCATTCAATGCAGACTGATGCACCCACATATCTCTCCGCGTTGGCGACTGTAACATCACACAACAGCAATAAATGAGCTATGAGAGCAATCGAGATCAGCTTTTCAACACGTTGACAAAAGATTGTTAATGCGGGGTTGGTGCATCCCAAAGCGGATAATCCTGCAGCACCTGCAATTCGCGGATCCAGCTTGTTCTTTGGGTAAGAGGATGCCTTGCTCTGGCGGTTGGAAGCAGCTCCCATCGGGTTCATAACTTATCGAACTGCATGGTCTCAATGTATGGCGATTCGGTGACACCTATTGTTGATCCGGAGACAAAGTTTGTAGCCGTCCGGCTGTACACGGCGGGTGATCGCACAGATGATAACTACCAAGAAAACATGTCAGCTGAAATCGGTGGAGTCCATACACCTTCTGGAACAAGAGCCCTGTATTGATCGTAAGCCGTATTGATCAATTGTTGACCAGTACGATCGCCATAGTTCGCGATCGTGAGAAGGTTCTCACCATCTCGAGAAAAGGATGTTCCGTCTTGCCTAACGTATAGTATATCTGCGGTGCCATTGCCGTTGAGATCCCCCAAAACATGAATGTCAACATCAATCTGAGTTCCCAATCCTAATTGAAATCCGCCGTCACCATTGATGACAAAGACGCGATCATCTTCAGTTGACCGAAAGAGCAGGTCCTGTCCATTGTCACCATCAAAATCAGCTATGGCCAGCAGGTCTTGCCCTGTCCTGTCACCGTAGGACGTTATCT
This sequence comes from gamma proteobacterium symbiont of Ctena orbiculata, assembly GCA_003058495.1. Classification (GTDB taxonomy): domain Bacteria; phylum Pseudomonadota; class Gammaproteobacteria; order Chromatiales; family Chromatiaceae; genus Thiodiazotropha. The sequence continues at coordinate 53,490 of QBVC01000031.1, read as the reverse complement.
TTCCACCGGTTACACCATCCCGTGCTTGCATATTACCACTTGAGTCTCGGATTATGAGGTCAAATGATCCATTTCCATTAAGGTCACCTCCGAGTGTGATTGCAGTATTGGGCCTTGGGCCGAAACCCAGTTGGAATCCACTGCCAGCGCCATCAATCACGAAAACAGACTCATCAGTCAATCTCTTGAATATCAGATCCAGATCACCATCACCATCAAAATCCGTAGCGCCCAGTAAAACTTGACCAGACCGGTCACCATAGCCGGTGATCACTGCCCCGGAGGCTCCCTCCCTTGAAAATATTCCGCCATCCCTGTCTCGAAGCAATACATCGGCAGTACCGTTTCCGTTGAGATCGCCGGGTACATAAACGTCAGCGACGTCGTTAATACCCAATCCAGTCTGAAAACCACCATTCCCATCGATGATGAACAATGCGTTGTCGTTATCGCGTCGGAACAGCAAGTCGTTTCCACCATCGTTATCGAAATCGGCAATCCCAATCAATGTCTGTCCACTCCGGTTCCCATATCCACTGATGATCTCCCCCGCGGCGCCGTTGCGGGTATAAATCATGCCGTCAGGGCGTCGGTAAAGCAGGTCAGAGGAGCCGTCACCATTCAGATCCAAGGTTGGTATCACATCAATCCCTGTCACGGGGTTAAAATCAACCTGATTACCAGTGCCGTCACCATCGATTGCCATTACGGCATTGGTGGCGATATGTTGAAAGAGCAGATCAGCACTGTCATCACCATCAAAATCGAACAGTAGCTGTTCCCCTTGACCAACCATATTCCCATCGGCTAGTGCGGTCATTTCCGCTAACGATAGATGCTGGCCATCTTCAAATATAAAACCCTCAATGCCTGTAAATCTGACAGAATTATCAACTTCATCCACCTGATAAAAAAGAGTGGTCGTCGAACCGTCAGTTACATAGCCGCTTAGTATCAACTCGTTGGATAACAGCGGGAGTGCCACAGTATCGATGCCACCACCACCTGCCACCAGATCGTCTCCGCCTCCAATCCAAAATGTGTTGTCAGCCGCGTTGCCTATGAACAAGTCACTTGATTGTGTGCCAACCGCTCCTTCTATAGAGGTCAGCTGATCGATGTTCCCATCGCCGAGGTGTGCTTGTCGCGCTGCGAGATTGATACGGACCGGGCCTGGGATGTTGGAGTAATCTACGATATCAATGCCGTTCTGCCCATTGAGGAAATCGCTGCCAAGCCCGCCGATGATAATATCGTCTCCCGAATGAGCATACACAGTATCGTCTCCCGGGCCACCGACCAAAGTATCCGCCCCATTGCTGCCATGCAAGATATCATTTCCTGCGCCACCATCGACAATCCCAGGTGTGCGGAAACGGAGTGCTAAAATATCGTTGCCGGCACGGCCGTGGATGGCGTTAGATCCGTGTATGAAGTTTGCGCCATCATTGCCGGTTAATGTGTGGTTTTGTCCGTAGCTAGTCTTAAGCGAAAGATTTTCAATATTATCAGGTAGTACAAACGAGCTTGTTGCAAAAACAGTATCGATTCCTCCATCCGGCATCTCATTGATCGGCAACGTGGAGTCGGAAATGAAATAAGTGTCATCCAGACTGCCGCCTGTAACATCGCTTACATAGGGACCCGCAACAATAATGTTTGTTTCGTCTGTATTGCCGACAATGCTGCCGGCAGTTCCGAATATGGATTTGTTTACTGCAGGATGAGTATGAAGTTCCTCGATCAATGCGGCTTTTGTCGTGGCGAATGTTGTGTCATAGGCAAGGTTCACATGTTGATGGGGATCAGATCTTACATCATAGAGTTCCTCGGATCCGTCCTCGTAACGTGTATAACGATACTCATTGGTTCGCAGTGAAACACTGCCATACATGCTGGTAACTGCAGATTCATTCGTTTGCCTTTGAGGGTTTTGCATAAATGGGATCAGACTGCTACCTGCAAGGGAATTGCTCGAGGTTATTCCGAGAATATCTAGTACAGTCGGGTATATATCGACCAACTCAACTACCTGTTCAACACGTGCGCCTGTGTTCACGGCGTTCGGCGTAGCGATAATCAGAGGAGCGCGACCTGCCTCATCCCACAATGTGAATTTATGCCAGTTTTCTTTGTCACCAAGGTGATAACCATGGTCGCTCCAAAGAAGTATTACTGTATCAGCAGTGTGTCCGTTTGCATCAAGTGCATCTAGTACCTTGCCAAGCATCGCATCGGCAAAAGATATACTCGCAAAATAGCCTTGGAGTGCCTGCTTCCAAAAATCATGGCTCAATATTTCGTTATGAAAAAAATCAGTTACTATTCTTTCCATAAAATCTGGTATGTCGTCGAGGTCGTCAGTCATATGGATGGGAAATTCAATATCCTCAACTGGATACATATCAAAGTACTCTTGTGGGACAACCCAATCCATATGCGGTTTGTAGAAACCAACAAATAGCGCGAAAGGGTCTCCACCATCGTAGTTTGAAATGAAGTCAACGGCTGCTTCGGCATTGATGAAATCACCATGGTCTTCCACTGGCATTGCCAAAGGACCGACCCTAAATGGATTATCCGTCACATTCCCGTTCCAACCGCCAATATTCCAAGTAGCCTCGTCAGCGATAATGCTTGAAATGGTAGTGGGTGCTGCTTCAATGTTGGTATGAAAAACCTTGCCTATAACTGACGTATAGTAACCAGAACTCTTCAACACAGCTGGGAGTGTCGCTGCAGCATCCAGAGCATCGTACCAATGAGTAGAGTTGTCGTGGACGCCGGTCGTTGCCGGATATTGTCCGGAGAGTACCGAGGCGCGTGATGGATTGCAGAGCGCAACGGGTGCGAACGCGTTTACAAAGGCAACACCCTGGTTGGCCAGACGGTCGATATTCGGTGTGTGCAGCGTTCCTGGATATAAACTTTTTAGCGTTGCGAAAGCGTTTAAATCGTCAATAGAAATAGAAACAAAGTTTAAGTTGCCTTCGCCAGACAGGGCAGTCGTCCCACCAGTCAGCAGGAAAATAAAAAAAAGGACTCTGGTGGTTTTACGAAGAAATACACTCGTTATCCCTTGAAGCGATCTCATAATTCCTACCTCGACTGTTATTTACAGACCACGCATGTCTGCGACCATATATCTCTTCTATTCCGGTATTATTGATCCAAAAACAGGAAGCACATAGTTAGTCCATTCGTTATTAATTAGCATTTAATTGAGTAAAAAAGTTGTTCTAATTGAAGATTAATTATTTGCAAGGATCCTCCGTGTAGTAGGCTGGTCTTAAAGAGGCTAGGGTAGACACTTCCGAGCAATGATTTAAGCATATAGAAAACGGGATCAGAGGACAATCGGTTGTAATATATTCAGTCCATGTAAACACTAAGCTGTTGATTTATAGCAATCTTATGTCTTGGATGTTTCGCTGTTTTTGAGTGCCGTCTTGTCATTCCTTCAATCCTATGAGGAGCCAAAAGCGACCTAGGGCTAGTTCGTGGATCAGGGAGTCACGAATTTCATCGAATAGACTACTATCCGTACGGCGCAGGACTGGCTCTAAATAGGCAGATAGTCATGGCACAGGAACAGGAACAAGCGCTATATATGACGGATAGTTGCAAACAAAAATAATATTTTATCATGTGCGGTTGAACATAGCGTTGTGACTTGTAGTTGTCGTGTAGTTCGCTACGTCAGCTCCTGTTGGATTATATCGATATGACGCATCTGGTAGGTGGGCATTGGTCATGTCTATCAGGCTAGACTTGTAGCGTCCCTCCCTACGTATCCTTGTCACTAGTAGTGGATGGGGTTCTTCACGATTGTTTCATGTGCGGGTTGGTAGCCGTGGCGTACGCTGAATTGGCAGCCATGCTTTGGTAGGGTAATAGTGATCATTTCTTTACCACTGTATGATCAATGAAGGCAGAACACCTAGATCATTAGTAAATATACGAGCTGTTTTACCTCTCCCATCATTGTCTTTTTAAATGATTGCTTTAAGGGTGATTAATAAACACGTAGAGCGCCACTCCTATTTCGTCTGCCATCAAAAAATCATCTCAAATCCTGAAAAACACGTAGTGCTACGTATTGGAGTGGGCCATGCTCCTGAATAAATTTAGAAATGTACCAGCAACTGAAATCTGGAGGAGAGCAGATGAGCAAATTGATAATCAATTTAAGATACTTTCTTACCCCGGTTCTGATCTTCGCCACAATGGTCGGCATCGTGGTCGGCGGTCCATGGGTATGGCTTGGTATTGCCATGTTCGCAGCATCCATCGCGCTGGACTGGATAACCAGCGTGACACCCATGAGCGCAAAACCCGCGGGCACCGATAGGAACGGTGAACTCAACGGCATTCCCTGGCTGTTGAACGGAATGATGTACATGCAGTATCCCGTATTCGTGGCATTGCAGCTGGCGCTCATTTGGCGCGTCTATGAGTACGTTTCCGGCGCGCCCATCGGGACAATGGAGCTCATGGCCGCAACAGAGATCGCAGGTGTTTCCCTGCCCGCCCTGACCATACAAACCGGTATTTCCGGTGTTGACCTGATCGGCGCTGCCATTTCCGCCGCGCTGTACATGGGGCTGGGTATCATGTTTGGCCACGAACTTTCACATACCAAGGGTTGGACCTTTGCCTTGTCACGCTGGGTCATGGGCCTGAGCGGAATCGCTCACTTCTGTTATGCTCATGTCTACAACCATCATCTGGAATTGGCTCACGAGGATGACCCGGCAACCTGTCCACGTGGCCGCAATATTTACAAGCACTATCTGCTCTCCCACTTCGGCCAATCACGGTTTCTGTACAAGATGGAACAACAGCGGCTGAAACGCCTCGGAAAGGCTTTCCTTTCTCCATCAAACCGCTGGATTCGCGGTTACTTTATCAGTCTGCCGACTGTGTTTCTGTTCTGGTTCGCGGGCGGCTGGGAAGGACTTGGCATAATGCTGTTGACCTGGGTGATCTCAGGCTTTGAACTGGAAGTGCTCAATTTTCTCGAACACTACGGTCTTATTCGCGAAAAAGGCCAACCCATCGAGTACCGCCACTCCTGGGATGTCGGTGAGTCCCCCTTCACTCAGTTTGGCTTCATTGAAATTGGCCGCCAAGGTGACCACCACGACCGCGGCGAGACCCATTTCTGGGAGCTGGAGGAGGTTGGGTCACCAGATACGGGGCTAGGTTACTACGCCATGTTCTCTCTGCTCCTGGTACCACCCATGTGGGAGGGTTTCATTAAACCCCACCTGGCGAAATGGGACGCGGAAATGGCCTCAGAAGGAGAGCGGCGCATTGCTCGACGTATGAACGCAAAGGCCGGTTGGCACGACATGGATGAACTGGGCGGCCATATGAGCCAGGCCTAACGTCAGCCGATCCGCTGCAGTACGGCGCCATAAGGCCACTATTGAATGATTAATGAGGATAAAGAAATGGCAACATATAAAGCATTAATGGCCGTATTCCTGTTTACCGCCGCATCAGGGTGGGGTTTGTTGCGACTGGGCGTAGGTGAGCATCACTCAGATCCGCTGTGGGCGCTTGGAACCTCTATCGCCTTGATCACAATCCTCCTGGTTGACGTTTGGATGTTTTTCGCCATCGCGAAGGAAGAACCTTTCCGCTGGGAGTGACACGCAAGCGCTGGTCCGGCCGGTGCGGATTGCGATCGAGTCATGATGGCAATCTCACCGGTCGGGATGCATAAAACCGATAGCTATGAAACGAGAGGAGGAGCCTAATGGGGATTTTCGGCAGCAAGAAATCAAAGGAAAATGTCACTATGAGGCTGAAGGGGTTTCCCGCAGACCTCAGTACCAACAAATGCCTGCTGATGGCGGCCGAGAAGGATATCCGATTGGAGTCTGAATTGCTGGATATCACTGAAGGTGCCTGCGACGGTCCCGAGTATCGTCAACTATCGCCTTTTGGCAAACTGCCCTGCCTGAGAGAAGGTGGCTTTTTGACCAGTGGAGCCCCCGCCATTTTGGCCTATTTGGATATCCGTGGTCAGGGTGGATCACTTAATCCTAAAAAGGCATCGATTCTTGGTGAGCAGAATTATCTGATCGATCTGGCACGACGCTTTCTCGACAACAATGTGGATCTGCTCATACAGTCGTTTCTTCCTCAGGGTCAAGCTTCATCCAGCAAGTCCAACGAGAATACCGTTGAGGCGGCCAGAGGCGAGATAAGCAGCGCCCTGGATTGTGCAGAGGCGGCACTGGCTGACGGTAGACGGTTCCTGGTGGGCGAATACTCTTTCGCCGACATCCATTGGACTGCCTGTATCCATCTATGCGTTATGGCCGGGCACCAGGATTTACTGGACGGAAAAGGGTCTGTGAAGGCTTGGTTCGATCGGGTGCAGCACCGCATCAGCAAGGTTGGCGGTAAGCGCACGTTTGACTACTTGGCGTCGTTGGATGAAATTCGTAATAAACGCTTAAAATCCGTTGCTTAAAGAAGACAGCGGACGGGAGGGATAAGAGATGGCAGATTTGTTTGCATTTGGCAGCGGCGCTGGGAATTTGGATGCCGATTCGCGGTACGGTAACGCCGGCGACCTCAAGAAAACCCAGTATGTCATGCAGTTGTTGGGATTTCCCGGCGATGCTGACACGCTGAAAGCCCTGGTTATTGCGGGTGAGAAGGGCATTGAGGTCGAGTCAGGTATATTGGATGTAACGCGAGGGGCAAACAATTCAGAGGATTACCATGAGATCTCCCCGATGGGAATCATGCCAGCGTTGAAAGAGGCCCACTACAAAGTGGCCGGCGATCTCGCAATCATCAGTTTCATTGAAGGCAGAGGCCTTGGGAATCGCATGACACCAAGAAATGCCGAGGTGCTGGCTCATCAGAACTACTGGATTGATATCGCCCGGGATAATGTGGCGCCGTATGTACAGACCATAATGGCGCAAAGGGTCCTGAATGCCATGAGCGATCCTGATACTGAAGAGGATAGTGTCGCGGTTGAAGCTGCGAAGATGGCCCTGGTCGTGCCTTTGGATGCCCTTGATGCCCAGTTGGCAACCAAGGAGTATATCGTTGGCGAATATTCCTATGCCGATGTCCACTGGACTTCTTATATTCACCTGTTATGCGTGGCCGGCGAACAGAATCTGGTTCAGCAGCGCGCCAATATGAGTCAGTGGTGGGAGCGGATCAAGAGTCGGAAGAGCTTTTCCGGTCAAAATCTTGTTGCTTACGATCTACTGCCCAGTTTGGATGATATCAAAGCCAAGCGAATGCAAGATGTTGTGATAGACGACTTCTAAATACAAACGGGCCTCCCCCGGCTCTGCCGGGGCTCGCCGCCAGTTTCCCGAGGGCGCGATGAATCAGACTAACAGAGAGTTGCTCAGGATTATGGAGAACTTCGATCTAAGTTGTGCCGATGTTGCCAAGGCGCTGGGTTTGCCGTTGCAACTGGTAGAAGGATGGATTGCCCCGCCGGAAAGCGAGAACTACCAACAGATGTCCGAGGTCGAGCTTAGGCTCCTACAGTACAGTTTAATGACCGAAAACAACCTAACCCATTTGTTCTGATCATACATCCACTGCGTCATGTCTTTCTTGCGCCTCTAATGTCTTCCACCCGGTATGGTGCTGGCGTCAAGGAATTTGTCGAAGTGGATGTCTTGGTCGGAGATTCCCTGTTTTCGCAGAACATCCATCGCTGCATCGATCATCGGTGGCGGGCCGCATAAGTATGCCTGGGCGCTTGTCCAGTCTTTCAGCTGGTTGACAATGTGCTCGGTCACCATGCCCCTCAGTCCTGGCCAATCGCTCCCATCAGGCTCTTCTGAGAGTACCGGTACAAACCGCAGGCTGCGTCCCGAATTCCATCGGGATTCCAGTGCGTGCATCTCATCGAGACAGTAGAGGTCGGCCTGGGTTCGGGCGCCGAACAGGTAGATTACGTCCCGCTCGCAACCCACATTGGCGGCATGTTCCAGCAGCGCCTTGATGGAGCTCATTCCGCTGCCGCCGGCTATGCACACCACGGGGCCATCGCCCTCACGCAACCAGAAGGAACCATAGGGACCGCTGACGGTTACCGGACTGCCGGTGCGGTCTTGTTCGAAAAGCCACCCGGTCAATTCCCCGTTGGGGACCTTGCGGATAAAAAAAGTGAGCTCGTTCCTTTTATCATTCTCCGGAGCGGTTGCGAAGGAATAGGCTCTGGGATGACTGATGCCAGGAAAGCTGATATCGGCATACTGCCCGGCCATATAGTGGTCTCCCTGCTCCCGTAGTGGCTTGTCGAGCGATACCTTCAGTTCCATGATGTCATGGGTGAGCATGCGGGTCGACTCGAGCACGCCTGGTGTAGTGCTGACTACCGCGGCGTCATGATCGGAGGGATTCAATTGCACCTCAACCTCGACATCGCTTTTAAGCAGCGATTGACAGGCAAGGATCATCCCGCTCTGGAGTTCTTCGCCGTCGAGGACATAGGCGAAATCCGAAAGCTCCTTAACCTTGCCCTTGATTAGCCGACACTTGCAACTGCCGCAACTGCCGACTCTGCAATCATGGGGCCAGCTCAATCCTGCGGACAATCCAGCCTTCAACAGGTTATCACCTGCCTTTACCGTCATTCTGTCACCAGATGGTTGGATTAAGGCCTGGTTGTCTTTTTTGCCTTTGCCGAAGAGACCGAACATAGTGGCGTCTCGCTTACAATGAGTTGTGGATTTTCGTCTCTTCAATAACCATCCCTGGCATATTGAAGGAAGGCTGGATCTTGCTAGGTGTTGATCGTGACAGAACGGATCTTGTTGGATTTGATTTCCGCCAATGTGGGCAGAACGTTGTACGCCAGGTAGTTTTCCTTGCTTGTGCTCTTATGCGTCTTGACCTTTTCCCACCAGTCACTGATCGCACTGCGGTTTGTAATCAGGTCGCCCATGTCGACAAGTTCACAACAATGTATATAGGGTGCCCAGTGGATATCGGCAAGTGAAAACTCACCTACTATAAACTCGCCACGGTGGCGCTTGTTCTGCAATTGCTTGTCCAGGGCATCGAACAGGGCTGCCAACGTTGCTGTCGTGCTGTCATCCGCTTCGCCCGATGCAAGCTTTGCCACTTGGGGTGCCATATGTTGTGAGGCCATTTCCGACCACTGGTAATGTAATGCCCGGGCCACGCCGTTACGCGGGATCAGGGACGGTCCAAACCCCTTGTCGTTGAGATAGGACATGATGGTCAGGGTTCCGCAAAGGATGAAATCCACGTCCTTGAGGCAGGGGGTGGTGCCGAATGGGGACATGGAACGGAACTCCTGAGAATCGGCTGACAGCGCGGATTCGCCGATGGCACGACTCTCGATATCCACGCCTTTCTCGCCGGCCGTCATCAGGCACTTCAGGGTGTCCGGATCTCCTGCTATGCCGAACAGTTGCATTTTCGTGTTCAGGTGGTCGCCTAACATGGTATTCTCGTCTCCTTGTAGGTTGGGCAGCGTTCGTGAACGCTGCCTCAATCGTTGTATTTGAGTGCCCCCGAAGGGCAGCTCTTAATCACTGCTTTGATCTCCTCCACCCCAGCGGCATTCTCTTTGATAACGAATTGGTTGTTCTCGACTTTGAACACCTGGGGAAGGCCGTTGACGCAGTTTCCTGCGTGCTGACATATCTTCTCGTCCCAACTGATTTTGCTCATGGATCGACTCCGTATATATTTGTTCTATGGGTAGTGAGATGAGGTGAAACAGATCATCGCTAGACGTGGACAATGTCGCCCTTCATCGAGTAGAGGATACAGAGTACCTCGTCCCTTTCCCGCTGCCCCACTGCATTCTTGTCCAGAGCGGCCAACACATCGTCGACGACGGCCACAAACTCCTTGTCGCTGATGTTCATTCCCTTGTGAGCGGTCAGCATGTCCTGGCCGGTGTAGGTTTCCGGCCCGCCGATTCCAGCGCCAAAAAATTCCCGGACAAGCCGCTTTACATTTTCCGGATCGCTTGCCGCATAGCGTTGTTTGATAGCGGGATTGCTGACATGGTTGTCCCAGATATCATCCACGATGGCAGCTATACCATCCTTACCTCCCAAACGAGTATAAAGCGTGGCTTCAGCTTCGCTCATTGTTGTTGCCTCCGAGTTTAAGAAATGTTGAAGTAAGCGCGCCCAGGAAACCGATACACGCGAGAGCCGCGAATCAATGTCGTGAACGCTTGTCATAATCCTACCCGGAACCGACTGAGAATAAGGTGCGGGCGTTAATTAAAACGTTAGATCCGACCCTCTATACGGTAAATACGTATTAACACGTGAATGCGGCTTGGCGCGCAGCTAAATAATCATGGTTGGATGTGAAAAATGGGATTACAGGCAATGCTGTGGAGGATCCGGGGATTTGGTTCGTAACAACTAACTGTATGCTTATATTTCGCTATACGGAGCGGGTGTCGTACAGGCGAGCAGCTCTCTGCAACCCATAAAAAAATCGATAGCTAACCCATATTGTGTAACAGGGACATTCGAACCACATCTGAAAAGGATTTTGTCTCGAGCTTTTCCATGATCTTTGCCCGATGCAGTTCGACGGTCCTGAAGCTTATGAAGAGTTCCTGCGCAATCTCTTTGTTCCGACGGCCGGCGACCAGAAGTTCCATGATCTGGGATTCTCTGGGCGTCAAGCGGGTGATTCGGTTGGATGCCTCCTGGCGCAGTTGATCCAACCGCCTGCCTCGAGCTTCATTGTCCAGGCATCTGTGCACCCGCTCCATCAGGTCTTCACTGTCGAAGGGTTTTTCGATAAAGTCCTGTGCACCGGCCTGCATCGCGCGCACAGCGGTGGGTACGTCACCATGACCAGTCAATATAATGACAGGCAACGGACAAGCGCGTTTTTTCAATTCCTCTTGAAGTTCAAGTCCTGACATGTCAGGCATACAGATATCAAGCAGCAGACATCCCGGACCTGCCTTTTCCATTGCATCGAGAAAGGCCCGCGCAGAGGCATAGGGCTTTGATTGAAGACCTTCAGCTCTGGCCAACATGATCAATGCGCGGCGTACTGGTTCTTCATCATCAACTATGTATAGAGTCTGAATTTCACTCATCTTTCGATACCGGTAGAGTAAAGCTGAAAACGGCGCCTCCCTGAGGATTGTTGACAATGGAAAGTCTGCCCTTGTGTGCTTCCAGTATGGAGCGGACGATGGCAAGCCCCATACCCATGCCGTCCGACTTGGTTGTGATGAAAGGCGTGCAGGCATTCTTCATCATCTCGCCATCCAGGCCAGGTCCTGTGTCGCCCACCGACACTTCTACATATCCGCCAGCCAGACTGCGGGTGGTGATGCTCAGCACCCGCCTCTCCGCCGTTGTTTGCATGGCCTCACAGGCATTGCGTATCAGGTTAAGCATGGCTTGTTCGATCAGAATTCTGTCACCGACTGCCCTTGGCAGTGAGTCATCCAGTGCGAGATTGACTTCGATGCCGTCCCAGCGCGCGCCCACATTCGCAAGCCGAATCACCGTGTTGACCAGTTCATTCAACTCGATTCTGTCAAATCGGAGTTCATTGTTGCGGACAAAGTCCCGTAAACCGATGACGATCTCTCGGGCACGACCCGATTGGGTTAAGATATCCGAGAGAACATCGATGATATCTTCCCGGGTCTCAGTCCCTGCATTCAAGAGCTTCAGCAAGGCGGTACTCAGACCGCCAATCGCGCTCAACGGCTGGGCCAGTTCATGGGCGATCTGACTGCTCATCTCGCCGATCGTACTGACCCGGGAGGCCTGGGCCAGCTCCAGCATGTGCTGTTTCTCCCGCTGTTCGACCTCTTTTCGCTCCGTAATGTCGGTAAAGACACCGAGGCAACCCGTGTATTGACCTTGGTCATCGAAGATCATTTTTGGTGACGTCAAGGTATAGATTGTGCGCGCGTCACTGGTGGACCAGACCATTTCGAAACTGTCTATAGTCTCCTGGGCGGGCATGGCCATATGTTGGCACATCAACTCCTTGGTGTCCTGGTGGACCAGGTCAATCAATGGACGACCGATAATCTCTTCCTCCTGATAGCCGAACAGGTCGCAAAACCGCCGGTTGACGAAAGTGATACGATACTCCGTATCCATAAGCGCCAGCGCCTCATTCATTGTCTCAACCAGCTCCCGATAGCGGTGCTCGCTGGCTCGCAGCTCATCGACCGCCTTCTTACGTTCATTCTCGGCGCAGACACGGGCGGTTACATCCTGCATGATGATAGTGGATCCGAGTTGTCCGGACCGGTCCACCAGGGATGAGGCGATCACTTCAACATAGCGGGTTGCGATATTGTCGATGCGAAATGTCTCCGCCAGCGTCCGACCGAGCGGTGCGACACAGCAGGCGATTGTGGCCTTCAAGCGGTCCCTCTCGTGTTCCGCAAAGAAGTCGGTGAAGGGCACTCCCAGCGCATCTCTTTCGCTGACGTCGAGCACCTGGCAGGCATGGCGGTTCAGACTGAGAATGGCGCCGATAACGTTGAGGTTCAAGACACCGATGGGCGCGCGATCCAGCAGGCGCTCGAAGTAGTGTGAAATCCTCGGCTGCTGGTCCGATATCTTGCCCAGGCTGGCTTGCGCCGCCTCCATGGACCCCCTGTGTTGCCTGCGTTTTCGGACTTTGATCGCCGTATTCAACAGGATGCCGGGCAGGGCGTCGGCCTCGGCAGTTGAATAAGGCGTCACATCGCGTCCAACAAAGGGGGCAAACTTGAGTGCCTTCTCGAGCTGACTGTAGTATGCAGGTTCAGTGAGTATCACAACGGATATGTCCACGCCCATGGAGTGTATCCGTTGAGCAATGCGCACCGGCTCATCCAGACTGATGCCGATCACCAGAATATCGACGTGGATACGGCCCTGTTCCAGCCCGATGTAGAGCTGTTCCAAACCACCCAACTCCACCAGGTTGAGGCTCGAGTCAGAGTTGTCGCGAATCAATTGGCAGATGTCGGCGGTGACACCCAGTAGAACCGCGCTGCCTTGGTACCTGGAGCCGATTTGACGCTGTGCGGACTCGGTCGTGTTTGCATCTTCAGGAATTCGACGGTTGTCCGCCGGGCGCGCTTCACCGCCTGGTTTATCTTCAGAAATTTGCGTTTCGTGCAAGCCGCGCACAGCCTATTCTCCCAGGATCGGAAGCCCAAGGAGCACCCGGCCGGTCCAGGTGCGCAGCACATCTGTCGTGGGCGCCATTACATGAGCCGCTCTTGCATCTCGCAAAAGCCTGTGCAGTCTCGACTCGTCGCGGTAGGCCTGGCCGCCGCTCAGGGTCATGACTTCATTAACTATGGCCACGGCACAATCGGCCACTTCGGCCTTGGCGGTGAACACGGCAGGGAGGGCATCGGGTTCTCCCGCATCGAAACTGGCCGCCGCGTGGTAGCAGAGACGCCGGGTGCGCTCCAGCATTCCCCACAAACATCCCAGTCGATGCTGTACCACGGGTACCTGGGAAAGACCCGATCCGCTCTCCTTGTACTGTCGTTTGAGCAAGTGGACCCTTGCTTCTTCCAGCGCCGCACTGGCTATGCCCAGGTAGGTGCCCGTCATGGCCATGAGGAAAATCGGCGCAACGACTTGAAAAACGTACCAGATTTGATCCCCTTCCTCACCGAGCAGATTATTTCGCTCGATTTCCACATTGTCCAGCGTCAGGCTTCTGGACGAATTGCCCCGCATCCCCATGCCGGACCAGGGAGGCCCCCACTCCAGACCTTCCGACGTGGCAGGGACAACGATGCAGGAGAATTCACCCAAGGGTCCGTCAGGCCCCGCTGCCACGGTCGAAACGACATAGGAATCCGCGTAGTTACCATTTGTGACAAATGTCTTGGTACCGTTTATCCGATAGGCCTGAGGTGAAATCGCATCCAGCTGGGTACTGGGTATATAAAAATGGGAACCGGTTCCGGCTTCGCTCAGAGACAAGGTCGTTAGGTGCTCTCCTGCCACAATGGGATGCAAAAATCGCTCCTGTTGATCGGATGTCGCCTTGGCGGAAAGCACCGCGGAACCCACGCAGTGCATACCGAAGCACATGGCGGTGGAGCCACATTCTTGACCGAGTAGTTCACACACCTGAGCGACAGCGAAAGACCCGTGACCGAGCCCGCCGTATTCAGCGGGCACTGTCAATCCGGCAATGCCTGCTTTCTGTAACATCCGGATCGCTTCCTCCGGCCAACGGGCTTGCCGATCAACATCGTTGGCGTTATCGGCCACGACGCCTTTGGCGATATTTTGTACTTGCTCCAAAATGGATTCTAGGTCACGGGCAATCATTGGTTGATAGATCTAAATTGTACGGATTGATTTTGTCTGTTCTCAGACAGCGATAGTCCAACCAGCGGTTATTTTTTGTAGCAAATTTTACACCATTGACCTGATATGCCAATTTTGCTGGTTTTGGCCCTTTTCTACAATGTTCAGCTTAATGCCTCTTAGGTTGACTACTGGCTGAACAAAGCTGTCGCACCTAAGCAGTTGGAGTTTTTTGTCTGACTACTCGTGCTCCCCATCAACCAACGCTTGCGTCGCTATTGTCACATGTTAATACTGTATGTCATGCAGGCGTAACGCACAGTACGTATTAACACGTATAGCTACCAGTCGCTGCCGGTTGCTAGAATCGGGGTATCTGCTGCGGATACTGGGCATTTCATGGTTCTCGGTTTGCTGAAAAAAAAACCGCGAAAATCGCGACAGGTGATCCCAACCAGGCCTCGAACCACTCCCCGATTCGGCGGCATGCAGGAACGCGAATTGCAGTTGCGTCTGGAGCTTATTCTCGAAGACGTGATGAATCGCCGGCGCAGCCTGTTGCAACCGGCAAGGGCGCTCGCCGGCTTCCCCTTGGTCGAACAGGAAAGATTCATCGGCAGTGTCGAAAGGATATCACTCAGTTCTGCGGAGCTGGCCTATCAATTCTGCCATCTAGCGACACCGAAACTTGCCAAGCTGGATGACGCTGTCTGGCCATCCTGGGTCGATGGCCTCATGGATGCTTATGCCGATGCTGACCTCGACACTGCCCTGGCTTACCTGAAGTCATTCAGTGGTCTGCAGCCCGCCGATCAGAGCGGTTGTGTCACTTTGCCTGAAATAGAACGGTTGCTCAATGGCTTACTCCATGGGCTGAGTGGGAAGGCATACAAGCTCCTGTCTGCGGATCGGCCCTATACCGATACCCGGTCGTTTTTTCTGCCTGGGCGCATCGACCACTTTGCTACACGAGAAGAGAACTTCCAGCTCTACAAGGCACTGATGATCCATCAATGGGCCCAGATCACCTATGGCACCTGGGATATTGATATTGCCAAAGCGCTGCAGCGTTTCCCCGATACTGAGCGCGCGATCAACTTGTTTCATGGTCTTGAAACCATGCGTCTCGACGCCTGCATCAGTCGTGAACTGCCTGGTCTGGCACGGGAAATGGGGAAACTGAAGTCCGCAAGCGGTGATACCGATTATCGGTGGCAGGATGCGGGCGAGATATTACAACGCCCGGAATCCGATGTTGGAACTAGCCTTGCTTGTTTGCGGCAAATCTATCCGCTTGGCATGATTCCGCAGGCGGCGATCTATCAGGGTCAACTGTGTCTGGATCGGGTGACCGGTGTCACCGGGAAGGGCCTGCGCAAGAACCGGGAGACGGGGACGGAAGAGACTCGTGGCGATCCTGGAGTGAGCGGATTGGCATCAAAGTCAAACCGTTACTTCGATAGCGAACAGCTCGAAAACCGGGCGGCACGACCAGCTGATGTTGTGGAGGCGGAGATATCCGCAGAATTTAATTCCCTCCCGGCGGAGCAGGGAGAGCTGCCTGATTACGACCCCGCCAACGAATATACCGATCGGTCAGGGGAGCTGGCGGATGCAGGCGAAGATGCTGAATCCCCCATAAAAACCGGTGAACCATGCTTCAGCTATGATGAATGGGACCAGTCGCGACGACGATACCGCAGGGACTGGTGCCTTATGCGGGAATCGACCGTCAAGCCGGTAGCGGGTGCGCTGGTGGCGCAAACCCAACAAAAGTATCGTGGATTGCTTAAACAGCTCAGGCGCAGTTTCGAGGCCATGCGCCAGGAAAGCCAGGTGTTGAGACGCGAACCCTATGGGGATGACATCGATATCGATGCCGCCGTCGAGGCATGGGCCGATACCCATGCCGGCCATCAGGGCAGCGACCGACTCTTCGTCCGCCGCCAGTTGCGGGAGCGTAACGTGGCAGTCATGTTCATGATCGACATGAGCGCTTCAACCGCGGGTTGGATCAACCAGGTCGAGCGTGAAGCACTGATCCTGTTGTGTGAAGTGTTGGAGCTGCTCGGTGACCGATACGCTATCTATGGCTTTTCTGGGAGGGGGAACCGGTGCTGCCGTTCGTATCATATAAAGGACTTTGACGAGTGCTATGGTGACGGAGTCCGGAATCGCATCCAGGGTATCCAGCCCCAGGATTACACTCGTTTAGGTACGGCTATCCGTCATCTTGGTACAAGGCTTGGCAGGGTCGAGGCACGCACCCGCCTGCTGATCACCCTGTCCGACGGTCGACCCGACGACATCGATGGCTATCGAGGGGCTTATGGTATTGAAGACACCCGCAAAGCGCTTAACGAGATAAAAGGTCTGGGGATACACCCCTATTGCATCACCATCGATAGCACAGCACGCGATTATCTGCCGCATATGTACGGTGGATCCAACTTCACGGTCATAGACCGGGTCAACAAACTTCCAACCCGCATAGCGGATATCTATCGTGTTCTCACCACATGAAATTCGTGGCTCTTATTGACAAGGATACGCGTAGTTCTACGTATGGATCCCTGAGCCGGGAGAGCGATAGATTAAAAGAGACCCGATAGTGACAGTCGAAATCAGATCCAGCCGGCGGAATATCATCCGCATCAAGATCAGATATAGGCAGTTGCCAGTGGGTGTGCCGAAAGCCTCCTTGAGGATCAAACAGCAGTTTCATCATCAGAGGATATGCGGAATGGATATTTCAACCTTGTTTGCCGATTTTTCACAATTGATGACTGGACCCGTCATGACGATCGGTGCGGTATTGACCTTGGTCTGCCTTTGGATAGGCCACGCCATTGGCAAATCCAAAGAGTACAGGCGCAAGGTGTCGGCGCTGGTGAAGGCAGACCAGACAGCAAAGACAGAGCTTGAAAGCTTGCGTTCAATACAAGAGAAAGAAATACAGTCAATAAAAAAAGCGTGTATTGACGAAATAGAAAATCTTCGTAAAACAAATGTATCTCAGATCGATCAGCTCAAGCAGGATCACAAGTTGTTGATAGACGCCATGAATGGGCATCATGCTGGTGAAATCAAGCGGCTGCAACAGGAACACAGTACGCTGATCAATGAATTTGCTTCCATCAACAGATCCAACATTGACGAATTGAAGGCGGAACAGGATCGAAGGATTGATGAAATCAAGGTATTACATGCCGATGAACTAATGCATATGCAAAACCGCTTGTCCAAACTGAATACTGAACGTGAAGGACTCAAGGACAGGATTGCCGAGTTGGACGGCACGGTGGCGGAGTTACGCAGCAGCATGAAAGAATCGAAGGCAAGTAATATCTATTCAATCACCAGGTCTGGTGAGAGGCTTGTAAGTGTGGTGCGCAGCGTGCAACAGCTCGCCAACGAACTGAACGAAACCTCGCTGGTCGTGACTGGCGGGGAATACTCTTTCTTCGAGCAAATCAAGGATCAACGCGACAAGGACACCGTTCTTGGTCTAACCGGTAGTGCTGAGCTTCATGACAAGCAGGGAGAAACAACGGATACATCCGTGATCGAAGTACCGATCGATACCGGTAAGGATCATGATAGGGCAGAAGAGCCAGACGAGGATGAGCGGATAGCCAAAGCTAAATCTCGACTGGGCACCGTTGATATGAAAACAGACGGTATATCCAGTTCCATCACAAGATAGCGTTGTCAGGCCGGCAGCCTGACTGACAAAGGCTTGCCATTTGACAATCAGACTGCCGGTAAAACATACCACTTTTCAATGGCAGGCAGATTAACCATTTCAACGGTTAAAATCCACGTAGTTATGCGTATTCCGGCTTTAGATCGGAACTCCTAGAGTATCTAAGTAGCGGTAGTTCAAGACCGTTATCCAATCTATCTGGAATGTCGACAATGCGATGCATTCCAGTTTCTGGAGGAGGCATAACCGATGTTTCGTAAGTCTGTCAAATATGCCCATACAAGCACTGATGATCAACTGAATCGTTTAACCGATATCATCGAGTCACATTGCGCGGTCTTGGCTATCAACCCCCGGGAGCCGAGTAGAGTGGATTGCAAATGACACCAGGCCGGATCAACCCGGCCGCAGACGCACAAACGGCTTAACCCGAACGACCTTTCATCAACTAAATGGGTAGAATAATGAATAAAGCAATTTGCGCGAAACGGCTGACATCGGTTGTTCTAGTGGCGGGGGTTATCTATTCCGCCACCACAGTGGCGGGTCCCCACGGCTACGATTTACACAATACGCTGGCACCCGCATCGGGGGGCATGGCAGGTACCAGTCTGGCCCGGCCTCAAGATGTTACCTCGGCCGTGTTCGGTAATCCGGCGACCATGTCCAAATTCAAGGGCACGAAATTCAGTTTCGGGGCGACCTTCTATATGCCGGAAGTGGACCTGACCCACGACGGCAGCGTCACCGGCACGGCATTCAGCGAGAGCTCAGGCACCGATATCTTTGCAGTACCCAATGTTGGTGTCACCCAGGACCTGCGTGGACTGGGGCTGCCGGCTACATTGGGACTTGGATTGACGGCGGTATCCGGTATCGGCGCCGAGTTTCGGGCCGATCCCGGAAGCCTCGGAGCGGGTGCCGAGTTCATCATCCTGGGAGTGAACGCCGGTCTTGGATATGAACTCAGCAATGATCTATCCCTGGGAGCGGCGGCCACCATCAGTTTCGCGGAACTGGACCTTGGGCTGTCTTCGACTTCCGCGGCAACCCATGATATCGGTCTGCGGGCCACCTTGGGCGCGACCTACGACATGGGACCCGCCACCACTATCGGCGCCTACTATCAGACGAAGCTTAAACACACATTCGATAATCAGGTGCAGACTACAGCGACGAGCTACGCGAGTCCGACCATTGAACAACCGGCCAACATCGGCATCGGCATTGCAAACAACAGCCTGATGGGCGGAGACCTGTTGTTGGCCGCGGATCTGATCCTTAAGTTCTGGGACTCCGCGGAATTTTGGGAAGACGTCTATGATGATCAGACCGTGTTCTCCCTGGGCGCCCAATTGACCCGGGGAAAGTGGAAATACCGCCTTGGCTACGGCTATGGTGAGGATCCAACGGACACGGGTACCACCGGTCCAATCGGTGGAATTCAACAAGTCTTCAGCAACATCGGTCCTATTCCCCTGAATCAAGCGGTCACCCAGTATATCCAGGCCACCCAGGCGGAGGTCATCTACGAACACCGACTGACTGCCGGGATCGGTTATACGGATTTTCTCGCGCCCGGGCTGGATCTCGACGCCCATGTGGGCTGGCAGCTCGCCGAAGATCGTGATTACGGTACGGGCAGTCTGTCCGGCGGCGGCCACACCAATGCCGAGACCTACTCCTGGCATGCGGGATTCGCATTGACCTGGAATTTCAACTAAGGACCGGTTCTACCGGCGGGCTGGAGTGGAACCGGGTTTCAGTAGCCCGTCAAGGTGGAATCCAAACAGGGAGATCCCAATAGCGATCTCACTTGACTTGGCTTCGAGACTCAAAAATGGTGATTGTTGGCTTGCGGGCAATTGAAGAATATAACTACCGACGCCATATTGTCCAAGCACAGTGGCACTGAAGAGGTGTGAGTAGGATGGATAGCAGCAGAGGCGGGAAACAGCTCAGCAGGATGGCAACGGTCAAGATTGACAGCGGCGATTACCCGCTGACCATTGATGATCTGAGTCCCATGCAAAGCCGGGTCGGGTTTGCGACCGCGCGGTGCGATGTGGATCGAGGCAGGCGCTCTTCCGCCGATTTCAAGCTGCCTAACCCGAACAATGGCTACCCCTTGAAGACCTGTCGCCAGCCAAGGGTTCTCGATAGGGCATTGAACGGACGCCAGGTGTTGGACCAACTGGAATTTGGCGATACCCGCATGAGACTCAACGTGGAGCGCGCCAAGAAGCTGCTGGAACGCGATATACCCTTCATCCTGCAAGGTGAGACCGGCACCGGCAAGGACCTGTTCGCCAAGGCGGCGCACCTCTCCAGCAGCCGTGCGGATAAGCCGCTGATTGCGGTCAACTGCGCTGCGCTGCCGGAAAGCCTGATCGAAAGTGAACTGTTCGGCTATCGATCAGGCGCCTTTACCGGCGCCTGCAAGGACGGCTGCCGCGGAAAGATCGTGCAGGCGAACGGCGGCACCCTGTTTCTGGACGAAATCGGCGATATGCCCCTACACCTGCAGGCCCGGCTGTTGCGCGTACTGGAGGAGCGGGAGGTCATACCCCTGGGGGGAGAAACCCCGGTTGAAGTGGACATCCGCCTGATGAGCGCAACGCACGAGGAGCTGAGGTTTCTGGTGGAGGAGGGTAGATTCCGCGAGGATCTCTACTATCGTCTCAATGGTATCAGTCTGCAAATGCCCCCGCTCCGTGATCGAGAGGACCGCAGAGCGCTGATTCTGCACCTTTTGGAGGAGGAGGCCGGGGGCCCCGATAGGATCAGCATCAACAAGACGGCCCTGGATGCGCTCGACGGCTACAACTGGCCTGGCAACATCCGCCAATTGCGCAATGTACTGCGGGCCCTGATCGGTCTATCCGACAAGGCGGTGATTGATCTTGATGATCTGCCGGATGAGGTCTTCAGTGCGGTCAGTACGAGTGTCATGCCGGCACAGAATCCCAGTTCCCACAATTCCCTGGACATTGCCCAGCGCGACGCGTTGCTGCGCGAGTTGAAGTCCGCCCGCTGGAACGTCACTCGTGTTGCCTCAAGATTGGATATGAGCCGCAATACCCTCTACCGAAAAATGAGGCTGTTGGATATCCGGCTGCAACGCTGATCACGCCCTGCTGGATTCCTTCGGCAGGTACGCATTCGTCTGTTCCAACACGACCGGATCGTCCCACTCCCGCTCCCCCACCGCGTCGGCAATGATCCAGCCGATGGGGTCGAGAGGGAATGCACTGGGCAGACCGCTCACCTGCCAATCGGCGAGGGCCCTGTCGGCATCGTCCGGGATTGGAAAACCCAGGCCCGGATTATCGGCGATGATGCGCTGCTGGTTCCGTCTCTGTCAAGGCATTGCTGGAGATGACTGATCCACTGAACAGCAACAGGGGCAGCGTGAGTTGTTTCGTGCCTTCACTCCCGAATGGATAGGGAAGCTTGAAACAAAGACCCCCGGGAAATATCCCGGGGGATAAGAGAGGAGATGGTTGAGTGCTCATGGTCCGGGAGAACCCGGACAGGAAGGCTGGCTTACTCCGTGGCAGCCACGGCACTCCCTTCTATCTGCCTGTCCCTGCTCTTGGCATAGAGCGAGTAGGCGCCAAAGCGCATCTGATGGGAACGCCCCAGTTTCTCCTTGTAAAAGTCGATCTCGAACTGTTTCACCAGCTTCTTGCCGTCCCAGTGGTAGGCCCGGAAGAACTGCTCGTCATCTTTGCCCTTCTTGTCCCAGTTGGCGAGCAAAGAGCTGGTGTAGTATTGGCGCTTGCCGTCCCAACTGCCGGAGACCATGTTCACCTGGGCGCCAATCACGGTCTCGTAGACCTGTTTCGGGTTATGCGGATCGCTCAGGTCGAAGTAGCGGGATTTGCCGTCCATGAAGGTATTGACGAAAAAGCCTGAGTCGTCGGACATGATGGAGAAGTCCACGGGGAGCGGTACCTTGGACGGATCGCCGATATCCGCGACGGTCTTGGCATGCCACTCGCCCGATTCGTCCTCGTAGATCATCCAGACCTTGGAGGTCAGGGCGGTGGTGGTCAGGCACCAGTTGTGGTTGGGCTGCCAGGCACAGCGGATTTCAAGAGGGGCTCCGGGAACATCCAGCACCTTCTTGGGCTTGCGGGTGTGCAGGTCCCAGACCACCACCGTGTTACCGAAGCGCTTCATCGCCTCCTTGTCCTGCAGCATCTTGCCGAAGTCCATCATATAGTTGGACCAGCCCGTAAAGGACGAGGTGACCATGACATTCCGCCGCGGCAGGGCGCGCACATCGTAGCCGTAACCGTCCGCGAGCTTGCCGCCTTTCTTGGCGCCTTGCAGATTTGCATCGGTCGGCATCCAATGGGTGGCGATGTACTCGCCCTCATTGGTATATTCGACCAATGCGGTGCGGCCGCCGTGGTCCTTGTTGTTGGAGAGACCGGTGATCATCATCCGCCCCGGCAGCGCATAGGTGGTATGGGGTCCGACCACGCCGCCGCTCTTGGCAACGAAGTCGGTGATCACCTTGTGCAGCTTGGGCTTGGCGGGATCGCTGTGCACATCGAAGATGAACAGCTTGTTGGTATCCAATCCGCCGGCCCACAAATAGCGCCGGTCATCGGTGAAACCGGAATGGTGGGCCTCGTTGCGTCCGCCGACCGAAAGGCTGTCGATTACCCTGCCGTAGTGCTTGGACTTCGGGTTGACATCCACGGTAACCAGCTTGTCCTGACCGTCGCCCACACCCTCGACTCCCAGGGTCCAGACGTAGACAAAATCCTCCTGTCCCACGATCTTGGCCATGTAGGGTGACATGCAGGTCTCGTCAGCTATCGCCGGCGTTGACAGGAGAGCCGTGTAGACCATGGTCGCGAGCGATGCCACCATTTTGGTTCTGGTGAATTTTTTGAAAAGTGGAAAATGCATATTTTATTCCTCACGGATACTGTGAACATATTGATAGAGTGAAGGACTTACTGATTATTGCCCTCACCCAACATTAAGCGCTTAATCTCTAATAACCTGGGCTTTAAAGTAAACGTTAGAACTGACCGTGAATAGGGTAAATACGTAGAAACACGTGTATATGGCCCGCAGCAAATTGTGCCATTATGCAGGTGAGTTTTAATTCAAGCCTTACGGGTAAAACTGCCTACGGCACTGACAGTTCAGAACAGTGAATGAGTCAAAGTTGTACATGGATAAACCGTGGATAATATAACTTCATATTCCCTGCTGCTTTGTCCTATAGTGTGCCAAGTCAGTAACAGTGACAACACGACTTGCACTGTGCGAAGTGCACGCAAATCAAAACATAAACGTAATGCGAGTCTTTGCTGATTGTCACTATCTATGCTTCGTAAGTTGTTTGTACCGCAGCAAGGTAAAGAGTGATGTTATATCGAGTATTTCTGTTCTTTTCACTGTTGTCCCTGACAGGTACAATCTTCGGTGTGGGCGGGGATTTCACGCTGACCGCCGATGACGGCTCAAGCTACTCGTTACGGGATTCTCGCGGCAAAGTGGTGGTCCTGGTGTTCGGATACACCTATTGTCCGGATGTCTGCCCAACGGCTCTCGCCACTATCAGTAGCGTACTTGACAGCCTCGGTGATGATTCGAAGCGTGTCGATGCCTTGTTTGTCTCCCTAGATCCCGACCGGGATTCAGCTGAATTACTGGCCGAATACACCAAACATTTTCACCCGCGCCTGCTCGGGCTGACTGGAACCGCTGAAGTTCTGAAGCAAGTCGCGGACAGATACCAAGTACGCTACAGCTTTTTTGGTAAGGGAGAAAAAGTGCACTACACCATGGATCACAGCGCGAGCCTCTATCTCATCGATAGCGAAGGCAAGCTCAGCCGGATATTACCCCATGGCCTGCCACCCAAGGCCTTATATGAGAGCCTTCGTTCTGTACTCTCTTCAGCAAAACAACGGCAGGCCCATAATTTGCACTGAGGGCGGGATTTGCGAACTTGGGATATAGATGCGTTTGAGTCTGTCGTTAGCCTATTGATTGATCGTCAGATATTAAAGTAATCAACCGGATTATTGATCATTGTCCCTGGAACACTGCCAGCCCTTTGATTCCAGCGTATTGAGCAACTCAACGGCCTTTCGATCGCAATAAGTATTGTCATGTTCAGCATTCCACAATGTACGCGGCATGACGTTTTCCTTGGGCTTTGTGTAATAGACTTTGCAGGGTAGTGTGGCGGGTTCGTTTGGATAGAAGATGACCACGTTCCTTGTTAGTTCAGCAAAGTGGCAAGTCCAAGAACTTGCAAAGCTCTCGGTTTGTATCATGAGAATAGTTAGTAGTGGTATACATAATTTGTAAATAAGATTCTTCATGACATCTCTCCGAATAGATTCAAACAAGGATCCCATTCATCGTATTTTAATTTCTGGATATGTTTGTGTACTACAGTCAAGGTTGCATTCCAGCTAAACGACTGAAAATTATGTTTTTACGAATGCTGTTATTGAGACAGGCTTCTATTATACCAATGAAAAAAAAGCATAAAGCTATCCTCTTTTGGATTGACGAAGCGCACGTATCTCCTGCCCAAGGCTTGCATGCAGTTGTATATACCATGTCCTTGTGTTGGGGTGAGCAGGAGGTGGACATGGTTTGTCATCAGTACATAGGCAAGTACTTGGACGCCATATTTATTTGAAGAGGTGATTAAATCAACAAGATGCCGATAATAATCCTGTTCAGCAAAAAAAGCAGGGCTCTCTGTTATTGCCGCGTTGAATAGCGTGTTGCGGAATAGCGTTGAGATTGAATCGCGGTTTGCGTGGCATGTTTGCATGTCCTTATGCTTTTAATCACAAATACCAAATATTCTAGATAAAGGCAGTTTAACATGAACGAATATTAGAAGAAATTGTTCTCTGACCCCGTTTTCACAGGCTTAAACTTTAGCCTGCCAGACTACCTAGCATTGACCGACTGGGCAGGGCGAGCCATCAGAGAGGATAAATCCGGCGCCATCCCCACAGAACTGGCGCCAATCCTGGAGCGGTTGAATATCGACCCGGAAGCCTGGCTGGATAGCGTCAAAAATTATGGCAAGAACTACAACACAGTCATTGGAACAAGGGAAGGGATTAAGCAGTTCACGCAAGCCATAGGTAGAGGTAGAAAGTGGTTCTGCGCGAGTGGGTTTTCGTTACAGATCTATCAGACCTCGCCAGTCTGATATCTTTCAAAACCAGCCGGGGTCATTTATGCCAATCAACGCGTATTGGCAGGAAGCTTCTTGCGCCTTGTTCGAAAAATCCACCTCTAGGTTACTCAATTAGAAGATGAAAATCGGCTAAACCTCCTGGATTAGTCGAAGACGGTCTTAATTTTATTCCAACAGAAACAAATGGAAGCTGGGAGTCTATTTTCTTCCTTCAAATGGTGCCTGTCCTGATTACTTGTTGTCCGCCTAAACTTTTACTTCTTCAAATAAATTGAAATTGATGACATTTTCTTTGCTATCCGTAATGTCGTAGCTTGGAATTTTGTTAAGACTCACGCTTGTTATACTATTGAAGGATTGTGGTGATTGGTGATTCACGTCAAATGACATTAAAGTATTAACTACAGTGAGTCTTTTTATTACGTCATTAATATACGCTCTTAGCTGACCATTAATTACATTAATCTGAATTCTGTTGTGTACGAATTTTTTCCCATTCCCCATATCCCATGTCAATTGAAATTTCTCTTCTAGTGTGCGAAGGCTTATTTCAATTTCAATAAGAGTATCGGATTGAGTTTTTGGGTGACCTCCACCAAAATAATTGAATTTTGTAATTAACTTACTACATGTTTCTGAGAATAAGTTATAGATTTCATTGGAAACCCTGTATTCGCCTGTTACTGCCTTTGGGAATAATATGTGATAACAGTATCTTTTGTTATTAATACTTAACCTCTTGTCTGGTAAATGATTGCTTGTGAATTTTTCAAACTCTTCGATATGTTTGTAATAATTGGAAAATAAATTTTGATTGTTATTTAAAGAAATCTGTGCTTTTGTTTGCACAGATCTATGGTTGGATGCAATTAGAGCAATTATTGGTATTATCAGTGCGAGTGTAGTCAATGGAAATCTATAATATACGAAAAAATTATTAAAACCTTCATATGTTAGATCTATAATCAAATCACTTCTTATGCAAATTATGAAAGCAATGACAGAGGATAGTGAAAATAAAAGAATAACAGTTAACCAAAAAATAGGTAGTTCTACTAAACTTTTATTTGGATCAAACTTAAACCACTTCATAAGTTTCAATGCCTCATAATTACCTCAAAAACATAATGAGTCATATATTTTAAGAGAGAGGTTGGAGAACAATAGAAAAAATAATAAAAAAAGTATAGAAATAGAGTCAGTGTGATATAAATACTAAATATATAAACATTTGTTCATAAACTCGGTTTTTTCGGTGGTAGATGTGCATGTCATTTACATCGGACCGATGAGTGTTTGGAGTGCCTACTTTGCTCGTTTTAGATGTTCATGAGCGAAGCAGGTTTGGTTGATCCAGTAAGTTAACACTATGCTAGAATGCAAAGAGCCAACGAACTAACTATCAATCCCATTTCAGCGCTCCACCAGTCTGATACTCAGTAACCCGAGTCTCAAAAAAGTTCTTCTCCTTCCGCAAATGCGCCTGCTCATCCAACCAGGGCAAAGTAGCCTCGGCCCCAGGAAAGGGTTCCTCTATACCAAGCTGCCGCGCACGCCGATTGGCGATAAACCGGAACTGCCCCACATGATCCTCCTTGGAGTAGCCAAGAATCGGATCCCGCAGAATGTAGTCGGCGTAGCCGATTTCGGCGGCCTCGGTCTCGTCCCACATCTCCTGCATTGTCTTCTTGTCGAGGGTGATGTTCTCTTCCTGGATGATCTGCTTTACCACCCGGATGCCGAAGGAGGCGTGGAGCACCTCGTCGCGCATGATGTATTGCAGCTGTTCCGCGGTCCCCTTCATCAGGCCGCGGCGTTGCAGGGCGAAGATGGGGCTGAAGCCGTTGTAGAACCAGCAGCCTTCGAAGATGGCGGCGAAGAAGATGTAGGCCATGACGAAGTTCTGCAGCTCATCCGGGTCGCGCAGGTCGATGTCGGCGCGGAGGATGGAGGCGAGGCGGCGGTTGGTGATCTGGATCTTCTTGTTGATCTGGGGCACCACCCGGTAGCGGTTGTAGATCTCGCCCTGGTCGAGGCCGATGGTCTCGATGCAGTGCTGGTAGGTCCAGGTGTGCAGCGACTCCTCGTAGACCTGGCGCGCCTGGTAGATCTGCAGCTCGGGGGCCGACATCTTCTCCATCACCGCGAGGCCGATGTTGCGCATCGCCAGGATGTCGGAGGTGGTGAGGTAGGAGAGCACGTTCTCGTAGACGTGGCGCTCCTCCAGGGTCAGTTTGTGCTGGTAGTCGTGGACGTCCTGGGCCATGTTGATGTCCAGGGGGGTCCAGTGGTTCTTGTTGGCGTTGAGGAAGTACTCCCAGGCCCAGGGATACTTGAAGGGGGCCAGCTGGTTGATGTCGGTCATGCCGTTGATGACCCGCTTGTCGTCCGGGTTGACCGGCTCCATGGAGGATTGGGCCTCGGTCTCGACCTCGGCCTGTTCCTCTATCTGCAGGGCGCGGGCAGCCTCTTCCATCACATGGGGATGGGCCGGATTTGTCTCTGTTGACGCGGGCGCCGGGGTAACTTCCTGGAGTGCGGGCTTGGCGAGTGGATCGTCCCAGTTCAGCATCGTCTATATCCTCTTAATTGTTCTATCGCTTTTTATGGTGGCTTCTTTTTGCATCGCCTATTGGCAGGCCTCGCAATCCGGATCGAGAATGGAGCAGGCCTGGGGGGCCTCGCTGCCGCTGGCGCCGATGAGGTCGACGCCGCCGCCTTCATCACCCTGCTTGACCGAGGTCTTCTCCGCGCCGGTGGCGCCCATGGAGCGCAGGTAGTAGGTGGTCTTGAGACCGCGCACCCAGGCCAGCTTGTAGAGGTTGTCCAGCTTCTTGCCCGAGGGCTCGGCCATGTAGAGGTTGAGGGACTGGCCCTGGTCGATCCACTTCTGGCGCCGGGAGGCGGCCTCCACCAGCCAGCGGGGATCGATCTCGAAGGCGGTGGCGTAGACCGCCTTGAGCTCCGCCGGGATGCGGTCGATGGGCTGCAGGGAGCCGTCGTAGTATTTCAGATCGTTGATCATCACCTCGTCCCACAGCCCCAGCTTCTTCAGGTCGTGGACCATGTAGGGATTGACCACGGTGAATTCGCCGGAGAGGTTCGATTTGACGAACAGGTTCTGGTAGGTCGGCTCGATGGACTGGCTGACCCCGCAGATGTTGGAGATGGTGGCGGTGGGGGCGATCGCCATGGTGTTGGAGTTGCGCATCCCCTGGCGCTTGATCTTGGCGCGCAGGGCGTCCCAGTCGAGGCTCTGGCTCTCGTCCACCTGCAGGTAGTCGCCGCGCTGCTCTTTCAGCAGCTGCAGCGAGTCGATGGGCAGGATGCCCTGGCTCCACAGGGAGCCCTCGTAGCTGGAGTAGCGGCCGCGCTCCGCCGCCATGTCGGAGGAGGCCTGGATGGCGTAGTAGCTCACCGCCTCCATGGCGCGGTCGGCGAAGGCCAGGGCCTCTTCCGAGGTATAGGCGAGGCGCTGTTTATACAAGGCGTCCTGGAAGCCCATGATGCCGAGGCCCACCGGGCGGTGGCGCAGGTTGGAGTGGCGCGCCTGGGGCACGCTGTAGTAGTTGTAGTCGATGACGTTGTCGAGCATGCGCATCGCGGTGGTCACCGTCTTCTCCAGCTTCTCCAGGTCGAGGCCCTTGTCGTTGACATGGGCGGTGAGGTTGACCGAGCCCAGGTTGCAGACCGCGATCTCATGATCGTTGGTGTGGAGGGTGATCTCGGTACAGAGGTTGGAGCTGTGCACCACCCCCATATGCTGGTTGCTGTAGCGAAGGTTGCAGGGATCCTTGAAGGTGATCCAGGGGTGGCCGGTCTCGAACAGCAGGCCGAGCATCTTGCGCCAGAGTTCCACCGCCTTGACGCGCTTGCTCACATCCAGCAGCCCCTTGGCCGCCTTCTCCTCGTAGGCGAGGTAGGCCTTCTCGAAGGCCTTGCCGGTGAGGTCGTGGAGGTCGGGGGTGTCGTTGGGGGAGAACAGGGTCCAGTTGCCCTCCTCGGCGACCCGCTTCATGAAGAGGTCGGGGATCCAGTTGGCGGTGTTCATGTCGTGGGTGCGGCGGCGCTCGTCGCCGGTGTTCTTGCGCAGCTCGAGGAACTCCTCGATATCGATATGCCAGGTCTCCAGGTAGGCGCAGACCGCCCCCTTGCGCTTGCCCCCCTGGTTCACCGCCACCGCGGTGTCGTTGGCCACCTTGAGGAAGGGGACCACGCCCTGGGACTTGCCGTTGGTGCCCTTGATGTGGGCGCCGAGGCCGCGCACCCGGGTCCAGTCGTTGCCCAGGCCGCCGGCGAACTTGGAGAGCAGGGCGTTGTCCTTGATGCTGCTGTAGATGCCGTCCAGGTCGTCGGGCACGGTGGTCAGGTAGCAGCTGGAGAGCTGGGGACGCAGGGTGCCGGAGTTGAACAGGGTCGGGGTGGAGCTCATGAAGTCGAAGGAGGAGAGCAGGTTATAGAACTCGATGGCCCGGTTCTCGCGGTCGATCTCGTTGATCGCCAGGCCCATGGCGACGCGCATGAAGAAGGCCTGGGGCAGCTCGAAGCGCACGCCGTCCTCGCTGTGGATGAAGTAGCGGTCGTAGAGGGTCTGCAGCCCCAGGTAGGTGAAGCCCAGATCCCGCTCCGGCTTGATCGCGGCGATCAGGCGGTCCAGGTCGTACTGGCCGAGGCGGCTGTCGAGCAGGTCGAGCTCGGCGGCCTGCTGGATGTAGCGCTTGAAGTAGCTGCAGTAGCTCTCCGCCATCTCCGCCTGGGTGTTGACCGGGGTGTCGAGGCCGAGAAAGCCGAGGGCCTCCCGGCGCAGGATGTCGAGCAGCAGGCGGGCGGCGACCTGGGAGTAGTTGGGCTCCTGGTCGATCAGGGTGCGGGCGCTCATCACCAGGGTCTGGGAGACGTCGCTCTCCTTGACCCCGTCGAAGAGGTTGCGGCAGGCCTCCTGCAGGATGCGACCGGCGTCCACCTCGTCCAGGCCGTTGCAGGCCTCGCTCACCAGGGCCTGCATGCGCTCCACGTCGAGGGGGCGGGTGGAGCCGTCGTCGAGGGTGACATTGACGATATGCTCCTCGGGGATGCCTTCAACCTCGGCGCGCTTGGCCTCTTCCTCCAGGCGCTTCTGGCTCTGGCGTTCACGATAGAGGACATAGGAGCGGGCCGCCTTGTGTTCGCCGGAGCGCATCAGCGACAGCTCCACCTGGTCCTGGATATCCTCGATATGCACCCGGGCGTTGTCGGGCAGGCGGCGGGTCAGGGCGCTGACCACCTGGTCGGTGAGCATCTTCACCGTATCATGGATGCGACTGGAGGCGGCGGCGCTACCCCCCTCGACGGCGAGGAACGCCTTGGTCATGGCCACCGAGATCTTGCCGGGATCGAAGTGGGTGACCTTGCCGTTGCGGCGGATGACCTGGATGCCACTGTTGCTGCTTGAGCGGGCCTGCGCCTGGGGCTCCTGCATCAAGGGGGGCTGGTTAACTGGAGTGGAAGCGTCGCTGTTGGCTGCTTGTGTGGCCATCTTATCTCCTGAATATCTTTACATCGTAGCCGTCGCTGCGCCGGACCATTGAAGAGACTGCCCTGGCTATCGATTGTCTGTCTGGTGGTTGCTCTTAAACTTTAATATGTGTGCCGACAGGCTGGCCTATCTATGCGGGTCGTTGCATGCCCTGTCCGCATCCGGTCTCCTGTTGTGGTTGGTATGCCCTTGAGACCGGCTTTTCTCTGCCGGGCCGGTTATCTCTCCGGCCCTGTTCACCCGATTTATTCGCCGAAACCCTGGTTCGAACTTTTCAAAACCGGTAAACACAATATATATCCTATTTGGCCGATGTCAACCACAATATATTGTGTATGAAGTTGTGGAAAAGGGGATCCTGTCTGTGCGTGAATTGTGGATAAGTTATGGATTTATCGCGTCTTTTCTCAACAAATCATTGGCTTACAACACGCTCCCTTTTTCTCCCCCTGTCCCTGCCTGAAGCTGCAAAGTTGTGTGCCCTGATGGCGACGCTCTCCACACCCTGAGGCATGGGAAACGGATTCCCTAATTTGTTCGCCGGCGGGTTTGTTTGGACACTCTATCCGGTTAAAAGTGCAGGCTGGCGGGCAGGGGCCGCCCGGATGGCTGCGGGGTTGATTCACGGATAAAGGTGCAATGGAGCGCGCGCCGTTTCCTGCACTGCTCCGGTGCGCTGTCGGGCGCTGATGTCTGCCGCCATGAAGGGTTGATGGTGATCGATCTGCAGGGATGGAAAAGGGTTGGCAACCAAATCGAGAATGCGTATCGTTGTACTCCCGTAAAACTATAAAATTCAAGAACAATCGAACTGATGAGGAGTGATACATGCTGGTAAGCGAAATCATGACAAGAACACCGAAAACGGTGACTCCGGAGACCAAGCTTCTGGAGGTTGTCTCCCTAATGTGCCTGTTTCGTTACAGCGGTCTCCCGGTATTGGAAAATGATAAATTGGTCGGGATTATTGCAGAGAAGGATGTGCTGCATCGCATGTTCCCCACCCTGGAGGAGGTCATGGACGGTATCTCGGCACCGGACTACGACAGCATGATGCTGCAGTACAGGGATGTGGTG
The DNA here is from genome assembly GCA_003058495.1 of gamma proteobacterium symbiont of Ctena orbiculata. Lineage (GTDB taxonomy): Bacteria > Pseudomonadota > Gammaproteobacteria > Chromatiales > Chromatiaceae > Thiodiazotropha. The sequence continues at coordinate 21,685 of QBVC01000031.1, read as the reverse complement.
AACCTCAAGGTCGCCGACCTCATGACACCGGGCGTCATAACCGTCAGCCCGGATATGCATATCCTGCGCGCCGCCACCATCATGGTTCGGCACAAATTCCGCCGCATCCCGGTCGGCGACGGAGGAAAGCTGGTGGGAATGCTCAGCCTGGGCGATATCCACAAGGCGATCTTTCAGGCCAACCTGGCCGAGAGTATCAGTTAAGAATTCAAGTCTTTAAGAGATTCAAGCCGCGAATTAACGCAAATCACCGCGAATACTCGCAAATATCTAAAGCGAAAGGGTTGCTTGGATGCCAATCCTTATCATTGCTGCAATTTATTGCGAATGAATTAAGGAAGGTCTGATTAATCCGTCATTCCGGCGAAAGCCGGAATCTATATGCTTGATTTTCCTGGATCCCGGCATATGCCGGGATGACGAAAAGAGAGTTGATCAGAGGTTCCTTAAAAACGATTCGCGTCCATTTGCGGTGAATCAGAACTCTCCGGTCGCCCCGGCAACCATGACGTCGAGCATCGCCTGGTTGACCCTGATCGCGATCTCGGTCAGTTCGGGGGGCAGCAGCTCGCTGTTGATCAGCATATCCAGGTTCAGCATCATCAGCCAGAGTTTCCCCTTCTTGTCCTCCACCATGGCGATGCGGCAGGGCATGTAGGCGGCATAGATCGGATCGTGCAGGATCATCTTGCGCGCATCCTCCGGGTTGCAGAACTGGAAGATGTCGAGGTAGGGGGTCTTGAGTCCCCGGGCCTCCAGCTCTTTCGAGACCTGTTGCCTGGCGACATATTTCAGATTGATTTCCGCGGCGCGGGACATCAGGGCCTGGATGGCGTCATCCTTGGTGACCCCATCCTTGACGCTCATCTGCACCACCGTCTGCTTGATGTCGGTGATATTGATTTCGGGTTGTTCCGCGGCGATCACGGCTGCAGTCGTGACCAGGGTCAGCACCAAAGCGATTCCCAGTGCTTGTATCGATTTCATAGCATTCTCCCGAGTGTTTCGGTTTATAGGATTTTTTTTCCGTCTACTTTTTGTTGTTCGGTGCCAGCGATGAGATGTGGGCGAGCAGCGCCTCTATGTCATTGTCCGACAGCTCATCGAAGATTTCATCTTCGGGATCGTCGTCGTGGACCCGTTTGTCCCATTGAAACATCTTGATCTGACGGAAAAGATAGCGCGGATACTGCAGCGCCAATGCGGGGATCCCCTTGCGCGATTTGCCCATGCCACTCTTGCGGTGGCAGCTTTTGCACTCGCCGTAGAGCTCCTTGCCGAGGGCGGCATCGCCAGGCCAGAGTGGGATGTTGTTCAACACCGGATTGATTCTGTCCAGGTTGACGCTTTCGTAATAGGCGGCGACATCATCGATATCATCCTCGCTGATGGAGTGGAGTGAGGATGTGACAACCATGCGCGGGTTGATGCGTTCGCCTTTGATATAGGCCTCGATCTGCTTGATCATGTAGCCGGCCGGCGTGCCGGCAAGCCTGGGAGAGGCGGGCCCCGGGGTTCCCTGGCCATAGTGGCCATGGCAGAGGGCGCAACTCCGCGCCTGTTTCTTGCCGTTTTCCAGGTCGACGGCGTGGGCAAGGATTGGGAGTGAGAGCAGAAGCGTTACTAATAGCCTGTTCATTGTCAAACGGCTCCTTCTTGATCAGGATGGTCGTTGTTGGATAAGGGATTTAGTCGGTATACAAAACCAACAGCTTGGCTAAGAAGCTGAAACCAATTCGGCTTTTTTTCTTACAGGATTGGGATTAGATGAAGTTGAGTCTGTTCACGTCGCCCCCACAGCTGTTGGATGATTTTTTTATAGGCTTATTATTCCAGTTCATCATGAACAGGCGATCGCATCACGATCATTTGTTATCGTTTGCCATTCTTGCAAAACTGATATCCGCTTTCAATTTCTCGGCTCCAATTCAACCATGAATAAAATAATGGAATTGGAGCGAATCGGTCTATTGTTATTGTCTCCTCGCAATACCCTCGCTATATTACATTGTTATATAGAAAGAAAAGTACTGCGCTGGTTTTAACCAACCGCACCAGTGCGCTTCTCCTCCACCGGCCAGCTCGGTCTCTTCCGCGAAATACCGAGTGGTTGGCCGCTCCGGGTGGTCAGCGCACGTATGATAAATAACGAGTGGAGTGTCAATGAGAAAGTCTATCTGGACAGCCTCTTTAATCTGTATCGTCTTGTCGGGGCATGCCGTTGCGAGAGAGTCGCCCGAGGCAATGCGTGAATATGAGCAGGCGCTGGAACTGACGCCGAATCTTGAGAACGGCAGGAAGGTCTATCGCATCTGTGCGGTCTGCCATACCCCGGAGGGTTGGGGGCTCGAGAGCGGCGCCTATCCCCAGGTGGCGGGTCAGCTTTCCACCGTGCTGATCAAGCAGCTGGCTGATATCAGGGCGCGCAACAGGGACAATCCCACCATGCTGCCATTCACCTCGCCAAGCCTGCTTGGCGGCGCGCAGGAGATCGCCGACGTGGCGGCCTACATATCGCAGCTGCCGATGACCCCCCGCAACGGGGTCGGTCCCGGCAACGATCTTGTATGGGGTGAAAGGCTCTATAAGGATAACTGCACCGAGTGTCATGGCGAACTGGGTGAGGGCAATCTGGAGGATCATACACCGGCCATCTTCGGCCAACACTATCGCTATCTTTTGCGCCAGTTCGAGTGGATCAAGATGGAGCGGCGTCGAAACGCCGACGAGAAGATGGTGAAACAGATCCACAATTTCAGCCACCGCGACATTCGCGCGGTGCTCGACTATGTCTCGCGCATCAAACCACCCTCGGAGAAGCTGGCGAAGGAGGGTTGGCGGAATCCCGACTTTCCCAATTTCGCCAGGCCGCACAGCCTCCATTCAGGTGCCGGGTATACCATCGATCAGCGGCCCAGCAGGCCCAGGCGGCCGTAATAGGCAGTGGTCCGCAAATGAACGCGAATAAACGCAAACAAAAATTCAGGGAAACGCTTTCGGTAGGTGCTGCCGATTGGTAATTGAGTATCTCCAGGCATAAAAAAAGCGGGGCCAAGCCCCGCTTTTTTTATCGGCCAATCCCTGGCCGGTGGTTGGTTTACATGAAGATATCGTTGGTGATATTGGTAAACCAGCTGTGGGCGTACTTTACCTCGCGCGCACGCATCTCCGGGCTTGCATCGGTCGGGGTCAGACCACCGGATACCTTGGTGATCTTGGAGCCGTCCTCGGCCAGCTGGTAGACAGCCGCCACGGAGATACCCCAATCCTTGCCCACGATGGAGTAGCAGGTGTTGACATAGGCGGGAGTACCGGGCTCCTGGCCGTTCAACAGGGCTGCCACGCTCGCGGCGCAGACCTTCGCTTCGGAGTTGGCGGCATAGCCCGACTTCGGCATGCCCTTGGCGATTGAAGCGTCACCGATCACATGGATATTCTTGTGAATGGTGGATTCGAAGGTATGCAGGTTGATCGGGCACCAGCCGCTGTCGTTGGTCAGACCCGCGGCGAAGGCGATCTTGCCGGCCTTCTGGTTGGGGATGACATTGAGGACATCGGCCTTGACGGTGTCGTCGAAACCGGTGGTGACAGACATGGAGCCGGCATCAACCTTGACCACCGCGTTGTCGTTGGAACCCTGGGCACTGCCGCGCCACTCGATCATGGAGTTGTCGGTCTCATAGCCGTAGAGCGCCTTCCAGCCCTGGGTAAAGAGGCCCATCTTGGAGAACTTCGGCTTGGGATCGAGGATGATGATCTTCGACTTGGGCTTTTTGCTCTTCAGGTAGTGGGCGATCTGGGAGGCACGCTCATAGGGTCCCGGAGGACAACGGAACGGATTGCCGGGGGGGGCGATGACCACGGTGCCGCCATCCTTCATCGCCTCGAGCTGCTTGCGCAGAGTGACGGTCTGGGATCCGGCCTTCCAGGCGTGGGGGATATTCTCGGCGACCTTGGCGTCGTAGCCCTCGATGCCTTCCCACTTGAAGTCGATGCCCGGGGCAACGATGCAGCGGTCGTAGGCGAAGCTCTTGCCGCCGGCGGTCTTCACGGTCTGTCCCTTGGCGTCGATCTCGGTGACCACATCGTGAACCACCGTGACGCCGTGTTTGCCAAGACCGGCATAACCGAATTTGATGGAGTCGATGCTGCGATTGCCGCCCAGTACTTCATTGGACATGTAGCAGGTGTAGTAGTGCTTGTTGGCCTCGATCAGGGTGACTTCGATGGTTGGATCGGCCATCCGCAGATACTTGGCTGCCGTGGCGCCGCCGGTACCGCCGCCGACGACGACAACCTTCTTGGATGCGCCCAGGGCGATATAGGGTGTGCCTACCATGCCGATGGCTGTAGCCGCGCCCGCGCCTTTAACAAATCCTCTTCGAGTAATCTTCATATCTCTTATTCCCCTCTTATTTCTTGCCTTGGGCGTAATAGTTGAAGAGCGCCTCGAAGCCGGCATCGCCCTCTTTCTTGATCATCTGATTGACCTTTTTCTTCATCTTCTTGGTCATCTCGCGATCACCCGCTTTGTAATCGCCCAAGGTATAGTGAAGATAGGGAATCAGCTGACCCATCAGGATGCCGGAATCGTCCTCGGCCGAGGTGCCGCCTTCGGCATGACACTTCTCGCAATATTTGTCATGCAGTTTGGCGCCCTTTTTGGCCAGGCCCGCATCGAAATCCTGCTTTGCGGCTACGAAGGGCTTTTTGCTGAAGTATTCGCCCATGGCCTTGATCTCATCATCGGAATAGCCTTTGGCGATACGGCCCATGATGGTGTTCTTGACGGAACCGTCTTTGAATCCCACCATCACTTCCTCGAAATAGATGGCAGAGATACCGCCGATACTCGGGGTAGCCGGGCCTGCGCTTGCGCCGTTAGTACCATGGCAGCCGGCACAGGTAACCGCCAGCATTTCAGCACTGGCGCCCGTCATTGTCTTAGGCTTGTCAGCAGCGAAGGCCGCAGATGAGGCACCGATAACGAGTGCGCCGATCAGGCCTCTCTTTAGTTTTTTGTACGCCATGTTACCTCCTTTGGAATTAAAACAGGCTTACATTATTAGAACAGGGTGCAAAGTACGCCCTGCTCATTACGAACCGGAGCAGTTAAATTGGGACTGTTCCTGTTGCAATAGACTCAGATGGGTATCCTGTAGAGTTGTTGCGAAGCAACAATTGGGATTCTTATTCCCCCACCTGGGCAATGCCCTTTTTATTTAAGAAGGCCCGCAACCTCGACATGCTTTTTCTTGTTTGCTATGTCGAGGGCGGTATGGCCCTCTTTATCTTTATTCATCTTATCGGCGCCATGCTGAAGCAGCAGCTTCACCATCGCCTCTGAACCTCTGCGGGCGGCCTCCATCAACGGTGTGATACCGTCGATATCCGCCAGATTGACATCGGCGCCTGCTTCGAGCAGCAGCCGGGCTGTCTCTATCCTGTCTTCGCCTACAGCCCAAATCAGGGCGGTGGCGCCGTCGCTGTCCTGGGCGTTGACATCGGCATAGTGGTCGATGAGGGTCTTCACGACCTCCGTGTCGCCGATGTCGGCGGCGATTATCAGTGCCGTGGCTCCGCCCTTGTCGCGACTGTCGATTTCAGCGCCGTGTTTAAGCAGCATGGCGCTGGTTGCGGCATGGCCTTTTTCAGTGGCCATCATCAATGCGTTGCGTCCATGCTTGTCGGCTGCCTTCGGATCGGCGCCTTTGAAGAGCAGCTGCTCCACCATGTCGGTGATGCCATAGCGGGCCGCGATCATCAGCGCGTCCCATCCCGCGCGGGTGCGGTCGTGGAGGTAGGCGCCGCGCTCAAGCAGCATCGCCGTCAACGCGGGATGTCCGTTTTCCGCGGCGAAGGTCAACGCGGTACAGCCGGCGACGGTGCGGGCATTGACCTCGGCACCGCGATTCAGGAGCAGAACGACGGTTTCGAAATTATCGTTCTCCACCGCCATCATCAGCGCGTTTTTGCCGAATTTGTTCGCGGTGTTGACGGATACGCCCTTGTCCAGCAGCGCCTCGATGGTCTCTACGTCACCGACACTGGCAGCCAAGCGCAGATCTTTCTCGTCTTGCGAATCACCGCCCAGCAACGGTGATGTCACGAGTATCAGAATGATCGCTAAAAGCTGTCTGGTTGATTTCATTGCATTCCTGTCAGCAGGCTGAACTTCACTTCTCTTATACTGAGTCGGCGAATTATAACAAAACCACTCTCGGTATGTTTAAGGTTCCTCGGGCTCGTCGGGCTCGTCAGGTTCCTCATGGGCCACGCCCTTGTGGCAGTCGATACAGGCCTTGCCCTCATCCATTGCCTTGGGATGGCGCTTGCGGGCGCTGCGATCCTGCTCACTCAGGTCCATGTTGGTGAATTCGTGGCAGGAGCGGCATTCACGGGAATCGGATGCGCGCATCTTCTCCCATACTCTGCTGGCCATATCCCAACGGTGGGCCTCATATTTCTCCTTGGTGTCGATGGTGCCCATGATCTCGTGATAGACATCCTTTGCGGCCACGACCTTGGCGATCATCTTTGGGATGAAGGGCTTTGGTACATGGCAGTCCGCACAAGTGGCCTGGACACCCGAAGCATTCTTGTAGTGAACGGTCTCTTTAAACTCTTCGAGATTCACTTTCATGGAGTGGCATGAGGTACAGAACTCCATCTCGTTGGTGTATGCGAGGCCCATCGAGAACAGGCCTGAAAAGACGATACCACCAATGAATATGATTGCCGCAAGGATTATTGATATTTTACCCGCGGACCTGTAGCCAGCACGCTGTCTGAACATACTCCACCCTCAAAATCAAGCAGGAAAAGCAATCTGCCTTCCCTGAGTCGTTTGTCGCTCTTCCGCCTACCTCCGTTTAGAGCGGATTATTTTTTCTTGACCGTGGGATGTTACGTCAAGTCGAATATCAATGCAAAAAATACACTGTAAACAATTGCATGTGAAATTATTAGTAGAAACTAATCTGATTCTTTGACCTGCCGTGATCGGGCTGGTTCCCAGGCGGTTCCCGGCAGGGCTGCCAGTTGTGGATGTGCTCACCCAGGGCCGCCAGTGCTCCCCGCAGGCGGTTCCGGTAGTCCTCGTTGTCGATGGCGGGATAGAGGGTGGTGCGGATTTCATGGGGAACACCACTGGCAACCAGCAGTCGGGCCGACCGCCAGGCCGACTCCCCGCCACAGGGCACCCCGGTCAGGGGCGGATAGTCCTGCGCCAGGGCCTTGATATCCAATCCCACCCAGTCGACCAGGGGCAGCAGTCGCTGCAGGCGCTCGGGGTAGATTCCCGCCGTATGGAGGCCGATCAGATAGCCCATCGCCTTGACCTCGGTGACCGCCTGCGCCAGCGACCGCTGCAGGGTGGGTTCGCCGCCACTGAACACCACCGCATCCAGCAGGCCCCTGCGGGCGGCGAGAAAATCGAGAATCCCGCTCCAGGCGAGGGGTTCATCGCTCCGCCGCGGCAGGAGTTCGGGATTGTGGCAGTAGTGGCAGCGCAGCGGGCATCCCTGGCAGAAAACCACGGCCGCAAGATGGTCGGGATAGTCGATGGTGGTCATCCGGGTAAAGCCACCCACCCGGAGCGCCTGCGTCGCCATCTCTCAGCCGTCGACAGGGTTTGCGCAAGGCCCTGCACCGGATTGGTGCGAGGCGGAACCGTCGCTCTGCTTGAAGTAGCGGCGTTCCGCCTGTTCCGCCTGCTTCCCCGGGTTGAAGGCGGAGATGGGGCGGTGGTAACCCATCACCCTGGTCCAGATCTCGCAGCGGGTGCGCTCTTCGGGTAGCAGTTCAATGGTCTGTTGCATGGCCGAGCTCCTGTTGTTTGCGTTGGATGATTTCCTGATCGCACTTCGGGCAGAATTCGTGCTCGCCGCTGAGATAGCCGTGCAGCGGGCAGATGGAGAAGGTGGGCGTGACGGTCAGGTAGGGGATGCGGAAATTCTCCAGGGCGCGCCTGACCAGCTTCATGCAGGCCTTTTCGCTGCTGATCCGTTCGCCCATGTAGAGATGGAGCACGGTACCGCCGGTATATTTACGCTGCAGCGGCTCCTGGTGCTGCAGGGCGGTGAAGGGATCGTCGGTATGGCCGACCGGGAGCTGGGACGAATTGGTGTAGTAGGGCTTTTCCAGGCTCCCCGCCTGGAGGATCTCCGGAAAGCGCTTTCGGTCCTCCTTGGCGAAGCGGTAGGTGGTGCCCTCCGCCGGGGTTGCCTCCAGGTTGTAGAGGTTGCCGGTCTGCTCCTGGAACGCCACCATGCTGTCCCGAATATGGTCGAGAAAACGGGTGGCGAAGGCCACTCCCCAGGCGCCGGTTATGTCCTCCTGCCCATGGGTGAAATTTCGAATCATCTCATTGATGCCGTTGACGCCGATGGTGGAGAAGTGGTTTCTCAAGGTGCCGAGATAGCGCTTGGTATAGGGGAAGAGACCGGCATCCATATGGCGCTGGATCACCTTGCGCTTGATCTCAAGGCTGTTGCGGGCCAGTCTCAGGAGCTCATCGAGCCGCGCCATCAGGGCCGCCTCGTCGCCGCGGTGGAGATAGCCCAGGCGGGCGCAGTTGAGGGTCACCACCCCCAGCGAACCTGTCTGCTCCGCCGAGCCGAAGAGCCCGTTGCCCCGTTTCAGCAGTTCGCGCAGATCGAGCTGCAGGCGGCAGCACATGGAACGGACCATGTTGGGACTCAATTCGGAATTGAGAAAATTCTGGAAATAGGGCAGACCGTACTTGGCCGTCATCCTGAACAGCAGCCTGGCGTTTTCACTCTCCCAGGGAAAATCGGGGGTGATGTTGTAGGTCGGTATGGGGAAGGTGAAGATCCGGCCCTTCGCGTCCCCGGCGGTCATCACCTCGATGTAGGCGCGGTTGATGAGGTCCATCTCATGCTGCAGATCGCCGTAGCAGAAGGGCATCTCCTCACCGCCGATGAGCGGGACCTGCCGGCGCAGGTCCTCGGGGCAGACCCAGTCGAAGGTGAGGTTGGTGAACGGGGTCTGGGTCCCCCAGCGCGAGGGCACGTTGAGGTTGAAGATCAACTCCTGTATCGCCTGATAGACCTGGTCGTAGCCGAGGTTGTCCTTGCGCACGAAGGGGGCGAGATAGGTATCGAAGGAGCTGAAGGCCTGGGCGCCGGCCCACTCGTTCTGCAGGGTGCCGAGAAAATTGACGATCTGGCCGACGGCGCTGGTGATATGTCTGGGCGGACCCGACTCAATCTTGCCGGGCACCCCGTTGAGCCCCTCGTGGAGCAGGGTGCGCAGGGACCAGCCGGCACAGTAGCCGGCGAGCATGTCGAGGTCGTGAATGTGGATGTCCCCCGCGCGGTGGGCCTCGCCGATCTCGGGGGGGTAGACATGGTTTAGCCAGTAGTTGGCGATCATCTTTCCCGAGGCGTTGAGTATCAGTCCGCCCAGGGAGTAGCCCTGGTTGGCGTTCGCGGATACCCGCCAGTCGGTACGCTGCAGGTATTCGCTGACCGAGGCGCTGACATCGAGCAGGGTGCGGCGATCCTGCCGCAGCTTCTTGTGCTGTTCGCGATAGACGATATAGGCACGGGCGGTCTTCAGGTGGTTGGCGCTGATCAAGACCTGCTCGACGATGTCCTGGATGCGTTCGATTCCCGGGGTCTCTCCGCGATAACCGGTATGGCTCAGCACCTTGATCACCTGGGCGGTGAGCAGGAGGGCCTCGTCTGCGCTGAATTCGCCGCTGGCCTGCCCCGCCTTGAGGATGGCGTTTTCGATCTTGGCGGCATTGAAGTCGACCTGGGTACCGTCGCGCTTGGCGACCTTGACGGGTAGCCAGGACTCTCTCGGAAGGGCGTGAGCATGCATCACCTGTGATCCTCCAGGTATCAGTGTTAACTACAATATGTAGCGGTGTATATGAAGTAAAACACTATATCTTGTGTTTTCAAGGCAATTATTTGATCAAGGTCAATTGCCCTTCAAATCTTGCTCTTCCGAGGGCGGTATTTAGATTCAGGGGGTTAGGCTGGAGTGTTGATAAAACACCCTAAGTTGTATCCGCACAACCGAGGTGAAGCGCTGACGAGAGCCGTTGAGGCTAGCAGCCGTCGCAGACAAAGGGATTGCTGCGGCGCTCTTCGCCAAATGTGGATTCCGGGCCGTGACCCGGGATGAACCTCACCTCGTCGCCCAGCGGCCAGAGCCGGTTGCGGATGGAGTGGATGAGGGTGGCGTAGTCCCCGCGGGGAAAGTCGGTGCGGCCGATGGAGCCGTTGAACAGCACATCGCCGACCTGGGCAAGCTGGGAGGCGCGGTGAAAGAAGACCAGGTGTCCCGGTGTGTGGCCGGGGCAGTGGTAGACCTCCAGGCGCTCCTCCCCGACGACGACCTCGTCACCCTGTTCGAGCCATTGGTCGGGTTTGCAGGCTGTGCCCTTGCCAAACCCGAACATGGCCGCCTGTTGATCCATGTTATCCAGGAGAAAGGCATCCTCCCGGTGGGGCCCGACAATCGGTATCTCGAGCATCTGCGCCAGTTCATTGGCGCCGCCGGCATGGTCGATATGGCCGTGGGTGAGCAGGATCTGACGAGGCAGCAGCTCCAGGTCGGTGATCTGGTTCACCAGCTGCCGGGTATCGCCGCCCGGGTCGATGATAGCGGCTTGCCGGCTCTTGTCGCACCAGAAGAGGGTGCAGTTCTGCTGGAAGGGGGTGACGGGGATGATCTTGTAGTGCATCAGGCAAGCTTCTGTAGCAGTGACTCCAGTTGGGATTCGCTCTTCGCGCCGAGGGCGATATCTATCACCACACTCTCCCTGATCAGCACCAGGGTGGGCGTGGCCCGGATGTTGAAGCGCCTGGTCCTCTCCGGATCCGCGCGGACGTCGACTTTGACTATGCCTTGGTGCTTCTCCGCCAGGCGATCGATGATCGGTGTCATCCTGCGGCAGGGCGAGCAGTTCTGGCTATAGAAGTAGATCATTCGGCTGCCGCTCATATCGTCGCCGGGATCGCCCTCGATTTTTTTACCGACCAGACGTCTCGCTGAAAGGTAGCTGAACAGCGGTACAAGTATAAGAAAACTTGCAGCCAACAGTAACAGGATCATTATCCAGGACATAGTCTCTCTCTATTCCGCGAATGCCGGTGCCGTTGATGGAGGCCGGCAGGCCGCATTGACACCCTAATTTTAACCAGATATACAGCATAAGGTTATCTGTTTTGATCAATGGGTTGGTAGATGGACCAGATGTCAATATTCTTCGCCGTGGGGGGGCTGCTGATCCTCGCCCTGATACTGGCAAGTATCGCCCACCGGTACCATGCCTATGTGGAGGAGCGGCGGCAGCATGTGCTGCGTATCCTGAAACGGGTGGATGAGATCGAGGGGCTGGCCAAGCGCACCGTCGGTCTGCCGGTGCCGGTTGAGATGGAGCGCATCCTGCGGCGCGACATGCTGGCCCGCCTGCAGGCGGCGAAGGGGGTCCATGCGCGCTATCCGGGCATCGACGGGATGATCTCAACGGCGCAGCAGGCGCTGGAGCAGGCTGCGCCTAGGGCGGCGTCCGCCGCTATGAGTGAGCAGAAAATCGAGCGCTTTTCGCGCCTGATGGCCGAACTCGAGTGGCTGGTGAAGGAGAACAGGCTGCTGGTGGAGATTGACGAGGAGGAGAAGGAGAACCTGCTGGGAATGCTCGTCATGCGGCACAGCGAAACCCTCTATCGTTATCATACGGGCGAGGCGAAGCGGCTGCTCAAGAGCAACCAGCTCCACCAGGCCCTCTGGCATAGCGAGCAGATCAAATCGATATTGCAGAACCGGGGTTTGGCGAACGAACAGTTCGAGGCCTGGTACCGGGAGGCCGATCACCTGCACGGGCAGGTCGCAAAACGCCTCTCCGGCGACTGAACCGGGGGCCCTCCGCCCCGGCCGTAATGCCCGCGCTCAACCGCTGCTCTCATCCTCCGAGTGGCCATCCCGGGGTTCGGAGATCCGGTGGTTCTCATCCAGCCAGTCACCGAGGTCGATAAGACGGCAGCGCTCGCTGCAGAACGGGCGCCAGACGGCGTCCGCCGACCAGGTCACCGGCTTACCGCAGGTTGGACAAGGCAGTGTTCTTTCTCCCTTGCCGGCCATGTTCAGAAGATGCAGGCGGTGAGCTGGAAATCCACATCCTGGGTGGTCTGTGTTGGCTTGCCGCTGTCCATGACTTCCAGGAAACGGATGCTGAAACGGTGCTTGTTACCGCTTATCTCGGTGAAGACGGGCTTGCTGCGGGGCAGCCCGACGCGGATCAGCTGGGCCGGCGACGAGCTGTCGAGGGTCTTCTGAAAGAAGCCCTGAAGGGCCTTCTCCCGCGAAGGCAGATTGCTGCCGCGGACCAGGTTCAGCAGCAGTACAACCGCCTCGCGCACCGGGTGCAGCTCATACATCCACTCGCTCATCTGGTTCTGGCGGATCTCGTGGGGCTGATTCAGCCAGAAGTGGTATTGGGGCAGATCGAAGTTGCAGCCGCCGCCCGGGATGCTGCTGCGCTGCAGTATGGTGGTGAGAAATTCATTGCTGCGCAGCTTGCGCGCGATCTGGCCGTCCATGCGATAGACCTGGTGGATCGCCTGTTCGAGATCGTCCAATACCTGCCCCAGCGCCTGCATGTCCACCCCGGGCTGCTGGCGTACCCGTTCCAGGTTGGTGGTATGGCGCTCCAACTCCTTGAGTATCTCGGTCTTCAGATCGGAGCGACCGAAGATGGTGATAATACTGAGCAGGCCGTCTATCGCGGCCCGGTTGCTCCAGATGTCTGCCAGCGGGCGAAAATGATCCACCTGGAGAAAGAGGTGTTCGAGACGGAGAAAGGTACGAATCCTTTCGTTCAACGGATGCTCAAAGTGAATCAAATCGGTCACGAGAGATCGGTTTTCCATTAGCTGTTGATAGTTAAGCGAATATCCCGGGGCAGGCCCTGGTCCGGCCGCGCATCGGTCGCAACCATGGGGTCCCTCCTCCAATTATTATGTCAGGGCTTGTTGATTACTGCGAACTTCGAACGGAGTAATTGGCGCTTTTGTTATCGGGTTTGCAACTCACTGTTCTTTATCCGCGCACACCGGGACTGATCGAGAAGCTGTCGATGATATTGACATAATTGACACGTTCAAAGGCGCTGGGATCGGCAACGCTGATCTGGCTGACACGGCCGCGGAACTCCTCGATCGACTCGAACCCCTGCTCCTCCATCCAAGACTCGATTCCCGAAATCATGGGCTTGATCGCCCCGGGCCCCTGCTCGAGCAGGAGACTGCAGAGGTGGACCACATCGGTGCCCGCGAGCAGCAGCTTGACGGCATCCTCCGGGGTGTGGACACCCCCCGTGGCACCCAGCGAGAGCTCGGTCCGGCCGTGCAGGATGGCGATCCAGCGCATCGCCAACAGGGCCTCGGCCGATGTGGATGTCTGCAGGCTGGAGGTGAGACGAAGACTGTCGATATTGATATCGGGCTGGTAGAAGCGATTGAAGAGCGATACCCCGCTGGCACCCGCCAGTTCCAGCTGTTTCACCATGTTGGCCAGTGAACTGAAGGCGGGGGAGAGTTTCATGTTGATCGGGATGGAGATCTGCTGTTTCAACTGGCTGAGCAGCTCCACATAGCGCTGTTCGACCTCGCTGCCGCTGACCTCGATGTCGGCGGCGACATGGTAGACATTCAGCTCGAGGGCATCGGCGCCTGCCTGCTCCATCTCCCGGGCGTGGGCGATCCATCCACCCGGGGTGGTGCCGTTGAGGCTGGCGATGACCGGGATCCCCAGTCTCTCCTTCAATGCCCGCAGATTCTCCAGATAGCGCTCCTGGCCGTTGGAGAAGTCGAAATGGTGCGGCAGGAAGCTGTCCGCCTCGGCGAATCCCGTCTCCTGGTGGTGGAGAAAGCGCACCATGGTCTCCTCTTCGGCGGTGACCGACTCCTCGAACAGGGAATACATGATAATGGCGGAAGCGCCGGCGTCTTCCATGCGGCGGGCGTCGTCGATGCTGCGGCTGAGGGGGGACGCGGAGGGCACCAGTGGATTCTTCAGCTGCATGCCCAGGTATTGGGTTGTCAGGTCCATCGCATTCTCCCGGCAGGTGGAGGCCTCGGGGGCATGTTATAGGGTTTATAGCATGATACGCGTTTTTTGCCGGAAGTCTTCCCTCTGTCTGCTGAGTTTACTGCCTTGGTTGGGATCGCTGTGAACGATGCCTTGCCTGGTGTTAGGTTTTAAACTGCTTGCGAAAAAACTCCGTTACCAGCTTCGCCTTCGTGTGCGAGTCCAGATTCTCCGCCAACACTATCTTCCCTTGTTGGGTCTGCGCTATGACGTGATAACTGATCTTATGTGTGTTACCCGTCTGGGTCGATGTCGAACCCTTCTTAAGCTCGATTTCACGCAGTTCATGGTAGCGGACGTTTTTCCAGCGCACAGTGATGCCCAGCAGGCGCCGGATAGTCACCACTTGCCTGCCATCCCAGGCCACATAAAGGCTGTTGAAGGCTGTGTAGAGACCAGCCAGCGCCACCATGCTGCCCAAAAAGGTGAATAGGCCGCCCATGAAGTAGAGTGGCATACCCTCTTGCGCCGCCTTGCCCCAAAGCATCACACCGGCTATGGCAATGATCCCACCAATCACTGTGAATAGAGTGGACAGTAGCGGTTGGCGGAGCATCGGGTAGTAGAGCTCCTGCACCATGCCATTGCGGCGCAGAGGCAGCAGCATTTCGGCTGTCAATTCGGGCATGCCCTGTGGCGTCTCCCTCCCCGAGTCCAGATGCTGGAAACGGGACTTCTCTGCGGTGGCATAGACCGGTATGGTGTAAGAACGATCCAGATCGATCCCCGGCTGTTCCGCCTTGATGTTCAAGCGCCAAAAATAGTAGTCGCCCGTCTCCTCCTCGCTGGGGTTTAGACCCTCCGGTACGCTGAAGCGAAAACCCAGGCGCATTCCCCGGGCTGCCGGCTCCACCTGGGCATAGCCGCTGTCCTGCCACTTCACCGATTCGCTGCGGGAGCGGTTCTTGCCGCTGCCGGTGACATAGCTGTAGATGGAACTCAGGGTCACCTCGCAGACCAGGCCTGATTCATAAGGCACATCGACCTGGATTTCGCCACCCACGTCACCGCCGATAGCCCCGGGAAAGGGATCCATGGTCAGCGGGGTATAGCCAAACCGGCGCCATTCCAGGGTCTGCTTCACTGTCCAGTAGAAGAGGCCCATACCGATCAGGGGGAAGAGCAGGATCAATAGCGCCAGGGCCCCCTCCTTGCGCCAAACCTCCGGTACGGCAATGGCGGCAGGGATACTTAACGCATTCCAGAAGATGGTGAAACCCCAGAACAGATACATCCCAAGACGCGCGCCGGAAAGGATGCGGTTGTCGGCCCACTCGGGGCGTGCCAGCCAGGGTTTGTCCACAGCCTCCGGCGTATCGATAACACGTTTGCCGCGCAGACCGAAGATGATAAGGCCCAGACCGGCACCGCCAAACACGATGATGAAGATGGCGTTGAATCCGATCATGCCCCAGCGTAGGTCGCGGTTGATCACCGCCTGGTTGGGATCTGAGGGATTGTAGTAGACCGTCACCGGTTTTTGGTTGCGGTAGAGGCGTTGCAGCCGTCGGCCAAGCTGCTGCTGAAAGTCGCCAATGTTGTCACTGCCGCCGTGTATCGCCACCCGGTCCCCGGAGTATTCGATACCATTGACCCGATAGCGGTACTGGGCTTCGGCTTTGTAAGTGGTGGAGTCGTCGGAATGATGGTGGCTCAACTCCGCCGAGATCAGCGTACCCGGGGTTTGTTGCCAGGAGGCCATCTGCATTACGTCAACAACAGAGACCGCGGTTTGATAAATAAAAAAAAGTCCAACGGCAAAAAAGGGCAGGCCGAAGATTGCCAGAAACCAGCTTCGTATACGTCTTTCTTTTCTCATCACTCTATCTGAACCGGAAAGCCAGCGCCTATTGCGTCGTATTGAGTATAGGATGCTGATTTTTCCCCACTGTTACTGATCCGGATACAACCCTATTCGTTTATCGGCCATGCTGCGACTTTATGGAGGGGCCTGGCGGATACTGGAATAGGCAGTGAGAGAAATACGGGCGTTAACCCGTATTTCCCAGGTTTCCGATGCTAAGTCTGCAGCTCCTCCAGCAGGGTGAAGATCTCCAGCAGCAACTGCTCCACGATCTCATCGTATTCACCGAAGCTGCCGCTGGCGCAGAGGGTGATGACCGTGTCCCTGCTTTCAACGAAGAGCATCTTCGTCTGGTAACCGGGATCCTTGCCGCTGTGGGAGTAGACGGTCTCGCCGTTCTGTTCGATCCTTCTGATATTGATGCCCAGGCCGTAGCTCGAGGGCGGGGTGCCGAGCAGCGAGGGTTGCAGCATCTCCGCACGCATCGCGTCGTCGAGGATGAGATCGCTCGTCAACAGGCCGCGAATGAATCGGGCCAGATCCCTGCTGTTGCTCTGGATGCCGCCGTCCGCCAGGCCGTAGTGGCTGTACCAGGGATGGGAGTCGTAGCGCTCGCCCTCGTCCTCGAAGTAGCCATGGACGAGCCCGGCCCGGCCGATCGCCTCGTCGCCCTGCAGGGTATGCGCCAGGCCGAGGGGATCGATGATGCGCTGGCGGATGGCATGCTGTACGGGCTGTCCGCTTACCGCCTCGATGATCAGGGCCGCGAGGATGTAGTTGGAGTTCGAATAGCTGTAGTCGCTGCCGGGTTCGAAGTGCAACGGCTTGTCGAGGAAGAAGGGGAGGGCATCCGTCTGGGTCCACTGGCGATCGGGGCCTGAGACCAGGAAGAAGTCATTGTCCCACGCATCCCCATCGTTCTGAAAGTCGTAGATCCCGGTGGTGTGGTTGAGCAGCATGCGCACGCTCATCCCGGCGCTAGACGGGATGCGGTCGGTGATCTCCCGGGGCAGCCAGCGGTTGATCGGGTCATCCAGGCCGAGCAGGCCGTCTCCCGCCATCTGCACCAGGGTGGCGGCGAGCAGGGTCTTGCCGCTGCTGGCAATGTAGAAGCGGCTCTCCTGTCGTAGCGCTTCCCCGCCGGCCAGCTCGGTAACGCCGGCAACCCCTGAGAAGTCGATGTTGCGACCCTCGATGGTGACGGATACCGCCGGCAGGCCCCGCTCGACGGCCTCCTCGAGAACCGCCTGGAACTGTTCGTCAGGGGTGGCCGGCTGGATGTTGGACGAGTTGCAACCGCTCAGCATGGTGAGGGCGAGGCCCGTCATGCAGACGGTTTGTGCCAGCTGTCTGGTGAGGGTCGGTAGCTGTTGATACATGGTGAATCTCCCATCTGTTGTGTCTTGAAAGGTTTTTTCGGACAGCAGCTGCTGTTGGGAGAAGTTTGTGGCAATTCAATGGATGTTTCGTCCTTCCCTGTAAGGTTGGACTTATTTGTTTTCTTTTCAGATCAACAGGTTATTTTCAGCTGACTGAAATATCGCCGGTGCGCCGGTATTGCGTGGGGGTCTGTCCGGTATGGCGTTTGAAGGCGGTGTAGAAGGCGGATTTCGAGTTGAATCCGGCGTCGAGTGCGATGGCGAGGATATTGCCGCGCCCTGTCGATCCCGCCAGGGCCAGCTTTGCCTCCTCCACCCGATAGCGATTGACGAAATCAAAAAAGTGTTGCCCGGCCCGTTCGTTGATCACCTGGGAGAGATAGTTGGAGGAGATCCTGAGCTGAGCGGCAAGTTGGGCGAGATTCAGCCTGCTGTCGAGATAGGGCTTTTCCTTTGCCATGTGGCGCTGCAGGTCCGCGAACAGCAGGGAGCCTGTCTCCTTGTCCAGCGCCGATTTCTCGTACTTTCGCTTCTCCTGATCCCGGGTCGGATCGGGTGGGGTGTCGCCGGCGCTGTCTCGCGGCTCCGCCGGTTCCGTGTCAGGGCGCGGTCTATTGGAGAAGATCACAGGTTGCCGCAGACCCAAATATCCCATGATATAGATCACGAGGACAATCATGGGGTAGTGAATGCCGACCATCCCCTCATAGACCTCGAAGATTCCAACCAGGAAGATATCCAGAATATAGAACAGGTAGAGCAGTGCCAGCGCGATCAGCAGATTTCTCAGCCAGGTGAGACTGATGCGCTCCAGGAAAGAGAACTGCTCCTGGATCCTGCGCCGATGGCGGATCAGTCTGCGGATGGCGATGAAGAGGTAGATAGCCATCTGCAGGATGGAGGTGATGCCGACAACGAAGCTGGAGATCCCGGCCCAGAGTTGGGCGCTCTGCAGTGGCTCGGCATCCCGGTAGATGAGCGTGACGAGCTGCTCCCGATCCAATCCGTAGAATGGGGCAAGGAGCAAAAAGCCAAGCGCGAACGGCAGGAAATGGAGCCACTGGTTGTGCCTGAAACGGTATCCATCCCGGTCGCTCAGGGCGCGAACATAGAGGTAGGTCAGGGGACCAAAGAGATAATCGATATTCAGATCCAGGGCCAGCAGCAGGGGGGCATGGATGAGATAGCGGGAGTGTTCGAGAAACTCGAGACCCAGGTCGATGGTGAAGACCAGGGTCAGCAGCGCGAGAAAAAGATAGCCCGGCGCATCGCCATGCCTTGCATTGAGCAGGAGAAGGGTAAGAAAGAGCCCGTGTGCCGCGCCCAGCAGCAGGACAATGGCATAGAGGTCGACTACAGGTTCCATGGTCTAGCTGTCGTTATTTCCACTTATATGTATAGCGGTCGTTTCTACCAGGATGGCAATCATATCAATCATCGCCACCTGGCTGATACAGGATCGTCGTGCCGAATGTTGGACGATGAGGGTATCTGTTTCTACATTCTGTTACAGAGCAATACCCGCGGTAACAGGCAGAACGCCTTGCGCGTGCTAATGTTGAGATGGCGGGACGCTGTCGCGGCACTCTTGCCGTATTGAAGAGGCATGCAGCCAGGGATCGCGCAGCGATGAGTTGGGATGGGACATTTCAGGAGTGAGGCGTGCAATGCAGAGCAATGCCGAGATAGGACCCGCCAGGGTCCTGCTGGTCGAGGATGATGTGGAGCTGGCCGAACTGGTGCAGGAGTATCTCCAGCGCTATGAGTTCGAAGTGAGCCTGGAGCATCGGGGCGATACGGCCCCGGACCGGGTGCGCCAGTCGAATCCCGATATCCTGGTGCTCGACCTCAATCTCCCCGGCCGTGACGGTCTCGATATCTGTCGGGATCTGCGCCTGGAGTTTCAGGGCCCGATCGTGATGTTCACCGCCAGGGACGAGGATGTGGACGAGATCGTCGGCCTCGAACTGGGCGCCGACGACTATCTGACCAAGCCGGTGGAACCGAGGGTCCTGCTCGCCAGGCTGCGTTCCCTGTTGCGGCGCTTTCGACAGACCGAGAGCAGCGCCGATGCGGATGATCATCTCCATTTCGGCGAGCTGCGGATCGATGCCAGCGCGCGGGCGGTGTTGATCAAGGAGGAGGAGGTGGAACTCTCCACCGGGGAGTTCGATCTGCTCTGGCTCCTGGCCACAAAGGCCGGCAAGGTGGTGAATCGGGACAGTGCCTTGAAGACCCTGCGCGGTTTCGGTTACGACGGCCTCGACCGCTCGGTGGATATCGGCATCTCCAGGCTGCGGCGCAAACTCGGCGACGATGCCAACCACCCCTACCGCATCAAGACCGTACGTGGCCGGGGTTATCTGTTCGTACCGGATGCCTGGGACTGATCGCCATGGCCCGACTCTACATCACCCTGTATGGGGTACTCTTCATCACCATCGCCTTCTTTTTCGCCAGCCTGAACTGGTTTCCCGACCTGGTTCTGCACGGTACCGTGAAACGCTACTATGAACGGGCCATGCTCGGCGCCTATGAGCTTGTGGAGAATCGCTTGCAGGGCAAACCCCCATCCAGCTGGGAGGAGGTGATCCGCGATCTGGAACCCCACTTTCACTATGGATTGGGACTCTACACCCTGGATCGGATCGAGGCCTCCGAAAAGCAGAAGCGCATTGTGCAGACGGGAGAGCTGATCTTCCTCGAAGAGGTGGAGCAGACCCGGTTCTTCAGACGCGTATTCGACTCCGACCAGTATCTGATGATGGTGCTGGGCCCCAACCCGGAGCAGGAGGAGCGGGATCAGGTGGCGGGTATCGTCTACCTGATCGAGTCAAAGTTCCTGGCCAGGGAACCCGCGGATTGGCCCACTGTGCTGATGGAGCTGGACAAGATATTCGATATGCCCTTGTCGTTGTTCAGCATTGATGATCCGGCGCTGCCCCAGGATCGATTGACCGACATCGAGGCGGGGAAGACCGTCATCCTGGGTCTGGAGGAGATGAAGGAGACCTACTACAAACGTCTGGGAGATTCCGACCAGGTGTTCCGCGCCGGTCCCTTTCCCCTGCCGCCCCTGATACGCTACTTCAATCCCATACTCTATTTCCTGCTGGCGCTGTTGATCGCCCTTGCGGTCTATGTCTGGGTACGCCCGGTGTGGCGGGATCTCACCCGCATCGATCGGGGTGTGCGGGAATTGGGCGCCGGTGACCTGGACACCCGCCTGCTGGTCAGGCGCCGCTCGGCCCTGAAACCGCTGGCAGACGCCTTCAATACCATGGCCGATCGCCTGCAGCGCCTGATCCACTCCCACCGGGAACTCACCGGCGCCGTCTCCCATGAACTGCGAACCCCCATCGCGCGGTTGCGCTTCAGGGTGGATATGTTGGAAGAGCCCCTGCGCGAGGGTGACCGGGAGCGCCACATCAGCGCCATGCGCAAGGATATCCAGGAGCTGGAAGAGCTGGTCAGTGAATCCTTAAGCTACTCCCGGCTCGACCGGGAGCGGCCCGAGCTGGTGCTGGAGCCGGTCAATCTCAATGATTGGTTAAACGAGCTGTTGATCGATCTGGAGGAGTCACTGCCGACGCAACGCATCGTCTGCGAATGTTCAGTCGACACCGTTGATACTGTTGTGAACCTGGATAGCCGATTGATGGGGCGGGCGGTGAAGAATCTGTTGCGGAATGCTCACCGGCATGCCGCTTCAAAGATCGTGTTGCGCGGGGATTGTGGTAATGGGGAAGCGACCATTGTCGTGGAGGATGATGGGACGGGGGTGCCAGAAGAGGAGAGGAAGCGCATCTTCGAACCCTTCGCCCGCCTTGACAGCGCCCGCGATCGGGAGTCGGGGGGTGTCGGTCTTGGACTCGCCATTGTCAATCAGATCGCGCGTTGGCACGACGGCAGGGTATGGGTCGAGAACTCCGCCTTGGGCGGTGCACGGTTCATTATCGCTTGGCCTGAGCAAGTTGCTGGAAACGTCAAGCAATAGAGAGACGGTACAGGAATATCGCTTGATGGTCTCTCCCGGATATTTGAGGTGATAATACTATTGCATCCACGATAGCTAGTATCGGCCAAGAGCTGACCCTTGTAGGTTCAGGTAACATCAATCCAGATTTCTTCATAGCGGACATATGAGCGGCGAGTTGGTCGGTCGATCCCAATTGGACCGATGGATCAATGGACCCGTTATCGAAGGCCCTTTAACTGATCAAACGGACTGCAAACATGCTTGTGGATCTTCGCTTGCTGCACGGCTCGTTTAAAGGCTCTACGAAGCGTACTGGGAGACGCATGCCATCGCGCCATCTGAGGGGTATTTTGCCAGGGCCGAACCACCGTTGAAGGGAAGACGAATTGCCAGGCC
>QBVC01000030.1 GCA_003058495.1 gamma proteobacterium symbiont of Ctena orbiculata | reverse complement strand
GCAGACACCCTTCGAGGAGGCTAGCACGACCCTTCCCGAGCGGATCGACCTGGATGACCTGCAGGAGTTCCAGGTTGGCGCCAACGACCCCCATTTTCGCTACTACATCGAACGCGGCTCGCTGCAGACAGGCAGCGACAAGGTGACTCGATTTGTTGTCGTTATCCGCTCCCACACGGGGGTGATCAACAGCTCCTACGAAGGCATCCGCTGCGGCGAGAGGCTGTTCAAGGTCTACGCCTACGGCGGTGCCGAAAAACTCTTTCCGGCTGTGGATTTGAAATGGCGCGATATCCCCAAGGACGAGTCGACCGACTATCGCGCCACCCTCTACGACGACCTGATCTGCAATCTGCTGACCGGGCGGAGCAATCCCCCCGATGCGATCTTTCGCGCCATGAGCGGTCAACATACCCTGGGCGGCGACTAAATATGGAGTTCGACCGATGAATCCACTGTACGATATGCAGGGGTTGCCCCCGTTCTCGGCAATAACCCCCGACATGGTAGAGCCCGCCATGGACCGGCTGCTGGCGGCGAACCGCAAAACGATCCAGCAACTGCTCACTTCCCAGACAAGCTTCACCTGGGAGAGTCTGATCGAACCCCTGGAGGTGGCGGAGGATAGGCTCAGCCGTACCTGGTCTCCGGTCAGCCACATGAATGCGGTGGTCAACAATGATGAGTTGCGCGCCGCCTACAACGCGGTGCTGCCGAAACTGAGTGAGTATGCCACCGAGATCGGCCAGAACAGCCAACTCTGCGCGGCCTACAAGGCGGTTGCTGAACAGCCCGGGCTGGATCAGGCGCAGCGACAGTCACTGGACAACGCGCTGCTCGATTTTCACCTCTCGGGGGTCGACCTGGAGGAGACAAAGAAGCAGCGTTTCAAGGAGATCAGCCAGGAACTCTCCCAGCTGACCACCAAGTTCGAGGAGAATCTGCTCGACGCCACCAATGGCTGGTGCAAGCTCGTCACGGACAAATCAGCCCTGCAGGGGCTGCCGGAGTCGGCCCTGGCCCTGGCCCGACAGACCGCCGCCCAGCGGGACCAGGAGGGGTGGCTGCTGACCCTTGAGTATCCCTCCTATCTGCCGGTGATGACCTATGCGGACGACCGTGATCTGCGCAGGGAGGTCTATGAGGCCTTCGCCACCCGCGCCTCCGACCAGGGACCCCACGCCGGCAAATGGGACAACAGCGAGGCGATGGAGCGGATTCTCGCGCTGCGCCATGAGATGGCCGGGCTGCTGGGCTATGCCAACTACGCCGAGCGCTCGCTGGCGAAGAAGATGGCCCGCTCCAGCGACGAGGTGATCGCCTTCCTCACCGATCTCGCCAAGCGTTCACGACCGCAGGCGGAACGGGAACTGGCGGAACTCGAGGCATTCGCCGCAGCGAGTTACGAGCTCGGCGATCTGGAGGCATGGGATATCGCCTACTATGCCGAAAAACTGCGCCAGAAGCGCCACAACATCAGCCAGGAAGAGCTGAAACCCTACTTCCCGGAGACCCGGGTACTGCCGGGTATGTTTGCGGTGGTGGAACGCCTCTACGGCATCCGCATCGAAGAGGTGGGGGGAATCGACTGCTGGCATCCGGATGTCCGTTTCTTCGAGATCCGCGACCGCGACCATCATCTGCGCGGACAGTTCTACCTCGATCTCTATGCACGACCCAAGAAACGCGGCGGCGCCTGGATGGACGAGTGCGCCACCCGCTTCTTCACCGCCACCATGGATCAGATACCTGTCGCCTATCTCACCTGCAATTTCTCACCGCCGGTGGACGGCAGGCCCTCGCTGTTTACCCACGACGAGGTGTTGACCCTGTTCCACGAGTTCGGTCACGGCCTCCACCATCTTTTGACCACGGTGGACTATCCCGCCGTAGCCGGCATCAACGGTGTCGCCTGGGACGCGGTGGAGCTGCCCAGCCAGTTCATGGAGAACTGGTGCTGGGAGAAAGAGGCCCTGGATCTGATATCGGGCCACGTGGACACCGGCGAGCCGATACCCGACGAGCTCTACCAACGCATCCACGCGGCAAAGAACTTTCAGTCCGCGATGCAGATGGTGCGCCAGCTCGAGTTCGCCCTGTTCGACTTCCGCATCCACCGGGAATACGATCCTCGGCAGGGCGGGCGCATCTACCAGACCCTGGAAGAGGTGCGCCGCCAGGTTGCGGTGGTCCGGCCGCCCGCCTGGAACCGCTTCGCCCACGGCTTCTCCCATATCTTCGCCGGTGGCTACGCCGCGGGTTACTACAGCTACAAATGGGCCGAGGTACTCTCCGCCGACGCCTTCTCCCTGTTTGAGCAGCAGGGCATATTCGACACCGACACCGGCCAGGCATTTCTCAACGAGGTATTGCAACAAGGGGGTTCGAAGGATGCCATGGAGCTGTTCGTCGGCTTTCGCGGCCGCGAACCCGAGATCGAGCCGCTGCTGCGCCACAGCGGCATCACCGGTTAGCCTGAATTGATTGTCTGCTGAAAAAAAAAGCCGGGTGACGCTGTCGCGTCACCCTGGGTCGGTTAGCTTGATCGTCCCTACTGCTAGCCGACCAACACCACTGATCACTGCCTCCTATCCTGTGGATCAAGGGCATGGGTCAGTCATGCCCCCGGTTCCCGAGGCAGATCAACCAGTATCCTGTCATCTCCCTAGTTGGATGATCCATCGCTGCAACAGCTGTTGGTCCGAGGCCTGGTGGCTCCGGCATCTGTAACATCTCCTCTAAGCTATAGAAATACCCACTGAAACAATCAAGCAAATAGCCCGTCTTATACCGATGAGGAAATTGGGGTATTGGAATCGGCAACCGCGGCATGGCCCGGTCCGGCCGCGTCAAACCGGCTCTGCGCTATGCCGTGGTGAACATGTCGAAAAAGAGCCAATAGACCAGGCTGGCAAGAAGCAGGCCGAAGAACATCACCGGCATTCCGGTGCGCATCCACAGCATCGGCGAGATCCTCGCCTCCGGCATGCCGCTCTTTTCCGATTCGCTGACCGCGATGATGTTGGCGGTGGCGCCGAGGTGGGTGCCGTTTCCTCCCAACCCCACACCCAGGGCCAGGGCCCACCAGAGGGGGGCGATATTGACGCCGCTGCTCTCCAGTCCCAGGATGACCGGGATCATGGTGACGGTGAAGGGGATATTGTCGACCACCGCGCTCAGAATCGCGGCAATCCACATCAGCGCCAGCCCGGTCAGCATCAGCATCGCCGGATCCTTCGCCAAACGACCCAGCCAGTGACCCACCAGTTCAAGCAGGCCCGATGACTCGACGCCGCCGACGATGATGAACAGCCCGGCGAAAAAGATCAGCACCGACCAGTTGACGCTGCCGAACAGCTTCTCCATGTCGGGCTGCATCAGCAGCAGGGCGATGGTGAGCCCGATGAAGGAGGCGTAGGCCGGCAACAGATGCAGATTGTGGTGGACAAAAAAGAGCACCACCACAATGGCCAGGGCAAACAGGATCCGCTTCAGGCCCCGGGCATCCTTGATCGCATGGGTTGCCACCAGTGTCTTCGGATCCTCACCGCCGTGGCTGAGCTGCTCGCGAAACAGATAGAGCATCAGCACCACCGTCCCAAGCCACACCACCAGCACCGGCAGCCCCATGTGCACGAGGAAGGAGTTGAAGCTGATATCGGCCGCGCTGCCGATCATCAGGTTGGGCGGATCGCCCACCAGGGTGGCGGCGCCGCCGATATTGGAGAGCATCGCCTCCGCCATCAGATAGGGCATGGGATTGAGCTTGAGCAGGCGGCAGATGAGCACGGTGAGCGGGGCGAACACGATCACCGTGGTGACGTTGTCGAGGATCATGCTGATCAGGCTCACCGCAAGGCTGAGATAGATCAGCAACAGCTTGGGATTGCCCTGGGCCCAACGGGTGATATGCACCGCGGCATAATCGAAGGCCCCGGTGGGCCGCAGCAGGGCCACCAGCATCATCATCGCGGCCAGCAGGAGGATGGTATTGCCGTCCACCGCCAGGATCGCCGCCTCCTGGGTGTAGAAGCCCATCCACATGCCGATGCCGACCATCATCACCGCGCCGAAGATGGCGGCAATCGTGCGGTGCAGGATCTCGGAAAAGATCAGCACATAGGCCACCACCAGGACAACGGCGGAGGTCCACATTTCCAGGGTTATCGTCTCCATAGGGCGGTCCGGCTAATCGACGCAGCACTCTTTGGTGACCACCGCCCGGGCGATGCTCATCCGGGTGACCACGCCCTGGTACTCCCCCTCCTCGGAAACGAACAGGTACTCGGTATTGAACTGTTCCATGATCGCCAGCGCCTTGATCGCCTGGAAATTGGCCGACAGCTGGATCGCGTCGGGAAAGATGTAATCATCCACCTTCTCCTCCATCAATTCATCCGCGCGCATGTGGGGGAAATCGAGGTGCTCGATATCGTCCCCCAGCAGATGCGCGCCATGGATGACATCATCGGGAATGCAGCAGAGCAGAAACAGGTGCCTGACCGAGAAGCGGCCGCTCAGCCTGCCCTCGGCATCCACGAAGGGGATCCCTGGAACGTTCTTCTCCACACACTCCCACATCACTTCGCCGATGCTCATCCCGGGGCGGGCGACTTTGGTGGGAATCGAAATATGTTTGATCTTCATCTCGGGGTTTCATCCATCAATGGTCTCATGGCATGCAGCATATTGGCGAACAGGTGGCGGTTTTGCCGCTCCTCCCGGGCCAGCAGTTGCTTCATATATGCTCGCTGGGTGGGCGCGCTAAAGCAAGCCGGGCAGCTGTCAGCAACGATCGGCAGCCCGGCCTCGACGGCAAAGGCCCCGGTCTGGGATTCGCGGCAGTAGACCAGCGGCCTGATGATGCGCAGATCCCCCGCATCGTTGAGGTAGTGGGCCTTCATGGTGCGCAGCTGGCCTTCGTGAAACATCGACATCAGCAGGCTCTCCGCCAGATCGTCCAGGTGCTGGGCGAGGGCCAGTACATTGTAGCCCTCGCGCCGGCAGGTAGTGTACATGATGCCGCGCTTCATGCGCGCGCAGTAGGCGCAGAAGGAGTTGCCGTCCATGTTCTCCCTGGCCTCCTCCATGATCGGCTGCTCCATATAGTGCCAGGGCACGCCAATCGTATTGTAATAGGCCTTGAGCGGCGCCGGATCGAAGCCCTCGACCTGGGGATCGACGGTGATCACAGCCAGCTCGAAGCGGACCGGGGCGTAGCGCTTCAGGTGGCGGAGGATCTGCAGCAGCGAGAGGGAATCCTTGCCGCCGGAGACCCCGAGCAGAATTCTGTCCCCCTCCCGGATCATGTCGAAATCGGCAATTGCCCTGCCGACTTTGCGCAACAGCGATTTGGGTGGTTTTTGATAGTCTGTCATCGCGCCATTTTGACACGAAGCCCCGGGACCACCAATGTTGAGCATTGCATTTAGCGGCGGGATCAAGCATCTTTGCAGGCTATCAGCCCCATAGAGGATCGGACAGATGGATATCTTTGTATTGGTCGTGCTGGCATTTGCGATCGTGACTGTTGTACTCGGCGTCAAGCGGATACCCCAGGGTAATGAGTACACGGTCGAGCGTTTCGGGCGCTATACCAAGACCCTGCGTCCGGGACTCAACCTGATCGTCCCGCTCATCGACCAGATCGGGGTAAAGATGAACATGATGGAGCAGGTCATGGATGTGCCCTCCCAGGAGGTCATCACCCGGGACAACGCCATGGTCACCGTGGACGGGGTGATCTTCTTTCAGGTGCTCGACGCCTCCCAGGCCGCCTATGAGGTCAACAACCTCTACAGCGCCATCCTCAACCTCACCATGACCAATATCCGAACCGTGATGGGCTCCATGGACCTGGATCAACTGCTGTCCCAGCGCGACACCATCAATACCCAGCTGTTGACCGTGGTGGACGACGCCACCACCCCCTGGGGCGTGAAGGTGACCCGCATCGAGATCAAGGACATCTCACCGCCCAAGGACCTGGTCGACGCCATGGCCAGGCAGATGAAGGCGGAGAGGGACAAGCGCGCCGCGATCCTCGAGGCGGAAGGCGAACGCCAGTCGGCGATCCTCAAGGCCGAGGGCGAGAAGCAGTCGGCGATCCTCATGGCCGAGGGCGAGAAAGAGGCCGCCTACCGCGAGGCCGAGGCCCGGGAGCGCCTGGCGGAGGCGGAGGCAAGGGCGACCACCGTGGTGTCCGAGTCTATCGCCAAGGGGGACGTCAACGCCATCAACTACTTCGTCGCCCAGAAGTATACCGAGGCCCTGCAACAGGTTGCCGCGGCGGAAAACCAGAAGGTGATCATGATGCCCCTGGAGGCATCGAGCCTGATCGGCTCCATTGCCGGGATCGGCGAACTCGCCAGACAGGCGTTCGAAAAGAAACCCGGAGGGGCGAATTGATGCAGCTGCTGACTCAGGTCGACTACTGGCACTGGCTGATACTGGCCGTGGTGTTGATGATCCTGGAGGTCTTCTCACCCGGCGCCTTTCTTCTCTGGATGGGCCTGGCCGCGGCAGTGGTTGGCCTGCTCATGCTGTTGCTCCCGGAGCTCGGCTGGCAAATGCAGATCCTGATTTTCGCCATACTCAGCGTACTGATCATCGTCCTCGTGCGCGCCTTTCTGCAACGCCGGCCGATCGAAACCGACCAACCCCATCTCAATCGCAGGGGTGAACAATATATCGACCGCACATTCACCCTCCAGGAACCCATCGTCAATGGCGAAGGCAAGATCCATGTGGACGACTCCACCTGGAAGATCAACGGGGAGGATTGTCCTGCGGGAACCCGCATAAGGATCACCGGCGTCGAGGGTGTGGTGCTGCAGGTCGGCAGGGACGAATAACACCCGGTCCGAAGCGGAATCTGTCAAGTCAGCCAAAACAGGCTATGATCATTTTGGGAAATAGGACTCAAGATTCCCATAGGCATAACCGATACAACAATTAGGCCTGTCGTTAAGTGTTGCCCTAAAAAAAACCATTGGGACAGGCCAGCGGCCAGGGAAATATCGCAGCTCGTTTCCTTTTCCAGCCCGTGCCTCAAGGATGAGCTGTCGCGTCGCCATCCAGCGGCACCGAAGGCAACAACTATGTACACAGAGACCCATGCGATTCTATTCGTCGACAGCGACAGCAACCAGCTGCGGTCACTGCGGCGGAACCTGCGCGAGTTCAGGGACAAATGGCAGCTCCACTTTGCCGAAGACGCGCAGCAGGCCCTGGAACTGATGCAGCAGGCGGCGGTGGACATCGTGGTCAGCGAGACCCAACTCTCCGGCATGCCGGGCAGCGAACTGCTGAAACAGGTTCAACTCCACTACCCCAGCGCGACCCGGCTCCTGTTTTCCGGGCAGGCGATGCGCACACCGTCCCAGGAGGTTGTCAATCACGCCCACCAGTTTATCGCCAAACCCTGCGAAAGAGATCGCTTGATCGACATCCTGCAAAGGGTCTTCCACCTGCGCAGCCGGCTGAACAATCCCGCGCTGGAAGAGATGATCAGCAGCATGGGCACATTGCCCAGCCTCCCCTCCACCTACCAGGAGATGATCACCGCCCTGCGCTCCGAGAGCGCCACGGTCAAGGATATCGGCAGCATCGTGGCCCAGGACATCGGCATGTCGACCAAGATCCTGCAGCTGGTCAACTCCGCCTTTTTCGGACTGCCGCGGCAGATCGCCTCGCCCGAGCACGCCGTCAGCCTGCTGGGGATAGAGACCGTCACCAACCTTGCCCTGGCCCTGGGGGTCTTTTCCCAGCTCGACCCCGATGTCATCGATGAGTTCAAGCTCGAGCAGCTGTGGCATCACAGCATGATCGTCTCCGGTCTGGTGCAGCACCTCGCCAAGGCAAGCGAGCTGGATCAGCAGCAGTATCAGATCCCGATGCTCGCGGGACTGCTGCATGATCTGGGTAAACTGGTCCTTGCCACCCAGGACAGGGAGGAGTATCGCCGCATCGTGCAGCAGGCAGCCGATGACGGGATCCCGCTCTACGAAGCCGAGTCAGAGTCGTTGTGGTGCAACCACGCCACCATCGGCGCCTTTTTGATGGGTCTCTGGGGGCTGCCCTACTCGGCGGTGGAGGCCGTAGCCCTGCACCACTCCGCCGAGCGTCAGAGCAGTGAGCGCCTCGACTGCCTGCTGGTCTATGCCGCCAACCTGCTGGTGGAGAGCCTAAATCCAAGCCAACAGGGTGATTACTACTCGACCGACATCCTGGAAGCCCTGTTGACACCCGATGTAGTGAAAAAATGGAAGGCGATAACCCTGGAGTATCTCGATGGACAAGCTGCCTGAAAAGGTCCTGATGGTCGATGACGACCGCAACCTGCTGGACTCCTTCCGGCGCCAGTTTCGCAAGCGGCTCAACCTGGAGACCGCCACCAGCGGCGCGGATGGGGTACAGGCGGTGAGCGACGGCGGACCTTTTGCAGTGGTCATCTCCGACATGCAGATGCCGAACATGAACGGTATCGAGTTTCTCTCCAAGGTCCGCGCCATTTCACCCAATACCGTGCGTATCATGCTCACCGGCAACGCCAATCTGGATGTGGCCATCGACGCGGTCAACGACGGCAACATCTTTCGCTTCCTCAACAAGCCGGTGGAGACGGATCAGCTCTATCAGACGATTACCGACGCGATCCAGCAATATCGCCTGATCACCTCCGAAAAGACCCTCCTCAACAAGACCCTGAAGGGCGCGGTGGATCTGATGGCGGATATCCTCAGCATGGTCAACCCGGTCGCCTTCAGCCACTCGTCGCAGATCAAGCAGTATGCCCATACCATCGTCAACAGCCTCTCCCTGGAGGACAGCTGGCACTACGATCTTGCCGCCATGCTCTGCCAGCTGGGGTATATCAGCCTGCCGGAGGAGCTGATACGAAAGGTCGCGGAAGGCGAAGAGTTGAGCCAGGCAGAGACCCAGCACTATCGATCCCACCCCGGGATGGGGGCGCGGCTGTTGAAGCACATCCCCCGACTCGAGGTGGTCGCGGACATGGTTGAGCGGCAAAACGACAGCGTGGGAAAAATCGAATTTGAGGGAAAGCTTTCCAACGAAGACAAGGCCGTCCTCGGCGGCCAGATCCTGCGTGTCGCCATAGGCTACGAAAAGCTGCTCAGCCAGGGCATGGACGAGCAGGCCGCGATCGACGAACTCAAGGACAATCCCAGCCACTATGATCCGATCCTGGTGGAAACCCTCGCCCTGGGCTCGCAGAACCGCAAGGTCGAAGTCATGACGCTGGCCATCGACCGGCTTGAGCCCGGTTTGATCCTCGATCAACCGATCAAGACCAATGCGGGCACACTGCTGGTGGCCAAGGGTCAGGCGCTCAGTCAGGCGGTGCTGTTTCGGCTGTTGGCGGCGGCGGAGAGCGGGATCGTATCGGGTGAGGTGCGGGTGTTCAGGGTGACCTGACAGAAACTGCCGCCACGAAAATGAAAGTCATTCCATCGAGGTGCTGAACAGCGGGCCATCTCGCATAGTAAATTGGATCAGCAGCGGCGCTCAGGCGCCAGTCCCCTGCACCGGCAAGCGCATGACGAAGGTGGTCCCGTTTCCCTCTTCCGTTTCGAAATAGAGTTCGCCCTGATGCTTCACCACCACGATATCCTGGGCGATCGCCAGTCCCTGCCCCGTGCCGCTGCCCACATCCTTGGTGGTGAAGAAGGGGTTGAAGACTGACGCCTGAACCTCTTCTGGTATGCCGGTACCCGTGTCCGCGACACGCACTTCCACATGATTGCCGTCATGGGTTGTGGTGATGGTTATGCTCCCCTTCCGCTCCAGCTTGGCCGCCTCGATTGCATGTGCGGCATTGATGATCAGATTCAGCAGGACTTGAGAGATCTCCCCCCCCAGGCACCTGATTTCGGGAAGATCGTCGCTCAGTTTCAGCTCCGTATCCGCCACGTATTTCCATTCGTTCTTGCACACCGCGACGGCGTTGCTGACGATCCGGTTCAGGTCCGCCATCGCCATCTGCCTGGAGCCGGGGTGGGCGAACTCCTTCATCGCCAGCACGATCTGGGCAACCTGTTTGGCACCGGTGATCGATTGCTCCAGGGCGCTGGTGATCTCATCGTCCAGGAAATCCAGGTCGATCTCTTCGGCAGTCTGCGCTACCTTTTCCACCTCGTCCTGCAGCCCCGGATGGTCCGCGGCCTTCTCCTTCAACCCCGAGTAGGCACCAAGCAGGGTACCGATATCTTCGTAACCCTCTTTGATAAACCGGAGATTGTCGCCGACATACTGAATCGGGGTGTTGATCTCGTGGGCGATGCCGCCGGCCAATTGCCCCACCGCCTCCATCTTGTGGGTCTGGTTCAATTGGCGTTCAAGCGATCTACGCTCCTCTTCGCTGCGCTTTCGCTCCGAGATGTCACTGAAGGCGACTACTACGCCGCTGTTGATTTCATCCCTTATCAGGGGGGAGACGGAAAATGCAACATCTATCACCCGCCCCTCCTTGTGATAGAAACGGTCATCGTACCCGGTGCGCGTATTGCCATCCTCCAGGGTAGACTTGATGGCGTTCTCCACCGTATCCCACGCTTCCGGCCTATTGTCGCCATAAACCAGCTCGGTAAAGCTGCGCCCGATCATCTCCTCCGAATCCCAGCCCAACAGCCACTCGCTCTCCGGGTTGGAGAATCTCACGACGCCACCGGGGTCAATCACCGCAAAGCCCTCGCTCATGCTGTTGGTGACATCGCTGAGAAACTGCTCCTTCTCCTTCAACTCGTCACGGGTCTCGTTCAATACCTGCAGCTGCTTTCGAAGCTGGTGGATGAGAAAGACGCTGGTCAGGGATATCAGCACAAAACCGATAAGATGCATGAAGATCATCATCTGCCTGGCCTTGTATTGGGAATCGACTATCGGCTGCGCCATCACCTTGACGCTGATCCCGCCCCGTATATCCCCCACGCTCTTCCCTTCATAACCGTGACAGGCGAGGCACCCCTCCTGCATGAATACCGGGCCTACATAATGGAAGTAGCCGTCAACCCGATCGAGAAAGGGCTGGAAGACATACCCGGTCCCGCTCTCGAAGCGGCCAAGGGCCGCCTTTTCCCAGGGATCAGCCATATTTTCCGGATTCATTGGATGAGCCGATATCACCTGATAGTGGATGTCATCCATGCTCTGTTGCTTGAAAATCGTCGGATCATTGGCCATCAAGACAGGATTGATCTTGGTGAGCCTGACCATCTCGTACATGATACGCCCGCGCTCGAAGGCGATATCCTTGACGGATCGATCGACCAGCGAGAGATTCCACACGATGGAGCTCAAGGTGATGAACAGCCAGAAAAGCACCGGTATCAACCAGTAGTATCTGGCTTGCAGCAATCGAATCAACATCTCCGCCACCTGTACCAGGACAGGGCAGGCAGATCGGAGGGGGCCTGTTATGGCACGAGAACCAATTTACCTTGCATCCGTCCCTGTTCTATTAATTCATGAGCCTCTTTAGCCTGTTCCAGGGCCAGACTGTCGCCGACATGGATGCGCAAGGATCCGCTGTCGATCATTTCAGCACAGTCACGTAAGATAGCGGCTTGATTGGCCCTGGCTTGAGGAAGATGGCGCAGCATCGGGGTCAGCATCAGGGTGAAGCCGATGCGCAGGTTGCGGTTCCGCGCCTCTTTCCACTCCACCTGCGGCCCCGGATCGAGCAGGGTGACCAGGTCGCCATAGGGCGCCGTGGCGTTGATCGAGGCCTTGAAGATATCGCCGCCCACGGTATCCAGCACCACATCGGCGCCGGCACCGTCGGTCAGGCGCATCACTTCGTCAACAAAATCCCGCTCCCGGTAATCGATCGCCGCATCCGCGCCAAGCGCGGTCACGAAGGCCTGCTTCTCCGGGGTGCTCACGGTGGTCAGCACCCGGGCACCCGCCTGTTTCGCCAGCTGAATCGCCACATGGCCCACGCCGCCGGCCCCGGCGTGGACCAACAGGGTCTTTTCATCGGTCAGGCGGGCACGGCCGAACAGCGCCTCCCACGCCGTGATCAACACCAGGGGGGCGGCAGCGGCATGGGCGAAGTCGACCGAGACCGGTTTTCTGCAGCAGACCGACTCCTCGACGACGGCATACTCCGCATAGTTCCCCTGCAGGCCGCCGAGACCGCCACTGCAGTACCAGACCTCGTCGCCCGGACGAAACTCGGTCACTTCGCTGCCGGTCTCGACCACCACACCGGCCGCATCGCACCCCAGCACCGCGGGCAGGCCATCGGGCAGCAGGACCCCTCGGGCGCGCAGTTTGGTGTCGACAGGATTGATCCCGGCCGC
This sequence comes from gamma proteobacterium symbiont of Ctena orbiculata, assembly GCA_003058495.1. Lineage (GTDB taxonomy): Bacteria > Pseudomonadota > Gammaproteobacteria > Chromatiales > Chromatiaceae > Thiodiazotropha. The sequence goes on along the minus strand of QBVC01000030.1, from coordinate 71,247 downwards.
CGCTATCCTGACCTTTAGCTGGGACGCCGAGCTGATTTCGGGTGTGGCCAGCTCCTCCAGCGACAGGACCTCGGGGCCACCGGTCTCTCTCATAACCACTGCTTTCATCCATCTCCTCCTATCGAATCGGCCATCTCCGCTCACTCCCTCTGCTCGCCCAGGGGCGCCAGCAAGAGATAGAGGATCCATGCGAACCATGAAACAAAGACGACTGCAAGTATCCAGAAGAGTTTCTCGGCTCCACTGGTCTTGCCTGATCGCAAAATCAGCAGAATGGGCAGGAACCAGATAAATGCCGTAATTAACAGGGCAGTCAGACTAAGGCCCAGCATGGTTGTCATTTTTTTACATTTCCATCTGTTTCAAGCTAGTTTGGAGCCCCTAATCCCAATCTGCAAGCCTTGCATGGTCTCCTCCCGGGTCCGATCCTGCCCTGATCCAGATTAAACCTCGGATAGCCGCTGGCTTGCTTGATCTATGACAGATGGTGATAAGCTAGAATCAGCCAGCATCCAAAACCAGGCAGACCAGAGCCCGCTAACCAATGACACACACAAATCCCCGTCAGAAACTGGTCTCGCAACTGCGCGCGCATCAAAAGAGCCTCAGGGCATGCCGTAGCTGCAACAAGATGATCGGTCCGGTGGTCACAGGAGAAGCTGTTGCCTCACCCCTGCTGCTGGTCGGCCAGGCCCCGGGGGAGAAGGAGGGTGCGGCGCAGAGGCCATTCGCCTGGACTGCCGGAAAGACGCTTTTCAGCTGGTTCGGCCGCCTGGGCCTGAATGAACAGCAGTTTCGCCAGCGCGTCTACATGTCTGCGGTCTGCCGCTGCTTCCCCGGCAAGAAACCCAAGGGCGGCGACCGGGTTCCCGCCGCAGAGGAGATCGAGGCCTGCAGCCACTGGCTGCGCAGCGAGATAGCGCTGCTGCGGCCGCTTTTGATCGTGCCGGTAGGCAGACTGGCAATCGCCCAGTTCATCGAGGTGGGCAAGCTGACCCAGGTCATCGGCCAACGCCATGGCATAGTGCTGGACGATCTCAGCTGCGACCTGATCCCCCTGCCCCACCCATCCGGGGCCTCGACCTGGCACCGCACGGAGCCGGGAAAGGGGCTGCTGCAGCAGGCACTCGATTTGATAGCCCGGCACCCGGCCTGGAAGGCCTTGCTGGCGATTGACTAAACCCACTACCAGGAGAACAGGCATGGCGGAAGAGATCGGTAAGTTCACCATTCAGCTCGAACAGGAGGATGACTACGCCTTCAGGGTCAAATTCGATCTGAACAAGGCCGCGGACGTGATCATGGATGAACCGCCCCCCCTGGGCCAGCGCAACGGTCCCAACGCCTCGCGGATGCTGGCGGCCGCCGCCGCCAACTGTCTCAGCGCCAGCCTGATGTTCTGTCTTGCCAAGGAGGAGGTGCCGGCAAGAAACGTCAACACCGAGGTCACCTGCACCATGGTCAGAAACGAGAAGAAGCGGCTTCGGGTCGGCCGCCTGGATGTCCGCATCACGGCGGGGGATGAACTGCTGACATCGAAGAAGCTCGACCGCTGCATGACCCTGTTTGAGGATTTCTGCGTCGTCACCGCAAGCGTTCGTGAGGGGATACCTGTCGGCGTCGAAGTGGTAAACGGGGCCGGAGAGCTGCTGCATAAGGCGGAGTAGCGCCATGGGCCTGGAGATCGTTCTGCAAACATCGCTTGGGGAACCCTTCAACGCCTATCTCGCCGGTGACGAGAGCGCGGAGTCCGCGGTAATGATCCTCCACGAGTGGTGGGGGGTGATGCCCCACAACCGGCAGTGGGCAGAGAGGCTTGCGGACATCGGCCACCTCTCCCTGGTGGTCGACCTCTATGACGGTCGCACCACCGACGATCCGGAACTCGCCGCGGCGATGATGCGCGATATCGATCAACAACTTGCCGACCGGAAACTGATCGCCGCCATCGACTATCTGTCCCAACCCGGCCGGCGCATCGCCACCTACGGCTGCTCCTTCGGCGGCAAGGAGTCGATGCAGGCGAGCCTGCTGCAGCCGGACAGGGTAAGCGCCACCATCCTCGCCTACTGCCGCATGGAGACCGATGTGGAGCGGCTGAAAGGATTGTCGGGGCCGGTGTTGGCCATCTACGCCCGGCGGGAGCGCAACTGGCCGCAGAAGCAGGAGGATTTCGAGGCGGCAATGGAGGCCGCGGGGAAGCAGACCGAGGCGGTGGGATTCGACGCCGCCCACGGTTTCACCAACCCCACGAGTCCCCGCTACGACGAGGCGGCTGACCAGGCATGCTGGCAGTGCATTGTCGATTTTCTGCAGCGGCGACTGCGCGCACCGGGCAGGCAGGGCTAGGACGGCCCCGTCCCGGGCAGGCGGATCAGCTCGGGTAGCAGACGCCGGTTCCCCCCAGCCCGCAATAACCGCCCGGATTCTTGGCCAGATACTGCTGGTGGTACGCCTCGGCGAAGTAGAAGTTGGGGGCGGCTTCAATCTCCGTGGTCACCGGCGCCGATGTCACCTGGCGCAGGGCATGCTGATAGTGCTCGCGGGAGCTCAGGGCGAGGGCCTGCTGCCCCTCGTCGAAGGTATAGATGCCCGATCGGTACTGGGTTCCGACATCATTGCCCTGGCGCATCCCCTGGGTGGGATTGTGCCCCTCCCAAAAGCCCTCCAGCAGCGACTGATAACTGATCGCGCCAGGATCGAAGACGACCCTGACCACCTCATTGTGTCCGGTCAGCCCGCTGCAGACCTCTTCATAGGTGGGATTGGGGGTGAAGCCCCCGGCGTAGCCCACCGCGGTGGAGTAGACCCCGGGCAGTTCCCAGAAGCGCCTCTCCGCACCCCAGAAACAGCCCATGCCGAAGAGGGCGAATTCGAATCCGTCGGGAAAGGGCCCGACCAGGGTATGGCCGTTGACATAGTGCCTGTCACCGGGCTCTATCGGCACCGAGCGACCGGGCAGTGCCTCCTCCCGCTCCGGCAACCGGGTTTTGTGGCCAAATCCGAACATGGGCTTCTCCCGTGAGGTTATCAGAAGAATATAGCGCTATTTGACGCCCCGGCTAACCCCACACTCTTTGCCCATTTATGGCGCTACGGTCGAATCCGCAGCAGGCGGACGGCGACAGCTCCCCCGGCTATGCCAGGAACACCAGGGTTGCCGCGATTCCAGCCACCGCCAGCACACCCAGGCCGAGGATTATCCAGAGCGGGGACTTCGATTGCTGCTGCTGGCTTTCCATTGCCTGATGGGCCAGGTGCTGGTCGAGCATTCCCTCGACGGTCTCGGTCGCCACGTGGTTGGCGACCTCACCCGCCACCTGGCTGGCTGTTTCATGGACCTGGGCCTCGAGGGAACCCTCGGTGATGACCCGGATATGCTCGATCATGTCGTTCTTTTCCGGGACTTGACTCAGAATCCGCGCCTCCTGATCCTTCATGCGCTCGGTCAACTCCTCGGAGAGTTCGTTCATCTGGTTATAGATGCTTGACTGGATCAGGTCCCCGACGGTTCGCTGGTTGAGCTGCCTGACAAACTCATCCAGGTCCTGATTCACCTGTTGCACCACGGAGTCTCGCAGGGATTCGCTGTCGATCTGCTCTGTCTCGACATCCTGCAGCGCATGCTTCAACATCGCCGCGACCAGCCCTTCGAGCCTCGCGTCAAGATAGGCCTGGACCGCGCCGTCGACACGGGCCGCGAGACTCTCCCCGACCGCCTTCTCGACCGCTTTGCGGGCAACCTCCTCGGCCGAGCGGGAGGCGACCTCTGCCGCGATACGCCTTACGTCCTCGTCGGAGAGACCGCTTTGCATCACCACACTCTCTACCGCCGCTTCCACGGCCTCCGCTGCAGCCCCGGCGGCCTCATCTGCCGGCGCCGACTCCGCCTCCAGACTCGAGGCAACCTCCATCTGGTGCTGCTCGATCAGATCGATGATCTTGCCAATGCTCTCATCCGTCGGCGGCTTGGCCAGGATGCCCAGGGCACCGTGGTCCACCGCGGCGCGCACATACTCGTCCCCTTCGTTGGCGGTACACATCACCACCGGCGTGTCGGTAAACCGGGGATCCTTTTTGATCTCGGTGATGGTCTCCAGGCCATCCATGCCGTCCATCAGGAAATCGACGAAAATAGCGTCCGGTGTGGTCGCCTTGAGCTTTTCCAACGCCTCTTCACCCGACTCCGCCATCTCCACGCCATCGAACCCGCTCTTCTTCAACATTCGACTGAGCACAATCCGCGCGGACTTCGAATCATCTACCAGAAATGCTTGTTTTGACACGCTAAAAATCCCTCATGAGATTTGGTTGCAGCTTTTATTGTTTGTCCGATCCTGTCGAAGCTGAGCCAGCACCCCGCTGTGCCAATAATACGGCCAGACTAAACATTTGATAAATATGAATATAATAATTCTAGTTACTCTATGACACCTAAAGAAACAGGGCGATGGCTGAAGCTGATTGCTAACCAGTTTAGTACCATCCTGCGAGAGATCACTCGCCTGCCTCCCGACAGCACCTTATAATTGGCGGCCGTCAACCGTAAAACCTTGAGAATCTTGATGTCCCCCGCAAGCGCCAGAAAAACCGAGCATCCTGTCGAATCCCTGCTGAGAGAGCGCATTCTCATCCTCGATGGCGCCATGGGCACCATGATCCAGCGTCATAAACTCGATGAGGGGGATTATCGCGGAGAACGCTTCGCCGATTGGCCATGTGATTTGAAGGGTAATAACGATCTCCTGGTGCTGACCCAGCCGGCGATCATCAGTGCGATACATGAGGCCTATCTGGCGGCGGGCGCGGATATCGTCGAAACCAACAGCTTTGGCGCCAACCGGGTCTCCATGGCGGATTACGCCATGGAGTCGCTGGCCTACGAGATGAGCGAGGCCAGCGCTAGTCTGGCGCGGACCGCCGCAGACAGATATTCGAGCGTCGATAAGCCGCGTTTTGTGGCCGGGGTACTCGGCCCCACCAACCGCACCGCCTCCATCTCCCCCGATGTCAACGACGCCAGCCTGCGCAACATCACCTTCGAGGCCCTGGTGGAGGCCTATGCGGAGTCGGCCCGGGGCCTGATCGCCGGGGGCAGCGACCTGCTGTTGATCGAGACGGTGTTCGACACCCTCAACGCGAAGGCGGCGGTGTTCGCCTGCGAGCAGGTATTCGAGGAGGATGGCGTGGCACTGCCGGTGATGATCTCGGGCACCATCACCGATCAATCCGGCCGCACCCTCTCGGGGCAGACCACCGAGGCCTTCTACAACAGCCTGCGCCACGCAAGGCCGATCTCCGTCGGTCTCAACTGCGCCCTGGGACCCGATCTGCTGCGCCAGTACGTGGAGGAGATGTCGCGTATCGCCGAGACCCATGTCTCCGCCCACCCCAATGCGGGCCTGCCCAACGAGTTCGGCGCCTACGATCTGGATGCGCAGCAGATGGCGGACTATCTCGCGGAGTGGGCCGAGGCGGGGTTTCTCAATATCGTCGGCGGCTGCTGCGGCACCACGCCGGACCATATCAGGGCCATCGCCCGGGCGATGGAGGGCAGAGCGCCGCGCCGGCTGCCAAGGATCGAAACGGCCTGCCGCCTCTCGGGCCTCGAGCCGCTCAACATAGGTGCCGACTCCCTTTTCGTTAACATCGGGGAGCGCGCCAATGTCACCGGGTCGGCGAAGTTCAAGCGCCTGATTCTCGGCGAGGCCTATGACGAGGCGCTGGATGTCTGCCGCGAGCAGGTGGAGAACGGCGCCCAGATCGTCGATATCAACATGGACGAGGCGATGCTCGACGGCGTCGCCGCGATGCGCCGCTTTCTCAACCTCTGCGCCGGCGAACCCGAGATCGCCAAGGTGCCGGTGATGATCGACTCCTCGAAGTGGGAGATCATCGAGACCGGCCTGCAGGCCGTTCAGGGCAAGCCCATCGTCAACTCCATCTCCCTGAAGGAGGGCGAGGAGGCCTTTCTGCGCCAGGCGACGCTGTGCCGGCGCTATGGCGCGGCGGTGATCGTGATGGCGTTTGACGAGAGCGGCCAGGCCGACACCCGGGCGCGCAAGGTGGAGATCTGCGCCAGGGCCTACCGCCTGCTGACGGAGCGGGTCGGTTTTGCCGCCGAGGATATCATTTTCGATCCCAACGTCTTCGCCGTCGCCACCGGCATCGAGGAGCACGACAACTACGGCGTCGACTTCATCGAGGCCGTCCGGGAGATCAAGCAGCGCCTGCCCCATGCCCTGGTGTCGGGGGGGGTCTCCAATGTCTCCTTCTCCTTCCGCGGCAACAATCCGGTGCGCGAAGCGATCCACGCCGTCTTTCTCTATCACGCCATCGCGGCGGGGATGGACATGGGGATCGTCAACGCGGGCCAGCTGGCGGTCTACGACGAACTGCCCCCCGAGCTCCGCGATGCCGTTGAATCGGTGGTGCTCAACAGAGACCCGCAGGCGGGTGAGCGCCTGGTCGAGCTTGCCCCCAGGTATCAGGGCAGCGGCGAAGTCGTCGAGAGCAAGAGCGACGCCGAGTGGCGCGGCTGGCCGGTGAACAAGCGTCTCGAGCACGCCCTGGTCAAGGGCATCACCGAGTTCATCGAGGATGACACCGAACAGGCCCGGCAGCAGGCGAACCAGACCCTGGAGGTGATCGAAGGCCCCCTGATGGACGGCATGAACCTGGTGGGCGATCTGTTCGGCGCGGGCAAGATGTTCCTCCCCCAGGTGGTCAAGTCGGCGCGGGTGATGAAGAAGGCGGTGGCCTACCTGGAGCCCTTCATGGAGGCGGACAAGGCCGAGTGCGGGGTGCAGAGCCAGGGCAAGATATTGATGGCCACGGTGAAGGGCGACGTCCATGATATCGGCAAGAATATCGTCGGCGTGGTGCTCCAGTGCAACAACTACCAGGTGGTGGACATCGGCGTCATGGTCCCCGCGGAGACGATACTGCAGCAGGCCAGGGATGAGGAGGTCGACATCATCGGCCTCTCCGGCCTGATCACCCCGTCGCTGGACGAAATGGTCCACGTGGCGAAGGAGATGCAGCGCCTCGGCATGAACCAGCCGCTGCTGATCGGCGGCGCCACCACCTCCATCGCCCATACCGCGGTGAAGATCGATCCTGAGTATGACCACCCCGTGGTCTACGTGGCCGACGCCTCCCGCGCGGTGGGCGTCGCCTCCAGCCTGCTGTCGGCGGAGCATCGGGCATCCTATACCGCGGCCCTGAGCGAGGAGTACGAGACGGTGCGGCAGCGGCGGGCCGGCGTCGATCCATCACGCAACCTGGTGGCCATCGAGGAGGCGAGGGCCAACCCGACCCCGATCGATTGGTCCGCCTTCACCCCCTTCCGCCCCAGCCTCTTCGACCCGGACTTTCAGCGGCCCGACTGCGAAATCGTCCGCCTCGACGAGACCTCGGACGGGGACCGGCCCAGCGCCGCCCTGCTGGTGATGAAGGCGATCCCCCTCGGCGAGCTCACCGGCTACATCGACTGGACCTTTTTCTTCCACGCCTGGCAACTCAAGGGCCGCTACCCGCAGATTCTCGACGATCCGCAGAAGGGCGAAGAGGCGAGAAAACTCCATGCCGACGCAGTGTCGATGCTGGAGCGGGTGATCAACGAGGGATGGCTGCGCGCCGCGGCGGTGGTCGGACTCTTTCCCGCCAACCGCGAGGAGGACGATATCGCGGTCTACGCGAACGAGTCCCGGGAACAGCGACTGAGCACCCTGCACAACCTGCGCAAGCAGACGCGCCAGCCCGGCGGCAAAGGCCCGCGGGGGAGCAGTGTCAACGGCCGCTACAACGAGTCCCTGGCGGATTACGTCGCCCCGAGGAGCAGCGGAAAACTCGACTATATCGGCGCCTTCGCCTGCACCGCCGGGATCGGCATCGAAGAGAAGCTCGCCGAATTCGAACAGCAGCATGACGACTATCACGCCATCATGCTCAAGGCCCTTGCCGATCGCCTGGCCGAGGCCCTGGCGGAGTGGCTGCACGAGCGGGTGAGAAAAGAGATCTGGGGCTACGCGAAGGAGGAGTCCCTCAGCAACCAGGAGCTGATCGCGGAAGACTACACCGGTATCCGCCCCGCCATGGGCTATCCGGCCAGCCCGGACCACACGGAGAAGGATCTGTTATGGGATCTGCTCCGCGTCGAAGCGCACACCGGCATCTGGCTCACCGAGAGCAAGGCGATGGTGCCGACGGCATCGGTCAGTGGCCTCTACTTCAGCCACCCCGATGCGCGCTACTTTGCCGTGGGCAAGCTGAACCGGGACCAGGTCAGCGACTATGCCCGTCGCAAGGGGCGTTCAGTCGCTGAAATGGAGCGTTGGCTTGCCCCCAACCTAGCCTATGAGCCCGAGGGCTGAGCGGCAACTGAACACCCCGGTCGGCTCAGGCCGCTGCGGTTACCGAGCCTGCTGCAGCCTCATGCGCCAGGGGGGTGCCGAGTTCGGCGAATGAGAAGAGCTTGAAGGCGCGCTCCCCGTTATAGTCCAGCACCCGCAGATCGTCGCTCTCGTGCAGGTCGTTGGCAACGACGCTGAAATGGCCTCCGTAACGCTCCTTCGCCAGCTCGTAGGGGACCTCGTAGGCGAGGAACTTCTCGATTCCCTTGATCGCCAGCTTTTCCAGGATCGTCGGGTCTTCTATGGAGGCGTGGGATGTGAGAATCATCAGCGGACCGCTACCGGTCATCAACATAAAGGTCTTCATGACTACCTCCTTCCCGCAGGAATTGGGATGAGCCTGAATAGATCATCCGGGTGAAAGATTTCTACCTCTTTCTGATCTAATTTTAGCTCTCCAACAGCGCTCGGTCTGCGGTTACCCCCCGAATGTGACAGGCCTGTAGGAGAGAATCTACTGCAGATTGATACTGCCTTGTTTAGCCAACGGAATTTGCAACCGTTTCAAGAGCGTATTCGATGTGGCGGCATCGAGTGAGCCGTTCAGTTCGTAGTCGAGACCGGAGCCATTGAGCAGGGCCGAATAGAGCCCCATACCCGCCTGCCGCAGATTGACGGAGAGGGGAATGGCCACCACGCCCACTCCATCCTGTTCGATGTTCAGCGGCTGCCTGATCAAGCCCTCGGCGATGGCAACCCCGTTCAACTTGAAATGGTAGTCCAACTGCTGCAGCAGCAGGGAGAAGCGGTTGGGATTGTCGACTTCCAGCTGCAGCTCCAATTCAGCCTCATCCAGGGAGAGCCGTTTCACCCCAAGGGACCTGACGCTGAACGCCGGCACTCTTGGCAGGGGAAAACTTCCCTCGATGTCGACCGGCAGACGCAGTGCGCCGATCACCGGCATCTTGAATCCCAATCCCAGGTCGAGCCTGTAGCTTGCCTCATCGGCCGACCGCAGCTGCCGGTAGCTGTCCAGGAGCTGCTTGAAATCGAGGCGCAGGGGGAGCGCGACGCGGCTGTCGCTGTTGGCGGCCAGGCTCACCCCCTTGGTCTGCCGCCCCTTGATGAACGACTGATCGAAAAGCTGCAGGTCGTAGTCGAACCCCGTCAGGTCGATGGCGTAGGGATTGGGGTTGTCCACCTGCAGATCGAACACGAGATCGACACCCTTGAAATCGAGACCGTCAAGACTCACACCCGCTACCTGGGCCGTGGGTTTCCGCCCCTCCATGACCCGACTGACCTGGTCCAGGGACGAACACCCCTGCAGCAGCCAGAGCGGTAGCGAAACCATCAGCAGCAGCGCCTGTTTAAGCTTCATCGGCCGTTCTCCTCCTGTTTAGCCGCAGGGCCGGTAACAGCCCGGGGCAACTGCCGTCCATCTTACTCCCTGAGGCGCCATATACCAGCCCTGTCCCTACAGCCGGGGTAGCCTCTGAACAGGGCCAACAGGCCCAGCAGCAGGGTAAAGAGGCCGACGGCGCCGCCACCGCCGTGATGGTACTCATCCCGATAGCTGTCCTCCAGGGGCAGCACCGCCAGATCGCTATCCTCGTAGGGTCCGTAGTTGACCTCGAGCAGATCGAAATCGGCGTCATAGAGTTCGATCAGGACATCATAGTAACCGGTCGGGTAGCCATCCAGCAGGCGGGTGACCACCTCATACTCGTCATCGCTGGCATCCCCCGCTATCGGAAACAGATCGGTTGTATAGTAGTGGTTCCACGGCCCACCCTCGAGGCTGAGATAGAGCCTGGCGTAGACCCATACCTCCTCCTCCGAGGTGTCCGCATCGAAGACGACCTTCAGGCGGTGGTAAAAACCGTCGTCGTCATCATCCCTGCTGATCACGCTGTGGGCATCGAAGATACTCAACAGCCGTCCGGGGGCGTGGGCAGCGAAACTGCGCTGCGCGGTCGCCTCCATCCTGCTGCCGCTGACGACCAGTGCCTGGTGTTCATCCAGATCCGCCTGGTCGAGTTGGGCATCCTCTGTCGCCACGCCGGCGGCCGCCCGTCCCTCGACGGATTGGGAGAGTCTGACGCCGCTCTCCTGGGCGCCTGCCTGCTGCCCCAACACCATAACCAACAGCAATGAAGCCAGCGGAAACCATCCGCTCTTTTGGTGACTGCGCATAACGGCTCTCCCTGCTCAATCCCTATGGCGGTGACGGCGGCGCTCTCTGTCGCCATCACGATGCCGCCTGTGCTTGTCGCGGTGCAGGCGTCCGTGACTCTTGCTGCGCCGGTACTCGCGGTGGCGATAGTGACGGTCATAATGGCGATAGGAGTGGGAATGGGAGTGGCCATGGTCATGATAGTGGTTCCAGCTGAGGCCGAGGAACAGACCGCCCAGCAGGCCGTAGGGATAGTCGTAGTAGTCGTGAGCCTGCGCCGGTGCCGCAGTGGCCAACGAGGCGGTGACCAGGCTCGCCAAGAGAAGTGCTTTACCATTCATCATAGTTCTCCAAATTCAATGGGCCTATGGAGAAGCATATGGCGTTGTGGCTGAACGAAAGCTGAATGGAAAAAAGGTGTGTGTCATTCCGGCGTAGGCCGGACAAAAGGGCAAAGCGCGTTGAACGACCGAAAGTCGGACCGAAGGGTGAGCGGAGCGAGTGATCCAGGGGGTCAAACTACCGAATTTTTATTTTGCTTAGCCGTCGAATGTGCTTATCAACCTTGAATATGTACGTCACTTGGCTCATATCCCTGTATGCCAGAATTCTGGATTCCGGCATTCGCCGGAATGACGAACACTCTACTTGAGCTAATGCCAGGAAGATCGGCATGTTAGTTGTCAACAGTCACCTCAGGATAAACCAACAGCAACCGTCATATCCGGTCGTGACCACTTTAACTCAGGAGGCCGGCAGCTTCTCCAGCAATCCATTCTGCTGCAATACCCTGGCTGTCTTCCTGCATTTTTCGGCCAGGCGACTGAGATCGCGGAAATCCGGAACGCTGCCATCGGCCAGCCTCGACTCCCACTCATCCAGCTCGCTTTCCAGATAGCTCAGCAGCTTGCTCGAACAACCTTGGCAGCCGTCGCCGCAAAGCGCCTCCGCCGGGAGATCGAACGGGATCTCCCGGCGCGCCCGATCGATGAGTTGGCGCATCGCGGTCTGGGTATCCGGCTTGGTCTTATCGGCGTTCACCTATGTTCGACCTTGCTGAAGGCCTGCCGGCGCTTCATTCCCTTTTTCAACTTCATCTCCACGATCTTCAGCTCCGCCTTGAGACGCTTCTGTTTGCAGGCCCGTTTCTCCGTCAGCAATCTGTGCTGCAAATGGTCCCTCCTTCCCTCGAGCCTGTGAAGGAGCTGATCGATTGCCTCGAGCTCATCCTTGCCCCGCTGCCTGCCCCGCTCCAGATATTTTCCCAGGAGACGGGCTATTTTTATGCCCTGCATGCTAACGCGACCGGAACTGGGGTGATACTTTTTTCAAACTGAACGCGCCCTACTGCTCTGTTATCTCTTCCGGCGGAATGACGGTCTTCGCCATGCGCTTCGCAAAATAGTAGATCCGTTTCTGCTTTTCGATGATATCCACCTCGGTGGTGTAGGCGGCGATCCGGTTCGGCTCCTTCGCAACCAGCCTGGCGGCCTGGTGCACAGCGGCTGAAGCGGCCATCCTGTTGATCTCATCCTTCATCTCGATGACACCCTGCGCCACCTGGGTGTTGAGTTGGGATACCGCCTGAACCGCGCCGTCCACCGACCTCTTCACCACCTTTTGAAATCCGTTGAGCACATCCCTTGTCGGCTCGCTGATGGAGAAGCCCTGATCGATGCGCTCATGGCCCAGGGCGACCATATTGGTCTCGATGGTGTCACCGATATTCTCCAGGTCGCCGACTGCCGCCATCAGGGAGAGGAACTCCTCGGTCTGGGTATCGGTCATCGACTGTTTACTGATCTTGCCGAGGTAGTCGATGATCTGCTCATAGAGGATATCCACCTCGTCATCGAGCATCGCCACATCGTCCAGCGATTTGTGATCGCCGGTGAGGATGGCGGGCATGATCTTGTCCACCATCTCCATCACCCGCTCACCCATGTGCAGCACCTCCAGGCGTACCCGGTCCAGTGCCAGCGACGGGGTGGCGAGGAGCTCGTCATCCAGGTATTTCGCGCTGACCGCCAAGCCCTCCTCCTCCAGCAGGCGGTCGGGGATCAGCCACTCCACCAGCCTGGCGAATTGTACGGTCAGGCCGATAAAAATGAGGGTATTGGCCAGATTGAATATGGTATGGGCATTGGCGATCTGGCGCGGCGTTTCGGCCCCGAGTCGGGCGACGCCGGAAAGCTCCGGGTGGCTTGGGGAGATCAGCGTCACCACCTCGGCCAACTGGGGAATGAAGGCAAGCCACAGCACAACCCCGGCGATGTTGAAGATGACATGCACGATCGCCGCGCGCACCGCCTCCCTTGGTTTGCCGATCGCCGCCAGCATGGCGGTCACGCAGGTGCCGATATTGGCGCCGAAGGCCAGGGCGATGCCTGCCGGCAGGGTGATGAATCCCTGGCTCGCCATGACAATCACGATGCCGGTGGTCGCCGAGGAGGATTGGATCAGGCCGGTGAAACCGGCGGCCACCAGAATGCCTACCAGGGGATCCTCCATGCTGATCATCAGGTCGAGAAAAGGCTGATAGCTGCGCAGCGGCTTCATGCCGTCGCTCATGATACTCATGCCGAAGAAGACCAGGCCCAGCCCCATCAGCATGGCGCCGTAGTGTTTGATCCGCTCCTGCTTGGCCGCGAACAGCAGGGTGAATCCGACACCGATCATCAACAGTGCCGCCTTGGTCACTTTGAAGGCGACGATCTGGGCGGTGATCGTGGTACCGACATTCGCCCCCATGATGACGCCGATCGATTGCGACAGGGACATCAGACCGGCGGTGATGAATCCGACCACCAATACCGTGGTCACCGACGAGGATTGAATAACCGCGGTGACGAAGGCCCCGGTAACCGCGCCCATCAGGCGGTTGGTGGTGAGTTTGGCGAGAATGCTCTTCATGCGCCCCCCCGCCACCGCCTTCAGCGCATCCGCCATCTGTTCCATGCCGAAGAGAAACAGGGCAAGCCCGCCGAACAGCTTCATCCCCATGACACCCCACTCGATACCCGCATCCGCAGCGCCATCGGCGAACACGGGCAGCGCGAGCGACATGCAGAGTGCCGCGACAAGCAAGCCTATCACCTGTTTGAGGCTTATCTCAGGCATCTTTGGCGGAACCTTGAGATTCATTCGAAGCGCCCTCTTTTTCCTCGGCCGGGGCCTTCACCACCAGTACAGGCTGGGGAGACAACTGGACCACGCGCTCGGCCACGGATCCCAGCATCAGGTGCCTGAACCCGGTCATCCCCTTACTGCCCATTATCACCATGGAGGCATCGATTTTTTCCGCGACCTGCAGAATCCTCGTCACCGGCAGACCGATGACCAATATCCGCTCAGCCCGTTTCAGACGCTTCCTGGTGGAGTGCTTTTTACGGAACTTCTTGATGAAGTCATCCAGCATGACGCGGGCGGCATCCTGCATCCTGGCGAACCGCTTCTTCTTCACCATGTTGGTGTAGTAGCCCGGCATGTCGACCGGGTCGTGTACCACGTGCAGCACCACTACCCTTACCTTGAGGCACTCCGCCAACTCGAATGCCTTCAACAGCGCAGCCTCGGATGCCACAGAAAAGTCGACCGGTACAAGGATAGGTTGTTTCACCGCTCTATCCGGCATGATTACACTCCTCTGTCGTCTATCGGTCTTGTTGTTGCGGCGGCCTTACCCCAGCTGTCGCTCTATCCTGACTTTAACCACCGAGCGCTCATCGGATTCGATCACGGTCATGCGATGCCCGGCCTCTTCGATAAAGTCGCCGTCCGACGGTATGTGGCGCAGCCGGCTGACGATCAGCCCCCCCACCGTCAGCGCCTCCTCCACCGGGAAATCCACATGCAGGATGTCGTTGATCTCGGAGATCGGCATCCTGCCGCTTACCAGATGGCTGTTCTCGCTCTCATGCTCGATGTAGATGCGGCGCTTCGGATGATATTCGTCGAAGTCGTAACCCACGTCGATCTCGCCCACCACCTCCTCGAACACATCCTCCATGGTGAGGATGCCGACCGCGGAACCGAACTCGTCCACAACCACCGCCATGTGGTCCTTTCTCGCCTGCAGCATCGGCAGCGCGCGATCGATGGTCTGCCGCGGCGAGAGATAGAGCACCGGACTGATGTAGTCGGCAATCGGCTGCTCCTCGATGTCCGGCAGCATCAGGTCCCAGGTATCCAGGGTGAGGATGCCTTTGACATTGGTGATATTGCCGCGGTAGACGGGCAGGCGGTTGTAGCCGTGCTTCATCACCAGCCTCACCGCCTCCTTCATGTTGCGCACTTCATTGAAGCCCACCACGTCCGGCAGCGGGATCATCGCCTCGCCGACCGTGGTGTCGGCGAAGCGGATGATCCTGCGGATGCGCTTGCGGTCGATGGTTTGCGGGTCCGAGGTCGATTCGGAGACGTCGAGCAGCACCCGCAGCTCCTCGCGGGTGATGAACATGTTTTGCGGCACGATCCCGCCGCCCACGACCCGGGTCGCCAGCCTGGCGACGCGGCTGAAGATAAAGATCACCGGGTAGAAGACGTAGGAGAAGAAGCGCAGGATATAGATCAGGCGGCCGACCAGGCTGTCCGCCTCCTGCTGAAAGACACTCTTCGGCACCACTTCGCCGAAGATCAACAGGATCGGGGTCAATATAATCACCGAAATCAGATCGCCGGTCTTGCCGAACAGGTCGATACAGACAAGGGCCCCCAGGGTCGAAATGGTGACGGTGGCGATGTTGGTACCGACCAGGGTCGTGCCCAGGATGACGTCCGGGGTCTTGAACAGCCTGAGGACCTGATTGGCCCCCCGATTGCCGAGTTTCGCCTGATGCCGCAGCTTGAGCTTGTCGGAATTCACCATCGCGATCTCGGATCCCGAGAAAAAACCCTTCAACAGGAGAAAGAAGAGGATCAGCAGCAGTTCAAAGCCCCAGTTCATTTCTCCACCTCCTCCGCCTCTGCCCTGGTGATCTCCGCATCTCCGGCCTGGTTGGATTGCGATTCGATCTCCTCTCCCGCATCGACCCGCTCCTCCAGACTCTCATCCCCGACCTCGGGCGGCTCATCGTTGCTGGCGGTGATCTTGCGCACCAGGACCTTGCTGATACGCAGCCCCTTCACCTCCTTGACGATAAATTCATAGCCTTCATTGCGGATGTTGTCCCCCTCCTTGGGCAGACGGTCGAAGAGGCGGAACACGACACCGCCGATGGTCGCCATCACCGGATCCTCGATATCGAAATTGGAGAGATTGTAAAAGTCGGTCAGGCGCATGTCCCCCGGGACGATATAGCTGTTCTCGTCCTCCTCCTGGTAATACTCCAGGCCCGCCATCTTGCCGCTGATCTCGCCGAAGATGAAGGTCAGCACATCCTTCATGGTGACCACGCCCAGCACCTCGCCATATTCGCCCAGGACGATGGCAATCCGGGTGTTGTGCGCCTGAAAATAGTCGAACATCTCATCCACCTTTTTCGTCGGTGGAACGAAATGGGCCGGCTTGAGGATCATCTCCAGGGTCACCTGCTCCAGATCGCCTCCGCCGCGGACGAGACGCAGAATGTCCTCGGAATGGATAAAACCGATGACATTGTCCCAGTGCCCCTGATAGACCGGGATTCTGGGATGGCGGTAGTTGCGGAAGGCCTCGATCAGCTCCTGCACCGGAAGATCCGCATCGAGAAACTGGATACGCGGACCCGGGGTCATGATGCGGGAGATATCGGTCTCCGAGGCCTCCAGCACGTTATCGATCAACACCCGTTCCGTGGCCTCGATGACACCGCTCTCCTCCCCCGCCTCCAACAGGGTGCGCAGCTCGTCGGCGTGGAGTATGTTCTCACGACTCACCGCCTCGCCCACGATGAGGGTGGTGATTCGATCGGAGAGCGACCTTACCGCCTCTCTCAAAGGGGTGATAAAGACGATCCAGCGCGGCAGGATCCTAGCGGTGAGGCGGGTCGCGAACTTGACCGGAAAACTGACCGCGATGGTCTTCGGGGTGACCTCGCCGATCAACAGCAGCAGCGGCACCATGATAAGGATATTGAACCAGCCGACATCCGCATCGCCGAAAAGCAGCAACAGGATCGCCGCCATATTCGCCGCGGAGGCGATATTGACCAGTTCGTTGCCGCAGAGGATGGAGATAATCAACCGCCTCGGCTCATCCAGCATGGCGTGGATGCTCTCGGAGTGCTTGTCCCGGCTATGCCGAAGCTTCTGCAGATCGATCCGGCTGAGGGAGAACAGCGCGGTCTCGGATCCCGAGAAGACCGCCGACAGGGAGAGCAGAAACACCTGCAGCATGACGCGCAGCAGCAGCTCCCAGTCTACTTCTGCGAGTCCAAGCGTATCGATGAAGGTTTTCAACTCTTCCATCAACTATACCGATCAGGTTAGTAGCTGCCACAGTGGGCGGACAGGTTGTACTGAAGCGAGTTGTCAGTCCGGAAGACCCGGAACAGACTCCCAACATCATGGGCCAATTAGGGGCTTGCAGGGTCAAGGGATTCGCATCCAGCTTAATCTGCAATGTAAAGAATCGACACAAACCCGGCTATATTTACTTTCAGGATTGAAGGGACTCAGTCGGGGCATGGTTGACTGCATGACTTGAGCCGAAATAATTCTACCTGAAATCATTTGTTGCATGCACCCCTAAGCCTTCAATTATGACATATTTTTGAAACTATGATGACAAGCCACGGCAGCCGCTGCCATCGAGATAGCGCCGTTGCACGGGGATGGCCGTCGTTTCCCCCCAACCGGATCGGCCAGTGACGGCGAAAAACTTGCGCGGGCATCGGGCTGCCTATATGGTTTCAGAGGATGGGTATCAGCATAGGGAATAGTATCAAACCCGCTCTGCTCTTCGGCAAGTGATTGCATCAATACGAGCGGATTGACTCCAGCCACGCAAGCCGGCGGAACTAAAGTCGCCCCGATCGATACGGATAACAATGTGAAGGCAACCGGTGGTCGGGAAACGCGGGGACGAGACAGGTAATCCAGAGGTAGCCAGCATGCCCCAAGCAGAAAAAATCATAGACAAGCTGAAGAGCCTGATCGATGCGGGAAAAAAGACCGAACGACCCAAATGTGAACGCATCGCAGAGTTGTTGAAAAAGCTGAAGAAGCAGGAACGCGCCGCCAAGGAGAAACTGGCGAAGGAAAAGGATCGCACCAAGCGCAAGCGGCTCTCGACCGAGATCAAGATCCTCCATACCCAGCGCAAGAAAGCGATTCGTCGCTACAAAGAGCTGAGAAAGAACTGCTAGCAGCGGCTTGGCGTGGTGATGAATGGAAGGGCCAGTCGGGATTGACTACGGGTCATAGTAAGCCAACGCCGATTGCAGCCGCTGTTGAATCGAATCGCGCAGTGCGGGAGGAGAGACCACTTCCACATCGGACCCGTACTTAAGCAGATCCATCAACAGCTCGGAGGGATCGGCATAGGGTATGGTCAATTCGTACCACCCATCCGGCAGCCAGCGACTCTGCTGTTTCGGATGCCACGCCTCCAGCGCCACCCAACGCGCCGCATGGGGGGTAAAACGCACCACTGCCAGGTTGCTCGCACTACCCGAGAAGATCCCGTAGGCATCCGCAAAGTGGTGGTTCAACTGCGTCTCCTCCACGTCCAGTGCCGCCTGGCCCAGCTGGCGCGCATCGCGAATTGCATCCAAGGCAAAGGTGCGCAGCGCTTCGCGCAAGTGGCACCAGGCGTCCAGGTACCAGTTGTCGCGATAGTGGGTAAGGCGCTGCGGCGAAACCTCGCGCTCGCTCACCAGGTCACGGGAACGGTTGTAGTAGACGAGCTTGAGACGATGCCGGGTTGCCAGGCCCTGGGCCAGCTGGGTGAAGAAGGGCCCGGCAGGACGGGCCGCCGCCCTGATCAGCCGAATTCGATTGGTTATCGGCTCACCCTGGCCCTGCTGTCGATGGAGCAGCCCATCTATCTTTCTCCTCAGCGGCTGCAGATGGCTCTCCAAGAGCCCGGGCTGAACCCCCTCGAGCAACTGTTGCACCGCGAGCAGTGCATGCAATTCAGAGGCATTGAACCAGAGTCCGGGGAGTTCATACATCTCCCCCTCGCGGCGATCGTAGCGGTAACCGTTGAGCTTTCGATCATAGACGATGGGCGCGTTGAGATAGAGGCGCATCTCTTCGATGAGACGTTTCACGGTCGCCCGTGAGCACTCCAGCTCCTGCTCCAACTGTTGTCTTGAAACCGGGTAGCGGGCTGCCTGAAGGATACGGTTCAGTTCGAATATCCGGTCAAACCGATCCATGCAGCGTATCAGGGCCTAAATGGATTTGAGTTTCTGCGGGGCCTTGTCCGGCTCATCCAGCGACCACAGCCGCTCAAGATGGTAGAAGTCCCGCACCTTGGGCTGCATCACGTGCACCACAACCCCGTTGAGATCCACCAGCGCCCACTCGCCATCCTCCATCCCCTCGGTACCGAGGGGCATTTCACCGGCTTGCTTTGCTTTAAAGGCCACGGTCTGGGCGATTGATTTCACATGCCTGTCGGAGGTGCCGCTGGCGACGATCATGATATCGGTTATGCTGGTCTTTCCTCGTACATCCAGTACCACCACATCCTTCGCTTTCATGTCGTCCAGCGCTAGCAGAACGACGTCTCGTAGTTCTTCTATTTGCATTGAGTCCTGTATCTGTTGCCAAAGTTATGAGACCGGGTCACCGGGGAGGGGCGATTTTACCCAATCTCTGTTTCAAGCATAACCTATTGTGGCTCTTTTGTATGATATGCACTATAAAGCCCATTCTTTTCAATGAGTTGCAATACCGCCTCAGGGAGAAGAAAACGCGCTGTACGACCCTTTGCGAGGAGTTTCCTGATCTGACTCGCCGAGATATCGAGCTGAGTCACCGGGTGAAGGAGAATCGAACCATGATCCTTCGCCATCAGCTGATCCGCCGAGGAGACCAGGGAGCCATCAATCAGCAGTTTCATCCGCGGATCTCCCGGACCCGCCTCCCCCGGACGATGCATCACGATCAGATGGGCCAGCTTGAGAATCTCATCGGGGCGGTGCCAATCGGCGAAGCCGCTGAAGGCATCCATGCCCAGCAGCAGACAGAGTCGCCTTTGCGGCAGTTCCCGGCGCAGGCTGGCGAGGGTGTCGACCGTGTAGGAGTCTCCCGCGCGCCGGATCTCCCTGTCATCGACGACAAAGCCCGCTTGCGGACGCACCGCAAGCCGCACCATTTCGAGCCTGAGCTCCGCGGGAGCCTGGGGCTGATCGCGATGGACCGCGCCATGCAGGGGAGTGAAGCGAACCTCCTCGAGCCCGACACCCTGCATCACGTCGAGGGCGGTACGCAGGTGGCCGAAATGGACCGGATCGAAGGTGCCGCCGAAGACGCCGATCATCGCCTCAGTCCTGAATCAGCTGCGGATATGACCATCACCCAGGACGATGAACTTGACCGAGGTCAGCCCCTCCAGGCCAACCGGTCCCCGGGCGTGGAACTTGTCCGTGGAGATGCCTATTTCCGCGCCCAGACCATATTCGAATCCATCCGCGAAACGGGTGGAGGCGTTGACCATCACCGAACTGGAGTCCACTTCGGTGAGGAAGCGGCGGGCACGGGTATAGTTCTCTGTGACGATGGCGTCGGTGTGCTGGGATCCGTGGCGGTTGATATGGGCGATCGCCTGATCCAGCCCCTCCACCACACGGATGGAGAGGATCGGTGCCAGATACTCGGTATCCCAATCCGCCTCGGACGCCGGCTTGCATTCGGCGACAATATTCCGGGTACGCTCGCAACCCCGAAGCTCAACCCCCTTTTCCTTCAGTGCCGGTGCAAGCGCCGCCAAGGACGTCTCGGCGATCCCCTGCGCAACCAGCAGGGTCTCCATGGTGTTGCAGGTACCGTAGCGCTGAGTCTTGGCATTCATGGCGACCGCAAAGGCCTTGTCGGGGTCGGCCTGGTCGTCGATATAGACATGACAGATCCCGTCCAGGTGCTTGATAACCGGAACCCGGGCATCCTGGCTGATACGCTCGATCAACCCCTTGCCGCCCCGTGGAATGATGACGTCGATGGATTCGGGCATGGTGATCATCTTGCCCACCACCGCGCGGTCGGTGGTTGCGACCACCTGAACCGCCGCCTGGGGAAGACCCGCCTGCTGCAGTCCGCCGTGAATCGCCGCGGCGATCGCCTGGTTGGAATTGTAGGCCTCGCTGCCTCCCCTCAACACCGCGGCATTGCCGGACTTCAGACAGAGCGCGGCGGCGTCCGCCGTGACATTGGGACGCGATTCGTAAATAATCCCGACCACACCCAACGGCACCCGCATCCGTCCCACCTGAATCCCGCTGGGGAGATACTTCATGTCGAAAACCTCGCCGATCGGGTCGGGAAGCGCGGCGATTTGACGCAAACCATCTATCATGCTGTCGATGCGCCCGGGGGTCAGCTCGAGGCGATCCAGCAGCGCCGCATCCAAACCCTTCTCCGCACCCGCCTCCAGATCCTTGCCGTTTTCCGCCGCCAGCAGCGCTCTGCCCTTGTCCAGCTCCTCGGCGATGGCCTCCAGCGCCCGGTTCTTTTGCGCGGTGGCGGCGCTGGCGAGCGCCCTGGAGGCCTGGCGCGCCTCCCGGCCAAGTGTGTCCATATAGCTGGCGACATCGGAAATCTGATTTAGCATGATCGTACTGTTGTTTAGACGGTAAGTGGTGAGGCCGCAATCAGACGGGCTGATCGATCGAAGCGCCAACTTTAGCAAATCTCGATGAAAATGACGCCATGTTTATCCCGATGACGCCGGAAGAGCCTGCCCGGCATGACAGATTAAACCCTGATTCATTGATGGGATTTATTGTCGCGACTATATTAAACAGCGTTTATTAACCCTATCCCATTGATTATAAGTACATAATTTAAATAGAAATCGATTGAAACCTGTACGATCCGGGGGATCCTGGAACCCCAACTGGGAATTATTGTGTTAACCAGGTACCAAAACACTTAAGTTCGAGGGAGATCAACCGATCTATGTAGATGAGTCAGACACGGAATGAGCAAAGCCTACAGCCATGATCAAAACCTTGATAAGCGCCCTGATGATATGCTTCACCGGTCAGCTGTGGGCGGAGCAGTTCATATTTGATGTCCCGATGTATTCGAAGGGCGCCAGCACCTACTATATCGCCGGGAAGATCGGTGATATGCCCGCCACTGAATTCATGGTCGACACCGGCTCCAGTTACATGACCATCAACGAGGTGACCCTGGCAGAGCTTCAAGTGAGTGGAAATCCACGCTATTTGCGGGATCTGAAGGGTATATTGGCGAACGGGGATGAATTGAATGTGCCCGTCTATACGATCACCAATGTTCGTATCGGTGAGGAGTGTCTGCTGAAGGAGGTGGACGTCGCGGTATTCCCCGGGAAGACACGCCAGATTCTGGGTCTGAGTGCGCTGACCAAGACCGCGCCTTTCATCTTCTCAACCCAACCGCCCCAGCTGCAGCTGAGCAACTGCCATCTGGCCCAGGCGGATACCGGCAACCAGACAAAGCTGGCTGCCGGGATCACCACTCCCTAGAAGGGATCCGGGCCTGCTCTTCTGCCTATTTACCCTCGGGTGCGCTCATGGACGCCTCGAATGCGCTGAACTCAGCTGCATCGACCTGACCGTCCTGATTCGCGTCGGCAGTTTCCCAACCCTTGTAGAGCGCCTCGCTGGCGGTAGCCTCTTCAGATGAGATGGCTCCATCCGCATTGGTATCGAGCTTGCTGAAGGCATCTCCAGCGACCGCTGCGGTGAAAAATCCTGCTGCTGCCAGAGCGACTGCGGATTGGAGGATGGTTTTTTTATTCATACTGTTCTCCTTAACGGAAATTGATGGTTTCGATCCAAAAAGCCCATTGGGGCCCTCCGGTAGATCATCAGACAACGCCGGAGGAAGAAATTAAGTGAAGCTAATCACAAAAATACAACTTTATTTCCTACTGTTTGGTGGTTGAATCACTCCTCTTTCTGCCCCGATTTGTCGGTGCTGAGTTCGAATGCG
This sequence comes from gamma proteobacterium symbiont of Ctena orbiculata, assembly GCA_003058495.1. Taxonomy (GTDB): domain Bacteria; phylum Pseudomonadota; class Gammaproteobacteria; order Chromatiales; family Chromatiaceae; genus Thiodiazotropha. The sequence goes on along the minus strand of QBVC01000030.1, from coordinate 48,651 downwards.
CTGAATTCCGCTGAATCGATCCTGCCGTCGTTGTTGGCGTCGACGGAGGCCCAACCCTCATAGAGCGTCTTGTCCACGATCGACTCTTCGGCGGAGATGAAACCGTCGGCATTCCTGTCCAACTTCATGAAGGCATCTTCGCCGGCTGTTGCAGCGCCGGAGACTCCAGCCACCGCTAACATTGCAATCACATGTTTCAGCTTGATTGTTGTCATCACTTGCTCCTTGTAGATGAGGTTATGGATTCAAGGCGCCCGGGATCGAGGCCTTGGGTGACAGATCAGACTACGGAAGATGATTTATTGGCTTGAAGGAGTTCACAACACCCGACTCCAGCCGCTGAATCCGTCAGCGTGCTGAGCAATGGATCACATCTGCGGCGATCCGGCCATGCCCCGGGCAAGCTGTTGAAACAGCAGCCAGGGATCCGCTCCATCGAGGCCCTTTATCGCCCTGTCCGCATGGGAGCAGTCAACGAGCAGGCGCTGCCAGTGATCCGCCTTGCGCCGCAGCGCCTGGCGTAGAATAGGCTTGCGCCGATCCCATACGCGGTGTTCGGCCATGACTCTCTCCAGCGGCTTGCCGCTGCCGAGTTCAAACCCCATCTCGGCGAGCAGTCGAATCTCCCGGCTCAAGGCCCAGAGCACTACGGGCGCGGCGACACCCTCCCCCTTGAGCCCCTGCAGGATACGGATTCCCTTGACGATATCGCCCATGAGCAGGGTGTCGACCAGGTTGAAGATGTCGAAGCGCGCACTATCGGCAACCGCCTCGATCAGTTTTTCAGCCGAAATCACGCCCTCGCCGTACAACAGCAACAGCTTCTCTATCTCCTGGTTGGCGGCCAGCAGGTTACCCTCCACGCGATCGGCCAGCATCTCCACCACCCCCGATTCGGGAACCAGCCCTGCGCGACGCAAGCGCTGTTCGATCCAGGGGACAAGCCGCCCCCCCTCCACCGGCCATATCTGAACCACCACCCCCAGACGATCGACCGCCTGGTACCACTTGCTGTTGGTCTGGCTCCGTTCCAGCTTGGGTAGGGTGATCAGCAGCAGGGTATCGTCCGCGGGCCGCTCGCAATAGGCGCTCAGGGCCCTCCCCCCCTCCGCACCTACCTTGCCGCTGCCGAGTCTGAGTTCCAGCAGTCGCCTTTCGCTGAACAGGGAGAGGGTGTCGGCGGCGGTGGTCAGACCGGACCAGTCAAAGCCGCTTCCCTGGTCCAATACCTCCCGCTCGCTGTAGCCCTGCTCGCGCGCGGCATGCCTGATGGCGTCCGCCGCCTCCCGCATCTGCAGGGGTTCGTCACCGCTCAACAGATAGACCGGTGCGAGCCGCTGCTGCAGATGCTTTGCCAGTTGCTCATTTCGCAGCCGCATGATTCGTTCCGTTCAGTTCAGGGCCTCGAGGCGGCGGATGATCTGCCCCGCCATCTCGTTTCTCATATCGTGCTTCATCAGCTCGGTCTCGTTGCGCTGGCCCAGCTCGTCATCGCCGCTGAAACTGAGCTGACGCACCAGTTCCAGACGCTGCTCCACACCCGGTTCGCCACTCTCCACAACCCGGGCGCGGATCAGGGCCGAGAGACGAAGCTCCTTGTCGAGGGCCTTGCCGCCGGCATCCACGGAGAGCACCCTGCTGGTAAATTTCTCCTCAACGACCTGCAGGGTCAGCCAAGCGGAATCGGCATCATCGGCCAGCACGGCCCCCCCGCCCCGCAGGTTGTCGTAGAGCAGACCGGCCAGATTATCCCGATTCTGGAAGCCGAAGATATAGAGACCGTTCAGTGCGGGGGATAACTGCTGATAGCCCTTGAGATGAAATCCGCAACCGGCAACCAGGCCGGATAGCAATCCAATCCACAGCAGACGGAGAAGCAGGGGCAAGCTATTTGGCAACGATATTCACCAGTTTCTTCGGCACCACGATGACCTTTCTGACCTCGGCCTCGCCGATAAAGCGCTGCACGTTCTCGTTTTCCAGCGCCAGCGCCTCGATGGCCGGCTGCTCGGCATCCGCCGGCACCTCCACGGTTGCCCGAACCTTGCCGTTGACCTGCACCACATAGGGAAGGCTCTCCTGTTTCAACGCAGCCTCGTCCGGCTGGGGCCATTCACTCTCGAGTATTTCATCGCCATAGCCCAGCTCGCGCCAGAGGATGTGGGCGATGTGGGGAGCTATAGGACCGAGCAATTGCAAGACAAAGCCAAGCGCTTCTTGGACCATTCTCAAACCAACATTCTGACTTGGCTCTTTACTAGGGTCAGGGCTGCTAGTTGTTCCAGGTATTTTGTAGGCAAGATTCACGATTTTCATGCAAGCAGCAACAACTGTGTTGAACTGCTGACGCTCATAGTCAAAAACTGCCTGCCTCAATATCTCATGAATCTCTCTTCTGGCATTCTTTTGATTTTCATGGAGATTTGACCAGTCTGGATCAAAAGAAGAACCTTCAACAGTAAGTGCTTTGTTTACAGCCTGAATTTCGGTTTCCCGATCCTGCGCAAGCGCCCAAACCCGTTTAAGAAACCGGTGAGCCCCCTCCACACCTTCATCGTTCCACTCCAGGGACTGGTCGGGAGGGGAGGTGAACATGGTGTAGAGGCGGACGGTATCGGCGCCGTAGCGATCGATCAGCGCCTGGGGGTCGACGCCGTTGTTCTTCGACTTCGACATCTTTTCGATACCACCAACGACAACCGGTTCGCCATCCTCCTTCAGGTGCGCAGTCAGCGGACGCCCCTTCTCATCCCGCTCCACCTCAACCTCGGCGGGGTTGTACCAGTGTTTCGACCCATCCTCCTGCTCGCGATAGTAGGTATCGGCAACGACCATTCCCTGGGTCAAGAGGCGGGTGAAGGGCTCATCGCTCTTTACCAGTCCCGCATCGCGCAGCAGCTTATGGTAGAAGCGGGCATACAAAAGATGCAGCACGGCATGTTCGATACCGCCGATATAGTGGTCGACCGGCAGCCAGTAGTCGGCGCGTCCGTCGAGCATGGCATCCGCATCGGGAGAGCTGAACCGGGCATAGTACCAGCTCGACTCCATGAAGGTGTCGAAGGTGTCGGTCTCCCGCTGCGCCCTGCCCCCGCACCGGGGACAGCTGCAAGCGGAAAAGGCCGGATTGTTCTTTAGCGGATTGATGGTGTTCTCGTCATAGACGATATCCTCCGGCAGGCGCACCGGCAGCTCCTCCAGGGGCACGGGGACGATGCCGCAGACATCGCAGTGAATCATGGGAATCGGCGCTCCCCAATAGCGCTGGCGGGAAACCCCCCAGTCGCGCAGGCGATACTGCTTGGTCTTGCCCCCCTTTCCCCGCTCCTTAAGCCACTCGGCGATGGCATCGAAGGCGGCCGCGGAGGTGAGCCCGTCGAAGGGTCCCGAATCCTTGAGCACCCCCGCCCCGGTGAAGGCGGCCGCCTGAATATCCACCGTAGAACCGTCGTCGGGATGAACCACCTGGGTGATCGGGATGCCATATTCCCGGGCGAAGGCGTGATCCCGTTCATCATGGCCGGGCACCGCCATCACCGCCCCCGTGCCGTAACCCATGAGCACGAAGTTCGCGGCGTAGATCGGAACCGCTTCACCGCTGACCGGATGGATGGCATCGATACCCAGCGGCAACCCCTTCTTCTCGATGGTCTCCAGCTCCGCCTCGGATGTGCCCCCCTGACGACACTCCTCGATAAAGGCGGCGAGACCCTCATCCCTCTCCGCGGCCTGCAGGGCCAGCGGATGTTCGGCAGCGACCGCCACATAGGTGACGCCCATCAGGGTATCAGGGCGGGTGGTATAGATGGTCAGCCCCTCATCCGCCCCCTCGATAGCGAATACCATCTCTACCCCGTAGGAGCGGCCGATCCAGTTGCGCTGCATGGTACGCACCTGTTCCGGCCAACCCTCCAGGTTATCGATCTCCTCCAGCAGTTCGTCGGCGTAGGCGGTGATCTTGACGAACCATTGGGGAATCTCACGACGCTCCACCAGGGCGCCGGAGCGCCAGCCGCGGCCGTCGATGACCTGTTCATTGGCGAGCACCGTCTGGTCCACGGGATCCCAGTTGACCACCGCGTTCTTGCGGTATACCAGCCCCTTCCGGTAGAGCTCGGTGAAGAGCCACTGCTCCCACTTGTAGTAATCGGGTTGACAGGTTGCAAGCTCCCGCCGCCAGTCATAGCCGAAGCCGAGCCGCACCAGCTGGCCCTTCATGTAGGCGATGTTTTCATAGGTCCACCCCGCGGGGGCAACCCTGTTCTTCAGCGCCGCATTCTCCGCAGGCAGGCCGAAGGCATCCCAACCCATGGGCTGCAAGACGTTTTTTCCCAGCATTCTCTGATAACGGGCGATAACATCACCGATGGTGTAGTTGCGCACATGCCCCATGTGAAGCTTGCCGCTGGGGTAGGGAAACATGGAGAGGGAGTAGAACTTCTGCTTGTCCGGATCCTCGCTGACCTCGAAGGTCCTCTGTTGTTCCCAATATGCCTGCACTTCCGATTCGAGGGCGGCAGGATCGTATGTTTTCTGCATGTTGCGGTCCGACTGGATAGATTTTCAAAGGCGTCAATAGTGCGGAAGGATACCGCAGCGGGCGGCATACAGAAAGCTGTCCTGCCCGGTGAATGCAAGGGCCATAGGCAGGGACGAGCTAGCCTGCATAAAGTGTTACTGGAAATTAGCGGGGATTTTGTTATAAAAAAATAAGGGCCCCGCTGAATGAAAAAGGGGATGTTTCTCCCTGCAGTCGCCAATTCACAGGGGGCCGACATGAACAACAGAATCACGCTGCTTGATAATGAGTACGCCAGCCTTTGGTATTATCCGGACGACCATATCATTCATCATCAATTTCACCAGCCGATCGCTGACGATGCGTTTCGCTCGGTGTTGATGGCGGGGCTGGAACTGATGAGAGAAGAGGGAGTTCACAAATGGCTTTCCGACGATCGCAACAACTCCATTCTCTCCGCCGAAGACAGCGCCTGGTCACAGGACTACTGGCTGCCCCGGGCCCTGGAGGCCGGCTGGAAATACTGGGCGGTGCTGCCACCACGCAAGGCGCGCGGCCGAATCAATATGGAGCGCTTGATGGAATTCGTTGGCCTTGGTACCCGCGTCGAGATTCAGCTTTTCTCCGATCCGGATGCCGCCTGGCAGTGGCTGAAGGATCAAGATAGAGTCACTTGAAGCCTGCCGAGAGCGGAGTCAATCGGATGATCAGGATGCCATCTGTTTATTCTCATCCAAGGCCCTGAACATCGTCTCGATGACGTTATCGATCACTTCCAGCCAGGCGGCGAGGACCTTGTCGTCGAACTTCCTGTCGTGGCGCCTCACGGCCTCCAACAGCGCCTCCTCCCACATCACGAAATGTTTGCGTTCCACTTTCAGACGCCGATGGATCCGCCCCAGCATCTCGATGTAGAGCATCAGCCCGGGCCGCCCCTCAGCGGTCTCCGCGAGCATGAACAGGGTCTCCCGCAACTTCTTTTTCAGCTGCTTCATGTCCCGATTCTTGAAAAACTCACCGATCTCATCGGACTGGGCGATAAAACTATCGTAAAAACAGTCGAAAAAATCCGTCGATGCAGAGACGCGCTGCAGGCTCTGGCGAAAGATTGCGAGATTGTGCTGATTGATAACCGACATTCGTCACCACCTTGACTATCAATCGCTTAGCGGCCAACAAGAGGCAGACATTAGCTGATAGCAAGGAAATCAAGAAGTAATTCGCTAAACTTGGGGAATTTGGACCAAATCATCCATATTTTTCCACTCCATCCGTGCGAAGCAGCCTCTCGAAAAGGGCAAGAGGTGGTATATTACGCAAGTAATTGAAAAAAATAATATCTATATTTCACCGCCCTTGTAAACATGCCGTGGCAAATCATCGCTACGGGCCCTGAAATAGAAAGATGACGCGAATGTGGCAATATGAGAGCCCTATGCGATGAAGTTGATAATTCAGATACCCTGTTACAACGAAGAGAAGACCCTGGCTCTCGCCCTTGCCGAACTGCCCAGAGAGGTCGCGGGCTTTGACCAAGTTGAATGGTTGGTTATTGATGACGGCAGTACGGATGCCACGCGACAGGTAGCGATCGATAACGGGGTGGACCATGTGGTCGGATTTACCCGCAATCAAGGATTGGCAAAGGTCTTCATGCTGGGCCTTGACGCCTGTGTACGACGCGGCGCCGATGTGATCGTCAATACGGATGCCGACAACCAGTATGATGCCAGCTACATTCCCAAACTGACCCAACCGATTGTGGAGGAGAGGGCCGACATGGTGATCGGGGCGAGACCGATCAAGATGATCGAGCACTTCTCTTTCACCAAGAAGGTGCTGCAGCACCTGGGCAGCAGTGTGGTGCGCAAGGTGAGCCAGACAGATGTTCCCGACGCCCCCAGCGGCTTCAGGGCCTTCAGTCGTGATGCCGCGATGAAGCTGAACGTCTTCAACGAGTATACCTATACCCTTGAAACCATCATCCAGGCGGGCATGAAACACATGGCGGTGACCTCGATCCCGGTTGACGTCAACGAAGACCTCCGGCCCTCCCGACTGGTCAAGAGCATCAGCAGCTACATCAAGAAGTCGATCGTCACCATGCTGCGGATCTTTGTCGTCTACAAACCGTTCCGCTTCTTCCTCATAACCGGCCTCATCCTGTTTGGCCTGGGTATGATATTGGGTCTGCGCTTTCTCTATTTCTATCTCTTCGGCGACGGCCAGGGCCATATACAGTCGGTCATTCTCGCCGGCGTGATGATGGGGATAGGCTTCCAGACCATTCTGGTGGCGTTTATCGCCGATCTGTTGAGCGTCAATCGCAAGCTATTGGAAGAGATCCAGTACCGGCTGAGAAAGCTGGAGTCCCAACCCGATCAGGGGGGCTGAGGCCGGATCAGTCGCACCCGGCTCCAACCGCCCTGACCTGGATCAGCAACGGCAGATAGGCGAGCAGCGTCAATGCCAGCCCATACCCGGGGAACATCGCGGCAAGCCACGCCAGGGGCAACAGCCATAGCAGGTTGACCGCCAGGCCCCGCAAAATAACCCATCGATGCGCCAATGAACGGGAGCGCTCCTGGGTCTCCCCTCTGGCGATGTAGATGGATTGCCGGCGTCGAGCCAGGTGCTGGTAGGCGTGTTTGGCATGGGGTTGGTACCATTTTTCACCCTTCGCCATGCGCACTCCCAGGGTCCAGCTGGCATCCACCACGAACAGCCCGAGCAGGATCAACCAGCTCCAAAGCGAAATCGGGTAGGCGTTGGCGGTATGGAGCGCAAAGACGCCCAACGCATAGCCGATGAATCCGCTCCCCGCATCCCCCATGAAGATCTTTGCCGGCGGCCAGTTCCACAGCATGAATCCGGCAATGCAGGCGGCCAGCAGCAATAACGGCGTTGTCGCCTCGAGCCCGCTCCGGTTGAGCGCCAGGAGCAGTACCGCACCGGTCAATACGGTTATCCCCTGAAGACTGGCGATGCCATCGATGCCATCCATGAAATTGTAGAGATTCAACAGCCAGACAAGGCCGATCACAGCCACAATCTTCAACCACCAGCCAGCCGCGGTCAGCCCCGGCCATAGCTCGATGCCCGGCATATCAAGCAGGGTCAGGGCGATCACCGCGGCAATGAGATGGATGACAAGACGCAACAGCGGGGTGACATTGCGATGATCATCGATAAACCCGATAACAACGACCAGGCCGCCCCCCAGCAGCAAGGTCAGAGAGAGACGATCGCCTTGACCTCCACCCTCTGCAGGCGCCAGCATCAGCCAGGCAAGCGCGCCCAGATAGACCAGGACAAAGGCGATTCCCCCTCCTCTCGGGGTCTCGACCATGTGCGAGCTTCGAAGGTTGGGCCGATCGATCAACCCGCGGCGCAATGCATAGGCCCGGGCCACCCCCGTCATAACCAGGGAGAGTAGAAAGCCGAGCAACATCACCCAATGTAACTGAGGACCCACGACAATCACCGCCTGCTGTTCACGTCCACCATCTCCTGCAGGGACTGATCCATATCCGCCACAGGCGCCCAACCCAATCGATCCCTGTTTTTCGCGATATCCACCTGCAGGTCCTCGATCAGCCTTGCGATCACCGGGGACTGCCCCGTCAACCGTCCGGCAAACTGCAGCAGAGGCAACGGCATGGGAAACAGCCTGACGCTACACTCCATAGCATCGCCCAACTTGCGAATCAGTTGGGGTGTCGATAGATCCTCCCCGTCCGCCAGCAGGAAGAGCTCGCCGGCTGCCGCCGGATGATCGATGGTGCAGCGCAGAAAATCGAGCAGGTTGCGGACACTTAAAAAACTGCGGCGATTTTGCACCCCGCCCAGCGGCAGCGGTACGCCGCGCCTGATCAGTGACATCAAGCGCTGGAGATTTCCCTTTACCCCGGCGCCGTAGATCACCGCCGGGCGGATGATGACCAGCTCCAGGCCAGTCTCCAGCACGATCCGGCGCAGCGCCTGCTCCGCCTCCCATTTGGAAATGCCGTAGGCATCTTCCGGGCCGGCATCGTCATCCGCGCGAAAGGGCACGCCGTGGGTCCTCTCCCCGTTCACCTTGATACTGCTCAGATAGATCATGCGCCTGACGCCGGCAGCAACGGCCTGACGGGCCAACGCGGCCGTACCTTCCACATTGACCCGGCGAAACGCGATGATTGGATCATCCTCGGATTCCCGCATGACATGGACACGCGCCGCCAGATGGACCAGCGTATCCACGCCAGGCAAAGCGCCGCTCCAGTCGGTAGCCCCGTGAATATCGCCAACCGCGACCTGTTCAGACAGATTCCAATGAGGCCGGTAATCCCGCAGGGCGGCCCTTACCACGTAGCCCCTGGCGGGCAGATAGCGGCAAAGATGTTCACCGACGAATCCATTTGCGCCGGTAACGAGAATCCTGGTCACTGTTCAAGCGCCCGTTGATAGATATCCATGTGCCGCTCGACAACCTGCTTGATTGAAAACTCCGCCTCCGCCATCACTCTCGATTTAAGCCCCATGGAATGACGCAGTTGCGGATTGGTGATCAATCGACGCAGGGCATCCGCCAACGGCCCGCTCTCTCTGGCAGGCACCAACAGCCCATTCTCCTCCTCGATCACCACCTCGCGACAACCCGGAACATCGGTGGCGACAATTGCCCGCCCCGAGGCGGCCGCCTCCAGCAGCACTTTAGGCAAACCCTCCCGATAGGAGGGCAGACAGACGATATGGGCAAGATTGTAGATCGCCGGCATATCCTGTCGGTTGCCCCACCACTCCACGTCACCATCTCTGGCCCACTCTGCAAGCCGCACCGCAGGCACGGACTCGGGATTGCTTGGATCTATCCCCCCCACCAGGATAAAGCGCGCCCTTATCCCCATCCTGTGCAGCAACTGAGCGGCCGCTACAAACTCACCCACCCCCTTGTCCCACAACATTCGGCCGGGCAGAACCACCACCGGCAGTCCGTTGGCCTCCGGTTTAGTCATAAACCGCTCCACGTCGACCCCCGAGCCCCGAATCAATTCGATCTTCTCCTGACTCAGGCAATCTTTTTCCAGCAGGTAGTCATAATCATCACGATTCTGCACGATGACCCAGAGGCGTTTACGGGAAAACAGCCAACGGTAGCTCGTCAGCACCGCGGAGCGCGCCATGGCACTGAACCAGCCGCGTGCCAAAAAGACAAACCCAAGACCCGAGATCGCATTGACCACCGCGGATACGCCAGCCAGGCGGGCGGCCAATGTGCCGTACAATACCGGCTTTATGGTTACATGGTGGACGATCAAGGGCTTCATTTCACGATAGAGCTTGTACAGGCTCCATATTGTCCACAGCTCGAGGAGCGGATTGGCGCCGCTCCTGCTCAGGGAGACCCGTCGATAGTGCAGGCCTTCGGCCTTGATCTGCTCGACACCGTCCCCGGGCGGTGTGGCGACACACACCTCATACCCCTGATCCCGCGCCGCCAGGGCCAGCGGCAGGCGATGTGAAAGAAAGAAACCCGGATCGTTGACAACGAAGATGATCAGTCGATTGCGGGGGCGGGCATGAGACATCGATAGCGTTACCAATCCAATGAGAGGAAAATCCACCAAACATGAGCAAACCGAATCTGTATTATAGCCGGATTGAATTCTCTTCCGCGGGTATCGGTCGCGGACTCATCAACGATTGACCCAGATGCCCAATCCCTTCAACAGCCAACGGCGCTCTGTCTGCTCCAGGACATGGTGCCATACTATATATGAGAAACCGCTCAATACCACGACCACAAAAACAGATTTTCCCAGCAGGCCGTCGAGCTGGGAGGCTGAAAAGAAGAGGACAATCGCAACAATCATCGAGAATCCAAAGCCTGGCGCCGACGCTCGGCACTCGGGAATCAACAGCAATGACATGGCGTAGAGCACAAGCGCATCCACCCAGGCCCTGAGCGTCCATACCACTGCCGCGCCCAAAATCCCGTAGTTGGACAGCGCCCACCAGAGCACGACCAGGTAGACCGGCAACTCCAGCAGGTGAAGCTTCGCCGCCCAATCGGGGTGTCCTGCAGACTGCACCAGGGAAAAAGGCACCTGCGAGAGACCATACAGCAGGGCGCCGACGACCAGCCATTGCGTCACCATGTAACCGTTGGCGGCAAACTCTTCGCCGACCCACAGCTTCAATCCGTCATAAGCGAAGACGGAGATGACCAAAAGCAGCGGCAGCAGGGCTATATAGATATAGCTGAGCCCTTTGTTGAAAAGCTCCGCGGAATAGCGTCTGTCCTCACCCTTCTCCAGCGCCAGGGTGGTCGATTGCGCAGGCAGCAAAACGGCCATCACTGCAGTGGGGATGACCAGAAGACGAAAAACCACCTCGAAGGGAGTGGTATAGAAGGCCACGGCGGTCACCGATAACACGGCGCCGATGACAAATCGATCCATGGAAACCATCAGGGGCACGACCAGATTACTGATCGTCACCCAACCGCCAAATCCGAACAACGGGCGTAGTTGGGCCGCATCCAGCCTGTATCGGCGGCCTATCTCAGGGACGATTCGAAACAGCAAAAGAAGATGCGCCAGGACAGCGATAAAACGCCCGGCAACCAGTACCGCCACGATGGGGTATAGACTTATGGAAAAGGGCAATACGGCAACCGGTCCGACGAAGGTAAAGATGCCCATCGGTATGCGGATTGCCGTCAGCATGCCGAACTGCTGATAGGCGGCAATAACCCCTCTCAGGCCCACGGTGATGATGACGAACGGGATCGACAGGGACAACAGGTAAAATGCCTTGGTAGCCTCCTGCTGCAGCTCCGGCGGAACCTTCAGCACCGAACCGACAAGCCAGGGTGTGAGCATGAAGATGACGCCAAACCCAATCACCCCGAGCACAGCCATCATGGTCATCGCCGTCCACACCAGCCCCGGTATCTCCCGGTGGCGTTCCTCACCCAGGCACCTGGCGACCAGCACGGTCAAGGCGCGGCCAAGGCCGAAGTCAAACAGGCTGAAATAGCCGACAAACATCCAGCTGATGGCCAACAGACCAAAACGGTCTTTACCAATCGCGTCAATGAGGATGGGTATGGTAATGATCGCGACCAGAAAAGGCACACCGATGCTGATCAGGTTCCAAACTACATTCTTGGCAAGGCGGCCACCGCGTATCAGTTCATTGGCTGCGGATGGCATCGGCAATGCCTGCTTAAGCCCATCGCCAACCGTGCTTGTGATAAAACACAAACGCGGACTTGGCGAACATGATGATATGCTTCAACCCTTTCTTGGATGCGTTTCCGCCACCATGCACGATGCGCACATCCGGTACATAGGCAATGATGGAGCTTTTCGCGATTCTGATCGAGAGATCGAAATCCTCGAAATAGACAAAGAAATCGGGAGAAAAGCCCTTCACCTTGTGCAGAACGTTATAGCGGACAAACATAAAGCAACCGCTCGCCATGACCTCTTTGCTGAGCGCCTGATCCTGCAGATCCCAGCGCATTTCGTACTCCTGCAGACGGGTCTCGAAAATGCGCTTCATGAAACGCGGGGCAAAGCCTCTCAGAAACAGATCCAACACCGCGGGATATCGCTTACAGAGGTATTGCTTGTAGCCCTCCGGATTCTGCGAATAGGGAGAGAGCAGACCGACGTCATCGTGACTCTGCATATAGCGGATCGCCTTGGTGAAGGCATCCTCGATCACCTCGACGTCAGGATTGATTACCAGATGATAGTCACTTTGCTCATTCAGAATCACCAGGTTGTGAGCGGCGCCATAGCCGATATTGCCGCCGGTGCCCAATACCATCCATTCATGGCTTCTTTCGCCGACGGTTCGTGACACCAGATCCTTCATCTGGCTGAGAATTCCACCGTTGTCGACCACAACCACCTTGGTCTGCAAAGATTCGATCTGATCAACCGCATGATCGAGCGCGGCCACGATACTCCGCAACGTCTGCTGAAGGGTGCTCAGGCCGCTGTCATAGTAGACAATAGAGATGACGAGCTTCATCATTTCACCAAACAGACAACAACCTGGCCACTTCGTTGAGGGAGTCTTCAGACCTCACTTTTTAGTATCCTGACCAGAGCTCTGAATAATGTGCTTTTTAATATCCTGCACCCTGTTTGCGTGGTGGCGATATGATTCAACAAGCTTTTCAACCCCGCTGGGGCGCAGGTAGCCTTCATTACCTGCGGCCACATATGATCCATATGTTGCTGAAGCGGACATCAACGCAGCATTGATCGTCGGCAGGCTTTTTCCTTCATCCTTCATTTCATTAGCCAATTGCACGAAGCGCTCGACCAATCCGGTAAACTCTTTCAGCTGTTCTATATTTTCGGTCATCAATCATCTCCATCCACTACGCCTTTCCAGTTGAGTGAAAAATCTTCACCGCAACGGGTCAGGTTGGGATTATAGGCAGGGTCGCGTTCCAGGAGCGGGCCATACTTTTCGAGCATATACTCCGCCTCCAGGGTAAATCGTCGTTGTTTGTCCGGGGTATCCTCGGCGCCTCGGGACGCGGATTCGTGGTGGTTCATCTCGGCATAGGGAGTCCACAAATTGTAATAACCTTTCTGGTAGATGCGTATGCACAGGTCCACGTCGTTAAATGCAACCGCCAGGTTGTCGCTGTCAAAGCCGGAAACCGCATCAAACACCTGCCGACGCAATAACAGGCAGGCCGCGGTGACCGCGGTATAGTTCTGGATCAGGACCGACCTGCCCATATATCCCTTGTCCGCACTGCTCGAATATTTCATGGCATGTCCGGCGACACCGCCCAGACCGAGCACCACGCCGCCATGCTGCAGGCGCCCGTCCGGATACCAAAGCTTTGCCCCCACGGCGCCGATTTCCGGCCTCAGCGCATGGCTGACCATCTCTCCCAGCCAGTCTTCGCTGATGATTTCAATATCATCGTTCATGAAACAGAAGAGTTCGCCCTTGGCCCTCTCCACGGCGTAATTGTTAATCGCGGAAAAATTAAACGGTTTGTCGTAGCGAATGACAGTTATATTGTTTTCACTGCCGAGGCGCTGCAAATAGTCGAGGGTCTTTGCGTCGTCACTTTGATTGTCGACGACAAGGATTTCATAATTACTGTATCCGGTTTTGTCCTTTATACTCTCTATGCATTGGCGTAACAGTGATTCACCGTTGCGTGTCGGGATGATGATCGAAACCAGAGGCAGGCGCTCGGGAAGGCCATAGCGCACTCTGATCATCCCCGCTATCAAATCGGACTCCGTTACCTCTGCGTCGATTTCTCTGGCCTTGAGATCATCCTCAACAGCACGAATGGCCGCCTCGACGGCATAACTCTTGGCTTCCGCGCCGGAGGCCGTGCTTTCGGGAATAGCGCGCCAATGGTACAAGATCCACGGGATGTGACGAACCTGCCTGCGCGCATCCAGCTCCCTCAGGCAGCGCAGCGCCAGATCGTAGTCCTGGGCGCCGTCAAAACCCTCTCTTATGCCACCCACCCTCTCCACCAGCTCACGGCGATAGACACCGAAGTGGCAGATCATGTTGTGCGACCGCATCAGGTCGGGGTTGAAGTCCGGTTTGAAATAGTGGTCGAAGCGCACACCCTCGCTATTCAGCTTATCCTCATCCGAATAGATCAGTTCGGCCTGCGGGTGCAGGATGATCTCCTGGGCGACAAAAAACAGCGCATAGGGGGTCAGCACATCGTCGTGGTCCATCAGGCCGACATAGTCACCCGTCGCCAGTGACAAGGCAGAGTTGGTCGCGGCGGCAATATGTCCGTTGTTCTCGCGATAGATCACCTTTATCTGCTTGTAACGATCGGCATACTCCCGCAGCACCCGTTTGATGTGGGGCTTGGTCGAGCAATCGTCGGCAATGCACAACTCCCAGTGCCGATAGCTCTGCTTCAACACAGACTCAATAGCGGCGCGCAGCCAGCTCTCGGCGACATTGTAGACGGGCATCAAGATGGAAATGAGCGGACTCTCAGCATGATTGTTGAGCGCCAAAACGCCCTTGGCCGTGGGTATGCCTACAGGCTCAACCTCGTCGATCCACAACGAATAGTTATAGGTTGGCGAGGTATCCGTAAAAAGATGTGTCAGCATCGAGCGCCAACTGCCGCCCTCTTCCTTGCGCTTGAGTTCCGTAATGCGCGACCCAAGAAGCCCCGGCTCCCTGATATAGCGTTTCACCTGGGGCAGGGCGCCGCGCCACAGTCGCAGCGGTGTCGTCAGCGCCATGTAGCCCCGCCAGCCGCGGCTGTTGGTAACATCCTTCAGACTTTGCCTATAGCGTGTTGCCTCGGCAGTCATGTGGCCGACTTCCGCATAGGCCGCACTCAGCTGGCGGTCCAACTGTTGCAACTCCTGGTGCAGCACATTATTCTTCGCCGCCTCCTGTTGCAGCTCCGCAATGGTCTTCGACAGCGACTCGATTTGCGCGGTATGCTGATCACGCAAGTCGTGCAACAGGGTGAGATGTTCCTGTTGCTGCTCCAGCAGCCTGTCTCTCTCCTCGATCATCTGCAAACGCGTGGCCGCGGTGGTACCCGCCTGGTGGAGCTCCGCAAGGAGGTTGCGATAGACCTCCATCGAGGACTCCATCGGCTTTTCCGACAAAGCGGGGAAGTCGCCGGCTGCAGCCGAAGCGTCGGGCACTGCGGATACGATAAACTGAAACGCCGCAGCCTCAGGGGTATGAAACAGGGCCAGACCCCGTTCGCTGGCTTCAAATCCCAGGCGGTTAAGTCGGGATTCCACCTCTGAATCCGCCATGTCGTGAAAGGTATAGGAGAGTTCATCCACCCTGAATCCGCCACGAACGAAGAGCTCCCGCAGGGAGTGGTAGGTGAAAAGGTGGAGATGGGTGCGATCCAGCAACCCGGTATCCTCGTAGGTGAAGCGCCCCTCCAGCAGCTCGAGCCTGAGTGCGGCATGGGCGCCGTTGGGCAGGGATACGAGCAGGCGTCCGCCCTCGCGCAACAGGCCCGGCAGGCTCTGCAACAGGCTGATCGGCTCCCGCAGATGCTCGAGGATATCGGCGCAGGTGATGATGTCGAATCGCTCGTCCCCAAGCCGCTTCAACCAGTTGGGCTTCTGCACATCGCCCACGATGACCCTGTCGCATGCCGATTTGGCCTTGTTGGCCATTGCCCTGTCATATTCGACGCCAACCACATAGCAGCCCAGCTCGCGTCTCAGGTAGGCGGACATGTAGCCCGTGGCGCAGCCCAGTTCGAGCACGCGGCTGCCTGGCGGAATTCGCCTAACTATTTGAGTATGAGAGTTATTCTCGACATTCAAATCGAGTTTAAAATCGTATTCCACAGGGTCTTAACCACTCAGTGAGCAAGCGTTGCATTCTCAGGTGTGTCAACAGCGCCTGGAAGATATATCAGGGCAGGTTCGTCAGCGGAATTCTATCGAATTCTCCCATAGCTGAATAGGGAAACAGCTTCGCACAATTGAACGGAGGTTGCCTCAGAATGCGTTTCGATGGCTCTCCAGGACATTGAAGTAGAATTCAGGATGCTGCGAAAAGAGGGGTTCGTACCGGTCGAGGATCAGCTGCAGTATCTCCCGATCACTCCCATCCGGAGCAATAGGCTCGAACCAATAGACCTTGTGCCGCTTCTCCTCCACATCATAGTACCCCAAGTAGGGAAGAATCTTGCACCTGGCCCGCTTCGCCAGGAGCACAACGGTCTTCGGCAGATAGTAGTCACCCCCCATGAATCTCAGCCCCAGCTCCTTCTGCGGCAGGCCATGCTCCCGTACGTCGAGGATCACGATCTGGCTTATCCCGGACCTCAATTGCTGTACGTGGGAGAAGAAACTCTCGGTTGACAACCTGCCGGGATGACCTGACAAATGCTGCCTGTTGTGGCCAAATCTCTCCCAGAAGTAGGTAATGGGGCTCCCGTGCGGATGATTGCGGCCGGTCATCACCATCTGGCTGCTGATGCCGTACTGTTGATACAGCGATGCGGGATACATGCCCCACTGTCCGAAATGGATACTGGTCATGACATAGGGCTCGTTCCGGTCTATCTCCTCGGCGCCGTAATGAACGAAGTTTTTCTTCAGGTAGTCGGCGCCAAGCCAGACCACCTCCAGCCGCATTGCGGCAAGATAGGCGTCCCTCCGGTCGATCGGCCTGGAGAACGCCAGCAGCAGTTTCCGGGCAAAGGGATAGCTGACGATTCCCGGCAGCAGCGGCAGGAGAAGACGCTGTTTCCAGATATCCATGCTATCTACGTAGAATCTAGCCATTGAAAGATCGTTACCTGGACCGGCGCCTGCCTTATTGCAATCAGATCGATTAGTATAAAATAAAATAGCTGATATTGGACTGCCGACAGCCTGATATATCAACAACCCCGGCCCTTGAGGTTTTCGTTTTATGCACGAGCCAGGCGTCTATGGCAGAATAGGCTGGAATCCTCAGATGTGCTCTTTGCCACAGGTCTTTATTCTCCACAAGCAATGATCCGATAACAGGCATCAGCGACAGACCCATGCAATGGAAAATGGAGGATATACAATTTACCAAGCCAGTTTAAACCTGCTCCGCAACAATCTTGCAGATCTATTCCGACAGAAGCAGGGCAGATTCCAGGCACTCGACGGCCTGCGCGCCATCGCCATCATCCAGGTGGTACTGTTTCACTGCCTCTATCTCAACTACAGCACGATCCCAGCCGCCAAGAGAGAAGCGCTGCTGGCGCAGATGTCGCCCTGGCTTAACTGGATTTGGCAGGGAGACAAGGGAGTCGACCTCTTTTTCGTGCTATCCGGCTTTCTCATCACTATGCTACTGCTCAGAGAGCACCTCAACAGCGGCAGGGTAAGCATAAGCGCTTTTTTCACTCGACGCGCCGGGCGAATACTGCCCGCCTATGTGCTGCTTTTAATCACCGGCTGGCTGGTTGCCGAACCCAATCACGAGTATCTCTGGTCCAATCTGTTGTTCATCAACAACCTGACCCATGCGGACTCGATCTATCTGCCGTGGAGCTGGTCGATCACCGTCGAGGTTCAGTTCTATCTGCTGTTTCCAATCATAGCACTGCCCGCGATCATCCACAGTCGCCGTCCATTTGCTGTCGCTGTCTTGATTGTACTGGCGGCACTGGCTTCGCGGCAGGCCATCCTCTATCTCAACTATGAGCTGGTAACCGTCCCGTTCTACGAGCAGGTCTACGACCCGGCGAGGTTTGGCGCCTGGTGGCGGGAACTCTATATCCAGTTACATACCAGGGCCGGGCCCATCGCATTCGGCATCGCAGCCGCGGTGATCTATACCTTCTACGATGACAGGCTGAAGGCGTTCATCGCAGAAAAGCCAGCTGCGACCAAGACCGCCATCGTACTCGCACTGGCGATCTCCCTGTTTGCACACTCGGTGCCTTATCATGATCCCACGCAAAACTACCTGGAGAGGATAGGGATTGGCGCCAACTTTTGGCTCTTGGCTCAACATAGAAACCTCTATGCACTATGCAGTGCCGTGATACTTCTCTTTGTCCTCGCCCCACGAGGCTATTTCAAGTCGCTACACAGCATCCTGAGCAGCCGTATTCTCGGCTTTATCGCCAGGATCTCCTACTCGGCCTATCTGTTTCACATACTGCTGCTCAATGCCGTCTTCAGACAGCTGCGAGATCTTCTGCCCGATAACATTGGAGATCCCGGCTGGTTGATACTCGGCAGTGTGCTTACGATTGCCATGACAATCGTGGCAGCCTCGGTAATCTATCTCCTTGTTGAAAAACCATTCATCGATCTGACGCATGGAGTCCGGGCGAAAAAAACGGTCAATCGATAGTCACCGCTTCACCAGCAGACTCTTTTCAAGGTCCCACTCGACATCGAGCCGGACCATGGCGGGAGAGCGTATTTCATCGCTATCGATGACATCGATTTCCCGCTCCAGATAGTGCTCTATGGTCAACAGCGACTCATCCAACAGGCCGGCATAGACGATATACTGACCTTCTCTCAAGAGACCGGTATCGACTGACATGCTTACCCTATACTCACCCGGCGTCAAGCGAACAGCCGGCAGGCCATTCTCCAGCGAGGTCTCCGCAACCATTCTGGTCATCGTCTCTTTCTGATCCAGGGCAATACCGAGGACATAACTGTCCTCTCGCAATACCCGGAACCTGAGTTTTATCAACAATCGCTCGCCACGGGTGATATGGGTTTCCGGCTCGATCAACATCTCTGTAACCTGACAGTGCAGGTCGGCATGTCCGTCACCCTCTTTGTTTCTCGGTTTGGCATAGAGATTCTTCTCCTCCAGCGAACTGGCGACATACTGGTCTACGACCTCGCCGACTTCACCGAGGGCCATGACATTGCCGTTCTCCAGCCAGATTGCACGATCGCAAAACTGCATCACATGATGCATGCTGTGGGAACAGAAGAGAATCGTGGTTCCCGATTTCTGTATCTCAATCATGCGCGCCAGACATTTTTTTTGAAAATTCCTGTCACCGACAGCAAGCGCCTCGTCGATGATCAGGATCTCCGGATCCACCATGGTCACCAGGGAGAAGGCGAGGCGCACCACCATCCCGGTGGAATAGGTTTTTAGCGGCTGGAAAATCGCCTCGCCCAACTCGGAGAACTCGACTATCTGATCGTAACGCGCGGCAATCTCATGCTTGTGGACCCCCATCAGGGCACCTGCGTAAAACAGGTTTTCATGGCCGGTGAAGTCCGGATGAAAGCCCGTGCCCAGCTCCAGGATCGCGGTCAGCCTACCCTGATAATCCACCTTTCCGCTGGTGGGTGTGAGGGTTCCCGTGACCAGCTTCAAAAGGGTGCTCTTGCCGGCACCGTTGTTGCCGATGACGCCGACCGCCTCCCCCTGCGCCACCTCCAGATCGACACCCCTCAAAGCCCAGTGTTCATGGTGGCGCTTACGGCCTGTAAGCAGCTCAAACAACCGCTGCCGGGGAGAAGGATAGACCCGGTACAGCTTGCCCAGGTCCTGGAGTACGAGTTTACTCATAGCCAATCGACCAAATACTCTTGCGAGCGGCGTAAAAGCAGGTGGCAGATCAGCAAGGTTGCCAGAATCCAGGATCCGACAACCGCCAGATCGAACAGTGCCGGAATCTCTCCGCGCAACAGAATCGCGTGATAGCCCTCCGCCAGCGGGGTAAACGGATTCAACCACAACAACCATTGAAATGCGTTTGGCACCTTGTCCAGCGGATAGAGCACCGGTGAGAAGAAGAGCAGCATCGGAAAAATGGACTCAACCAACAGTCCGACATCCCGCAGCGCCGCACTCATGATGGCAAGCATGATTGCTATGTAGTAAGTCAGCTGTATTTGCACTGCGATCCATAGCGCAAGCAGGACAACACCATGCACCCTGCCTTCCGCGGCCACCACGGAGACGAGCCAGATCAGCAACAGCAGGGGAAATATCTTCACTGCGGCGGTGATTACGGATTTTGCCGGAATGAGAACGATGGGGAAGCGTGTCTTCTTCAGCAGCTCCGCCTCCCGTACAAGAGAGGTCGCCCCCTCTATCACCGCATCGGAGAAAACCAGCCAGGGCAACAGGCCGGACAGAAGATAGAGCGCATAGCTTGCCGTGCCGCTGTTCTGAAGATCGAGGCGAATACTCAATACCTGGTCAAAGACAAAATAGTAGGCCAGAATAACGATCAGGGGCTTAAAGTAGACCCAGGCCGCACCGATCATGGAACCCGTATAGACCGCTTTCAGGCTCCGCCCGACGAGACCCGCCAGCAAGTGACGAAAACGCAATAACTCTTCAATCAACAGTAGCGAGAGTATATTTCTGATCATCAACTACATATTCGTTATTGGCCAATTAAGCTGATATGAAGATAAACGCCAACTCTCAACACTACTCGGGCGGTTTAAACATCTTTTCCCAAACCCGCCTGATTTCATCCGTGTGGATCTTTCGATTGCTGCTGGCTTGAAGCGCATTGAGATGCTGCTGCTGCCTGTTTTTCACATAGGCCTCCAACGCTTTCTCCATTGCCAAATCCTTCACCTCTTCAAAGCTGCTGAGCTTCGCATCCACGATCTCGTCGAGACGGATCACATGATATCCAAACCGGGTCTTGACCGGTTCCGATATGTCTCCAACCGCTTTCAGTGCGAAGGCGACCTTGGAGAATTCAGGGACAAGTCGATCGCTTTCGACCAAACCAAGTGAACCCTTGCGGATCTTGCTTCCGGGATCGTCAGAGAGTTCCTCCGCCATGGCCTCGAATTTGTCAGGCGCCTCCAGCAACTGCTTATACACTTTGTCAGCGCCTGCTGCCGCCTCCTCTTCACTTCGACCCCTTAGGCCAATCAGGATATGCGACAATCCCCTCTTGCTCTTGGTTTTGAATTCGTCTTGATGTGCATGCCAGTACTCCTTCGCCAAAATACTCTTTTGGGAATCGGTCAGGTCTTCGGCACTGAGCAGCGCCAACCTCGCATTGATAAGTGCACGCTGTTTGGCACGCTGAATCTCATATTGCACCTTAGGGTCTTTCTCCAGACCCAACTCCATAGCCTCTTTTAACAGCAGTTTGTTGGTCAACAGTTCACCGGAGATCCGCTCCATGGTCTTCAAATTGGGTATCCCCAACGATGCCTGCTTGGAGAGCAGATAAGCGATCTCTCTCTCAAGCTCCTGATCCGTGACCGCGGCGCCCAGGCCTTCGACCATGACCGCTTGACCGCTAGTCTCAGCATTAGCCAGGGCGGGAAAAAACAACAATAAAGATAAAAACAGAGCCTTCATACCATTCATTCTCTTCGTTCCAATCCAGATCGCGCTATTTTAACTTAAACACCTTTTTCCAGCATAAAAAAAGAACCCTGCCGAGGCAGGGTTCTTAATCGTCGTGGCTATGCGGGCATCATCGCTGATGCCGCATATTCAACGCTACATGGCTTATTGCTCGTCAACCGTGACGCGGCTTCCGAACACACCACCACGCTCAACACCGGAAACGGTATCGGCCACAGCGGTGAAACCGAGCACTGGCAGACCGATAACGTCGCCAGAAGGATCACCTGCAGTCAATACAGTCGGTGTGATGGAGTATGCGCTCAGGTCCATGCTTGCCCAACCGTCTTCGAACTCCAGAGGCGCATCGGCCTTGACAGCCTTGGAAGAGGTGGCTGCGGAGAACTCACCTGTGCCGTTCATAGCCAGCACGTTGACCTCGTAGCAGAGCGAGAAGGCCGGAGCGGGAAGACCCGGAGATACACCAACGCCTGCGTCGGTGCTGTTCTTGCGCTCTTCACGGTTCCAGTAGTCGAAGGTCACGTCGTGACATGCCTGACCAGAGGCGGGATCCTCAGTGATGGTGAAAGGAGCCTCGGCGGCGAGAACATCATGCACCTTGGTGTAACGGGTCGGGAAGGTAATGACCCAGTCGGTGTTGAAGGTCAGAGAGGTGATGAAGTCACCCTGGATGTTACGGCCGGTCAGGGCTGCGGTAACGGCTGATGCCTTGTCCTCATTGGCGGCCGGTACGGAACCACCGAAGGAACCGGCGTTGATGGCCGGTGCAGAGGTAGCGGCAACGCGGCTGTATACGGTATAGGCCGAGCTGTTAGCAGTAACTTCAGCGGTGGTCGGAGTACTCAGATCGGGCAGATCGAAGTTCAGGGTACCGCCAGCTGTAGGTACGGTGGAGCCATCGTCAGCTGTGTAGTAGTTGGAGATGGCGTTACCTGCGCTGTCAACGCCAGCAGCCGCGCCTTCAACTGCGCTGAAGGGCTGAGAGTTCTGCGGCCACCAGATCGGGTTGGCAGCAAACTGCTCGAGAGCGGTAGCGTTGTAGGGGAAGTAGATGCCGGTGGCTGCGTTGAAGATCGCAGCGGAACCGTAGAGACCGCCGCTAGGTGGCTGGAAGTCCTGAGCCACGGCAGAAGCCGTCACGATACCTGCATCGAGGATCGCACCAAGACCGGTGGTACCAGTGAAAGTAGTCGGAACTTGACAATCAACAGGGGCTACAGGGCTAGCTGCCTGGTTATGAGTAATTGCAGTTGCAATATCCGTTCCGCCCGCAGTGTAAGGCAACTCAGCCATCTCGATGATCTCGATGTGACCCTCGGAGAGACGGGCCAGAACCTCGTCGGCAGTCTGGGTGCCGCTGCTGTCAGGATCGTATGCGGTATCGATACGAGCGGAGCTGAAGCTGGCTGCAGTCAAGACAGAGGTGACAGGAACGGTACAGGAGGTATCCTCCGGAACCGCCAGTCTGACAGCGCCACCTACCTGGCTGATAACGCCAACCCAGACGTCCCTGGGTGACAGGTACAGCGTGAAGTCAAAGACGTCCTCACTACCAACACCCTCACGGAAGCGAACCTTGACAGCCTTGGACACAGTAGTGGTATTCGTTACAGAAACGAAGGTCAAGTTACCTTCGTTGACATTGTAGTAGGGATACAGCAGGGCCTGACCAGTCGCATCCTGAGATACGTTCACCGCCTGTGCTGTCATGGAGGTAAAGCAGGAAGCTACTGCGGCAGCGACCAGCGTCTTTTTCATCATCATTGTACATGCTCCTTCTATATATAGCATATGTGTTGTCGACAACTCTTAAATTTATTTTTTCAGACACAGGGGTATCGAGTTGAAATAGCCCCACTGAAATTACGCAGTACTATAGGCACAATAGGCGTAGACATCAAGTATTCCACCGACCACCGCATAAAGCAAGTGATAAGAACAGAAATACCTTCAGTATTCAATCACCTTTCAAACCAATTGAACCTATAACATCAAGTACTGTAAGACACTGCCTCGTGCTTGGCCTCACGCTTCACACAAGAACCCTGAAAGGTAACCTACTTTTTCGGCAGCAACCACCACTCTCCCTCTACGTTGACCCAGAGCTCCTTGCGCTCTTCGGTACGGTTAAACTCGAAACCGTAGGGGGGCACACCGTGGACGGTATACTCCAAAATCATAGCCGCCTGACAGCGCTCCTCTTCACATGAAAGGCCATCGACAGCAGCTGCCTTATAACTTGTTTTTCCAGCGAATCGATTACGGTAGACAAATTTGTCAACCTTCAACCTGAAGCCCGGCGACAGAAAACCGTGCGCCTTCTCATAATCTTTCTGAATCATGGCCTGCCAATAGGCCTCGATTCTCGCGTTGACTTGCTCCTCGACAGAGGGCTTCAGGCCAACACACGCTGGAAGGACCGCAATACACATTAGCGACCCCAACAGAGATATCTTCAATCCGCCCATGTTAATGCCAACCAGACTGAACGTATTCAACATCGATCACTATTAACCCGCGCCGAAATAATCCCTGCCTTCCGATATTCACGATGCTCTATCGATGCCTTGGCTCAGCCGGGCTGGTACAAAAAAACAATAGCGAATCTTTTTTACAACAGTTTCCATAAAGAGTAACGCTTCCAACCTCAATGTCAAGCTATAATTCCCAAATAACCACAAAAAAGTTGCAAATTCACAGTGCAAATAACAAATTCGTCACAACTTCTTGATATATTACCAAATCCTTAATGGTTTTTCAGGTCTTTCAAGGAGAAGAAGTCCATTTTCAGCTTTCGGGAAGCGGCCTGGATTTGTCTAAAAAAACCGCACTCGGCGCGGAAAAGTGTGTGAATTGTACAAATTATAGATACTGTTGCATATTTACAACGCGCCCCTCGAACTTCTCCCAAAAATCTGTCACACAAACACGCCGTTCACCCAATCGATCGGCGGCAACGGCCCGGATCGGCTCCGCTGTGGAGATATTGTGTTACATTGAGCGCCCCTGAATTAACCGCCGCCTGGGTGCTGTCACGCCTGGGCAGCGCCACCAAAAAGTCTGGACAAACCAAATATGTATATGAAATACCTAACAATTATTCTGATAACAACCCTAGCCCTAGCTGCCCATCCGCTGGTGGCCGGCGACCTTGACAGCCAGGACCAGCGCTACGGCTACACCCTGGGGATAAGGGTCGGACAGATGCTTAAGAGCCAGGTCGGCGGCGACCTGGACATCGATGCCTTCGCCCTTGCCGTCTCCGATGTGCTCAGCGGCAACAAGGTCCGCCTCAGCAACGAGGAGATGCAGGCGGCGATGCGGCAGCATCTCCAGCAGGAGCAGGCCAGGCTCGCGAAGGTTGCCGAGGCGAATGAGAAAAAGGGGAGGGCGTTCCTCGAGGCGAACGCACAAAAGGAGGGCATAGTCACCCTGGAGAACGGTCTCCAGTATCGGGTCATCGAGGCCGGGAGCGGCAACAGCCCCACGGCCGAACAGACGGTCGAGGTGAACTACCGGGGCCGGTTGATCGACGGCACCGAGTTCGACAGCTCCTATTCCCGGGGCAAACCGGCCCAGTTCAAGTTGAATGGTGTCGTGCCCGGCTTCAAGGAGGCATTGACCCGCATGAAGCCCGGGGCGAAATGGGAGGTCTATATGCCGGCGGAACTCGCCTATGGAAAGAAGGGGGCTGGCAGAAGCATCGGCCCCAATGAAACCCTTATCTTTGAGATCGAGTACCTGCGAAGCGTCAATTGACAGCGGTGCTCTGCCCCTAATCCAGCCCACGACAGTGGGCTGGCGCAGCTCCCGGTCTCTCAACAAGGCCGGTTCTCCTGTGGCTGGCCCATCTACCGGGCATCCCCGGCGAACCCGCCAATCCGGCTCCTGGCGTCGCGGTTGGCACGATCTGGCGCCCCGCTAGCGGTTGAGACGCTCTTCTACCCGCTTCTTTATATTCAGCAGTTCCACCGTCGAGAGCCGGGTGACGGTCTGAAATCCGCTCAGGCGAATCGACGTCAGATAGATCGGATAGTGCGCCTCACCCTTGCGTTGACCGTGAATGTAGTCAGCGGCGGCGCTGTAGAGATCATCGCTGTACTCCAGCCTTGAAAATTCCCGCTCGTCAAAAAGCAGCGCAAGCGGCCGCGCATCGGCCTCGACGCCATCGGTCACCAGGGTCAACTCGGTGTAGTCATCCGCCTCGACCAAGGGGACTCTCCTGCTGCGGGTGATCCAATGCCCCTCTTTATCCAGACTCAACTCATGGAACTCGGGCTCCTCCAGAAGGCTCCCATGCTCATTCAGCAGCAGATTGCGCAATTGTTGCAGGCTGTTGAGAAACCGCCGCTGTTGGCGCATCAGGAAACGGGGGCTCTCCGTGGGCAGTGACTGCTGAAAGAGTGCGCCCTGTTCATCGAGCAGGTAGATGTCCGTCTGCTGCTTGTTGAGATGGTAAAACAGCTGGATGACATCCGCTTTGTTGTTCTTGAATAACGAGGGATAGGGGCTGTTGGCCAGTATCTCCGGATCGAATTCGAGGGGCCGATAACCCGGTTGAGGCTGCTGCAGCTCCTCCAGCAGACTCTCGAACGACTCAAGGCTCTGCCAGACAAAACCCTTTTCACCCCGCTTTTGGACGATAAAAAAGGCCGTCCCCATGCGAAAGATGTAGCGTCCGTTGTCGAGCTCACCGCTGCGAAAACGCCGGATCACGTGATTGAACAGGTCGGTGACCCGGGATGCGATCTGACCGCCCCGTACCCCCGAGTAGCTGTAGGCGCTGATCCGCGTCGGCATCCGCTCCTCTTCAGGCTGCTGATTGAGGATGTAGCAGAGCAGATCCATCAGGCCCTCGGCCCCCTCATGGCTCGACACCTGCAGCTCTCCCCAGCTGGTCTGGTGGATTTTTTCCAGATTGATCACCAAATTGGCCCGCGAGGATGCGAAACTCAGGGGATCGTGTCGCTCGCTGGTCAACTGCATCCCCTCCTTGGTCAGGTGCTCCATCGGATCCACGCCGATATTGATGAACATCGCCGTCATGATAATCGAGGCGGGTTTGGCGAGTGTCGCCATCCCGGCCGATGGCGGCATGTAGTCGGGAAAGAGGCGGCTGACGCTCTTCTGCAACGAGAGCAACTCGCTGCGCGGCAGGGCCGTCTCCCCCGCATCGAAGCTTATCCGGGTTGCCCTCCCCCATACCTGGTTGACGTGGCTCCAGAGCAGGATCTCGATCAGATTCGTCGAGATCTTGATCGGGCGTTGCTCGCTCTCTTCCCCCGCCTCCAGGCTGCCGCGGTAGAGCATCCATGCCGGTTCACCATCCCTTGTCGGGCGATGATGGAGCGACAGATTCTCCTCGGCGAGGTTCTTCGAGATACCTGGATTGATATGGTCGATCTTACCCGGCCGATGGTCGAGCGCGGTGTAGAGTTTACGTCCCAGCAGGTTGAGCTCATGGGGATCTATATGGCTCTCCCGGGCGTACTTGCGGGCAAAATCGGTCAGCAGACGATAACTGCGGGTGAGTACGCCGACCAGGGCGTTGCGCTCCTTGATCACCCTGTCGATCTTCCATTCCGAGCGGGTGTCGAGCATCTGCAGCTGGGTCTGCCCCCAGCCCCATTGCCGGGTCAGTCCCAACATCGCCTGCAGGCGCCAGTTGTCGCTTTTGCGCGAGAGGCTCAGGCGCTCGCCAACCTTGAAATAGAAACAGCGGCGGGCAAGTTCGAGCCGATCGTGGTCATTGTTCTGTTTTAAATAGGCCTCGACCTGCTGGTAGAGCAGGATGTAGGCATCCAGCCTGTCGATATCGCTCTCACCCTCGTAGATCGCCCGTTTCGCCTGCCGCGCCAGCCATTGCGGGGATGGATAGTTACGGCTGTAGGCCTCCATGAGGAAGATCTTGAGGATCGATTTGTAGGGCGAGTCGATGCCCTTGTAGAGCTGCCACAGGGCGGCACCGAAGAACTCACCGGCCTGGACATGATCGAGCCCGCCCAGATCGAAGATCTCCGATGACTTGATAAAGCGATTGGTGAGGAGATAGTCGGCGAAGTTCTGGTAGTCGTCCTCATGTTCGGGGGGAATCAGCCACCAGAGCGGATATCTCCCAGCCAACAATACCGCGCTGCGGTAGAACTCCTCCAACAACAGGTTGTGTTGCGTGGTGCCACTGCTCTCCCGGGACAGCTTTGACTTCTCGCCATGGCGAAATCGCTCGGGATCGATGAGAAAAATATGCAGTTCCAGGTCCAACTCGGCGGCGCTCTTCTCTATCTGGGCCGCCTTCTGCTGGAGTTGCTGGCGCTGTTTCTTGTTCAATGCCGGATCGAAGCAGAGCCAGAGATCGAAGTCGCTGGTGGAGGACTGCCCGATGGTTCCGGTACTGCCCATCAGGTAGAGGCCATGGATATGGTAGACGCGTTGTGCGCGCTTCTTGTAATCAAAGCTGCGGCTGAGCCTTTTTGCCGCGTCCAGGGCCTTCTTGGAAGGGCTGTAATCGGAGATGCCCGTGGGTGTTTCGCTGCTGACGAATCCCGGCAACATGGGGTGATTGATATGCAGCAGTAACGGCAGGAGGTGCAAAAACTCCTGCTGGCTGTTGCGCAGCTCGATCAGGATTCGACGCAGGCGTTCACGGTGCAGGCGCATGAAGCGCTGTCGAACTGCGTTCAGCTCCTTCCTGCTGATACCATCGTCGAAGCTGATTCGTTGTGCATCGGGCATATCGATACCGGTAGTGGTTCAACTCGAGGGGGTCGCCGACTCCACCCGTAACCGCCGGGAGAAGCCAGCGACCCCATCTAACAGGTTAGGCTACGACTCTCTGCCGTGGAAAACGGATGGTGGTATCAATCAACCCCGACCGGCCTGTTTTCAGATCGATTCGATTGCCCGCTTGATCAGGCGTTGCGAATCGTCGCCCTTCATCCACTCCGCCACACCGATCTGCAGATCGGGAACCGGATTCTCCCCCAGCCCCTCCAGGGCGCCCCCGCGGCACTCGTTGACGATCTGCTGCAGCAGGTTTTCGCCATCATCCTTGGCGGTTTCCGGCATCACCAGGAGAAAAAGCTGATCTTCATAGCGTCCGATGACATCGGCCCAGCGCAGACGTTCGCGAAGATATTGGGTCATTACCAGGACAGAGGTGTCCGGCAATGGCCGATCCTCTCCCTCGGGGTGAGTCAAACGCATCGCGCCCAAGGTGAGCAGGTTGCCGTAACGCCTGCTGCGGGTCACCTGGGCACTGATCGCCTGGATCGTGGCGCGGCGGTTGGACATGCCGGTCAGTTCATCGGTAATGGTGAGATCTTCGACCTGCCTGCGCAGATCATCGCTCTCACGCTGCGCCATGATCTGCTGGCTGATATCCTGGTAGAAATGCAATCTCAGCTGGGTATTGTCACCATCCACCACATCGCGCACTTCCCGCTGCAGCCAACGCTCGCCATCACCGTTGAGCGACAGGTGCAGCATATCGGTCTCGTCGAAGAGGGCGTGCAGATTAACCGGCAGTGTCTTCTTGTCCTTGCCGATGAGCTCATCACCGGTAAGATCGAGCATCGCTTCCAATGCAGGATTCATCCATCGAATACAGACGTCACTGTCGATAGCCAGCATACCAGTAGGGCAGACATCAAATAGCTTTTGGTTAAAACTGATTTCGGCCATGATTCGATTCTCTCTCTCAATCCTCAGTGCAGCCTGGAGGGCCTCACTTCTACTTCACCAATAGGATCACAGACTCAACATAGTTGAACCTCAGAATGACTCAGCGGCCGGCTGTGCCGATTCTTTAATTAATATCGACCCCGCAGGGGTTTCGGGCGAGTCTGGTGAAAAAATGGGGAAGTAAATCCAACTACATGTAATAGTTGGTTTTTTTATATAAGAACAATGGGCGTAACCGGGAAAATCAGTTATAGACAGCCGTGATTCGCCACTCCAGACCCTGCAGGCTGAGGTGGGCATGCACCGGGTTGTCGTCCAGGTCGCCGATCCGCAGCAGCAGTCTGTCGGGACCGTCGAAAAAGGCGTAGGTCATTCTATCCAGGATACCGCCATGCCCGGGCTTGCGGTTGTGCGAGCGCAGCTGGGCGACGACCCAGCGGATGTCGACCATCTGTTCGATGGCATCGGCGCCCATACGCTGGATGCCGTTTTGCAGCCAATCGATAAAGCTGTTGGAGACGTCGCCTATGGTGCTTTCCACGTTCTTATTGAGTTTGCGCTTGATCTGCTCTCTCACGGCGACCATGTCAACCAGTTCGCTGAGTGCCTGCTGGTCGTCCGCCTGCAGCGCCTGGTCGAGACGGTATACCGCCGTGTAGGGCCAGATCAAAAACGCCAGGGCCACAACAAACAACAGTGCGAATAAGCCTTTCATATCGCCAACGGATCTCTGTCCTGTTTTAACAGGCAGTCATATCAATTACTTCAAACTGCAGGGATTGCGTCAGCTGCAACCCCTTGAACATCTTGCTAATGCTTGGTTCGGCGCGGTGGACGCTCTTCCCGGGGCTTTGCCTCGTTGACGCGCAGATTGCGCCCTCCAAGCTCTTTTTCATTCAGTGCCTTGATCGCATTTTCAGCCGCCGCCGAGTCCGGCATTTCGACGAAACCGAAGCCCCTCGAGCGGCCTGAAAATTTATCCATGATGACATTGGCGCTGGAGACATCTCCAAACTCCGTAAAGAGCTGGCGTAACTCGTCGTCCTTTATGCTCCAGGGCAGATTTCCTACGTAAATATTCATCGCTAAATCTCAAAATACGTGCATGTCCTAATTCACGCGACCAAACAATCCAATGCACTAATCATTTGATAGCAGATTACAGCCAACCAGTCGGTACCGCTAAGGCCTACTGTGCAAACAGCCGCCTATCCATCTGGTGACACTTTAGACTGTTTCATCGTTTTGTGCAGCCTCAAGCTGCTCACTCACGGCCAACCAGTGCCGCTCACACTCATCGAGTGCTGCCTGCAGATCGCTCTTTTCCCTAAGCCGTTGCTTCAATATCTCTTTTTGTGACGGATCGTAGAGCATGGGGTCGGCGAGCAGCTGATCCAACTGTTGCTGCCTGCGGTGTAATTTTTCCATCTCTTGTTCAAATTTCAATTGTTCCCTGCGCAATGGCTGAAGCCGCTTTCGCAGTTCCGCCTGCTGGCGCTTCCTGTCCTTCCTGGCGGATGCGGTATGGCCGCCCGGAGGCGGATCGGCCCGGTCCCCGCCGGGATTTCCTGTACTGCGGCGCTGCCCGGCAAGCCACGAGGGGTAGTCATCCAGGGATCCCGGGAAGGGTTCCACCCCGCCTTCGTGCACCAGCCAAAACTCGTCCGTGGTGATGCGCAGGAGGTGGCGGTCGTGGGAAACGATCACCATCGCCCCCTGAAACGCCTGCAGCGCCCGGCCGACGGCATAGCGCATCTCCAGGTCGAGATGGTTGGTCGGCTCATCCAGGAGCAGCAGGTTTGGGCGCTGGTATACCAGCAGGGCAAGCACCAGGCGGGCCTTCTCACCGCCGGAAAAGGGGGCCACCGGCTGGAGCGCCTGATCGTCGTGAAAACCAAACCCGCCCAGGTAGTTGCGCAGGGTCTGCTCAGAGGCGTTCCGATCCAGCCGTTGCAGGTGGAGCAGGGGGGTGGCTGCCCCATCCAACTGCTCCAGCTGATGCTGGGCAAAATAGCCGACCCGAAGCTCCTGGGCGGGCAAACGTTGGCCTGAAAGGGGTTCGAGTTCGCCGGCCAGCAGTTTGATCAGGGTCGATTTCCCTGCCCCGTTGGGACCGAGCAGGCCAATCCGGTCACCCGGCGCCAGATCGAAGCGGATATCGCTGAGTATGGGTTGTCCGGCATAGCCGATGGCCAGCTCGTCGAGCTGCAGCAGGGGGTGCGGATTCTTCTCCGGCTCGGCAAAACTGAAATGGAAGGGTGAGTCCACGTGGGCCGGGGCGATCAGCTCCATGCGCTGCAACGCCTTGAGGCGGCTCTGCGCCTGGCGCGCCTTGGTGGCCTTGGCGCGAAACCGCTCCACATAGCTGTGGATATGGGCGATCTCACGCTGCTGTTTTTCATAGGCCGCCTGCTGATTGGCGAGACGCGCCGAGCGGGTCTGCTCAAAACCGCTGTAGTTACCGTTGTAGAGTGTCGCCCGCTGTTGCTCGATATGGACGATATGGTCTGTCACCTGGTCGAGGAAATCCCGATCATGGGAGATCAGCAGCAGGGTACCGGCGTAGCTGCGCAGCCAGGATTCCAGCCAGATCACCGCATCGAGGTCGAGGTGGTTGGTCGGCTCGTCCAGCAGCAGCATGTCGGAACGGCACATCAAGGCCTTGGCGAGATTGAGGCGCACCCGCCAGCCACCGGAAAAGTGGGCGACCGGTCGCGATTCATCCTCCGGGGTAAAACCGAGGCCGTGCAGCAGCTCCCCGGCGCGGGCCTTGGCGCTGTAGCCATCGATGTTGTGGTATGCCTCGTGCAACCCGGCGAGGGCGGCGCCATCATTGCCGGCTTCGACCTCGGCGATGGCCTGTTCAATCTCGCGCACAACCCGGTCGCCGTCGATGACATAGTCGAGGGCTGACCTCTTCAGCGCAGGGGTCTCCTGCGCCACATGGGCGATCTCGATCTTCTGCGGCAGCGTGAGATCGCCCTGATCTACCTGCAAATCCCCCAGTATCAGATCGAACAGGCTCGATTTTCCGCAGCCATTGCCGCCGGTAATCCCGACTTTCCAACCCGCATAGAGGGTGAAGTCGACCTGTTGCAACAGCAGCTTGCTGCCCCTTCTCAGTGAAACATTGCCAAAGCGGATCATTTCAGGCCCTATTCACCCGTCCGGTCGCTCCTGCCGGGACGCCTTTTCGAACCATGGGACAGAATCTGCAAGCCGCGGTTTTCAGACCTGAGCTAAGGATTCAAACGCTGGATGCCGACTGACCGGAAATCACTCCCAGCCATTGATATCCTTGGCCTCGCCCTCGCCCCCTTGCACACCATCGGCACCGAGGGAGTAGAGGTCAAAATCGCTGTGCTCTCCCGGATAGCGGTAGATATAGTCCGCTCCCCAAGGGTCCTTGGGTATTCTGGCCTTTTTCAGGTAGGGGCCGTTCCAGTTCTCCACCCCGTCGACATGCTCTACGAGCGCCCTCAGGCCGTGATGTTCGCGCGGATAGTTGCCCGTATCCAGGCGATAGATATCGAGGGCCGCCGCCAGCTCTTCCAACTGCACCCTGGCGGTCTTGCTCTTGGATTCACCCAGGGCGTTCATCACCCTGGGGCCGATGAGGCCGGCCAGCATCGCGAGAATCGCCATGACCACCAACAGTTCGATCAGGGTAAAGCCGCTGCAACGGACATGACAGTTGTTCAGTTTCATTATCAGACTCTCTTCGCTGAGGTTGGATTCGCTCGACAGCCGGTGCCGCCATCCTGTTCAAAACAATCCATGATTGGACTCGGTCATATCGGCGTCAGGCCTCAAGCGGCCCACCCGCCGACCCGCAGCCGCGCGGGCAAATTCGAGAAAATTATACCAGCAATGCCTGGCCAAAGATCTACAGCCAATGCCCTATATTGCATCCCGGCTTGAGGCGCCTTGACTGCAACAGACCCCTCCGCCCCAAATACGCAATAGGGTAGAATAGGTAGAAACCGGTTCCCCATACTATCTTCAAAGGCACCAGGAGCGCCTGAATGAGCAGAGAGATCCTTCCTCGACATCTACGTTCGCAAGCGGTTGCGCTGGCGCACGACGTGCTGATGGTGCCGATTGCCTGGTTCCTCGCTTACTGGCTGCGCTACAACCTGGAGGTGGTGCCTGCCGCCTATTATGAGGATGCCCTGGTAGGCCTTTTCTTCATTCTGCCGATCCAACTGACCGCCTTTCTGCTGTTCGGCCTCTATCGCGGCATATGGCGCTTCGCCTCGCTCCCGGATATCGTGCGCATCCTCAAGGCGGTGGCGGTGGGCACCCTGGTTGGTGTGGCGCTGCTGTTTATCTTCACCCGGGCCGGGGGCGTTCCCCGCTCCGTTCCCGTTATCTATGCGATTCTGCTGGTGATGCTGTTGAGCGGACCGCGCCTGGTCTATCGCCTGCTCAAAGACCACAGCCTGGATCTGTCCCCCGGGAAGCGGGTCCTCATCGTGGGATCGGGCAAGGCCGGCGAGATGCTGGCAAGAGATATCCTGCGCAACCGCCGGGGAGACTATCGCCCCGTCGCCTTTGTCGATGACAAGCAGCGTCGCCAGGGCAGGGAGATTCACGGTATTCCGGTGGCCGGCACCTGTGGCGATATTCCTCGACTGGGCGAAGAACTCGGCATCGACATTATCATGCTGGCCATTCCCTCCGCCTCTTCCAGGCAGATGCGAAGGGTGGTCGAGCTGTGCGAAAAGGCGGAGATCCCCTTCAGATCCGTGCCCCAGCTCAACGACCTGATCTCAGGCAGCGTGCAGATCAACAACCTGCGAACCGTCTCCATCGAGGACCTGCTTGGGCGCGACCCGGTCTCCCTCGACTGGCATGCCATTAACGGCGCATTGTCCGGCAAGGTGATCCTGGTCACCGGCGCTGGCGGATCGATCGGTTCCGAACTCTGCCGCCAGCTGGCGAAGATCGAACCCGCCCGGCTGGTGCTGCTGGAGATCAGTGAATTCAATCTCTACAGCATCGAAATGGAGCTTCGCGGCAGTTTCCCGGAGCTCTCGCTCAAATGTCATCTGGGCGACATCCTCGACCAGCCTTTGGTGGATAACCTGTTCGAACAGGAGAGGCCGGAGGTGGTGTTTCACGCCGCCGCCTACAAACATGTTCCCATGCTCGAACATCAACTGCGCCAGGCGGTGCGTAACAATATTCTTGGCACACGCATCCTGGCGCAAAGCGCCGACCGTTATAAATCTGACGTCTTTGTCCTGGTATCTACCGACAAGGCGGTCAATCCCGCCAATGTGATGGGCGCCTGCAAGCGGGGTGCGGAGATCTATTGTCAAAATCTCAACCCACACTCCGACACCAAGTTCATAACCGTGCGCTTTGGAAACGTCCTGGGTTCGGCCGGCAGCGTAATCCCGCTGTTTCGCAAACAGATCGAGGCAGGTGGACCGGTCACGGTGACCGATCCCCGCATGGAGCGCTATTTCATGACCATCCCCGAGGCCTGCCAATTGATCATGCAGACCGTTGTGCTCGGCGATGGCGGCGAGATCTTCGTGCTCGACATGGGAGAGCCCATCAAAATCAACTACCTGGCGGAGCAGATGATCCATCTGTCGGGAAGAACGCCCGGCGGAGACATCCAGATTGAATTCATTGGCCTTCGGCCGGGTGAAAAGCTATATGAAGAACTATTTCACGAAATGGAGCATTTACAAAAGACAGCCCACGACAAGGTCTTTATCGCTCGTTACCGGCAGGTTGACTGGCATAGGCTCCTGGACAACCTCGATAGCATGAAACTGGCTTGCGATAATTATGAAACTGAAGAATTGCAGGCGCTTCTGGAAATACTGGTCCCGGAGCATGCCGAGCTGGAAAAGGGCGACGGTTCCGCCAGCGAGGCGACTGCCTGATCTGATGATATGCCGCATCCCGATGCATTCTTCCGCAACCCAAGGGACCGCCTTCCAGCCTTAGCTGCATGAGAATCCAGCCGAGTTTCAAATATGTAAAACCCAATAAAAGCGCCGACCAGTGCTTTTCATGTTTTAGCTTGCCTTGCGAACATAAATAAGATGCGCAAAATGCTCAATCAAGTTGCCGACAAGCTGCTGCGAAAATCATGGACCGAGAGCCGCATCAACAGGCTTGTTGGTGAGTATCGAGAG
Source organism: gamma proteobacterium symbiont of Ctena orbiculata (assembly GCA_003058495.1). Taxonomy (GTDB): domain Bacteria; phylum Pseudomonadota; class Gammaproteobacteria; order Chromatiales; family Chromatiaceae; genus Thiodiazotropha. The sequence continues at coordinate 13,476 of QBVC01000030.1, read as the reverse complement.
CTGTACCACGCTTATGCATCCGAGGATTCCCTTCGGGTCAACGCCGCATCGGGCGGAGTCGGATCGGCACTCTTGATTTCCCTCCTGGAGCAGGGCGAGATCGATGGCGCACTGGTATGCAACACCGATATCGAAAACGAAAAAGTCAGGGCGCATTTTACCATCGCCACGACCAAACAGGAGATCCTTGCAGCCCAAGGCAGCAAATATGTGGAAACTGCATTTATCCGCGAGGCCCTCCCCCTGATTCGCCAATTCAACGGCCGCATCGCCGTTGTTGGCCTGCCCTGCGATATCTCAAACCTTAGCCGCTGGGAAGTGAAAGATCACGATCTTGCCGACAAGGTCAAGCTAAAAATCGCCTTGGTATGCGGACACAACTCCAGGACCGAATTGATTGATGAAATCTCGCAACAACTGAGAAAGGAGGCCGCAAGCCCGCTTCGTTCATACCAGTTTCGTAAAGGTCATTGGCGAGGCGAGTTGGAAGCCGGGTTCCAGAACGGAACCACTATCAGAAAGCCATTCTCCTATTTCAGCCTTTATCAAAACCTCTTCTTTTACTCGGAAAAGAAATGCCTTGTTTGTCATGATCACTTCGGATATCAGGCTGATATATCTCTGGGAGACGTCTGGGCCTACCGCTTCAAGCAGGATCCGATCAAGAAAACAGGGGTAATCATACGCACCCGGCAAGGCAGTGATTTGTGGCAAAGCTCATACCGCGGCGGAACAATCACAGCAACGTCTTTGGATATTTGCGACATCCTGGATGGGCAGGCCCGCGCCGCGCCATTTCACTATAATGTCAGCGCACGGAGTCGGGTGGCCCCGTTATTTGGATATAAAGTGCCCGACAAGGTCAAAACACGGGTTTCATGGCATGCCTGGCTGACCGCACTGATCACGTTGTTCAACATGCGCTGGAGTGAATCAGTGCAATGGAACCGGCTGATCTTCAGATTGCCGCGCCCCCTGCTGAAAGCCTACCTGTACCTGAAAAAGGGCCTCGAATCCTTATCATGAAAACCATCTCGATCATTGCAGCAACCGTGAGTGGGAACCGGGGCGCAGAGGCCATGCTTACCACCGCCATCGGGAGAATTCGCAACCGTTATCCTGAGGCGAACTTCAACATCTACTCCTACTACCCGGGGCGGGACGGGGAACTGATCGATGATCCGAGAATCAGGGTTTTCAGCGCCACCCCCTTGTACCTGGTTTCTGTCCTTCTGCCCTGCTCGCTGCTGTTGACGCTGCTCAAGGCCCTGCACCTTAAATCCTTGGCAAAGCTGGTGCCTGAATCCATTCGCTCCCTTGACGGCTCGGATGTTCTGATCGATCTTGCAGGCGTCTCGTTTATAGACGGCAGAGAAAAATTTCTGCCCTACAATGTGCTCACCCTGGCGCCGGCAATCTTGCTCGACACCCCGGTGGTAAAGTTCTCCCAGGCCTGCGGGCCATTCAATAATCCGTTGAATCGCTTCCTGGCCAGACATACGCTGTCGAGAATCGACAAAATTTTCGCCCGCGGACTCAAGACACACCAACACCTGCAATCACTGTCGCTGGAGACAGTCCATCCCGACCCGGTGGCGGATGTCGCCTTTCTGCATCAGGCGCAGGACAGGATATCCGACGAGGGCCGTCAACAACTGGCCGATCTCGGCAACAGGCTGAAAAGCGAGACCAGGAAGCTGATCGGCATCTGCCCCAGCAGCGTGCTGGCAGCCATTTCGGACCGGCAGGAGAGCAGCTACCATAACCAGATCGCGGCACTTTGCCATCAACTCATGGCGCAGGGTTATGCCGTGCTGCTCTATCCGAATGCGACCCGCGAGGGCGAAATGTCAAAGTTACGCAACAACGACCTGCCCGTGATCAGGCGCATCGCAGATCGGCTGAAAGGCGACAACCCCACACTTGAGTCGCTCTACCATGTCGATTTTGATATCAATACCCCGGGCATCAAACAGCTCATGGGTCATTGCAGGCTGGTGATGGTTTCCCGGTTTCACGCAATGATCGCCGCACTGGCCACAGGTCAACCCGTGATTGTATTGGGCTGGAGCCACAAATACCGGGAAGTCATGGATTTTTTTGGGCTTGGCGATCTTGTTTTCGACTTCAGTCAGCTTAACTCCGAGCTCATGCTGAACACAATTCGCAATACCCTTGACCAGGAATCATCGATACGGCAGCAGATCAAGCAGCACCAGGAGAGCGCAAGGGCCTCTGCTTATCAGCAGTTCGACTATTTATATAACCTTTTGGGTCGGGCCAACTCGTGCAAACAAAGCTAAAAACCGCGTTGAAAACCCTGTGGTGGGCAGTTGTCCTGTGCTTCATCCTTATCTTCCTGCATGGAAACCTCCATGTCGTGGATGAGGTGGTCAAGCGACTACCCATTGGGATCATAGTCATTTCCCTGCTCTCACTCACTGTCGGCAAACTGCTGTTGACAGCGATCATGCACCAGTCATTGCTCTATCACAAAGTCGATTTTCCGTTTATCCAAAGCTTCAGCATCTACAACATCACCCAGCTGGGCAAATACATTCCCGGATCGATTTGGCAGTTCGTCGGCAAGATCGGCATGTATAAATCCGCCGGGCTCGACGGCAGGACCGTACGCGACACCATCATCCTTGAAACATTTTGGGTCGTTTTCAGTGCGTTCATGTTCGGCCTGCTGCTCATCGGTCTCTCGCAATACCGGTTCTTGCTCACACTGATCCAAAAGGTACCGCCAGCCATTCCAATGGCAGTAGTTGGTATTGTTCTTTTCCTGCTGCTGTTGCCACGACTGGGGCCTTATCGGCAGCGGCTATACGGCTATAGCCGGCGCTTGTTGTTTACGCCTCTATCTTTTATCACCGCGCTGCTGATATGGCTGGTGCTCGGGTTTGCCTTCTGGATTACCTTGACACCGTTCGCTACCGCGGAAATCGGACTTGTCTATATCATCGGACTCTATGCCTTCAGTTACGCCGTGGGATTTGCCGTACCCTTCGCTCCTGCCGGCATCGGCATCCGCGAATCGGTTTTGGTCCTTGGCCTGGCGCCGTATCTCGATGTCAACAGTGCAATTGTCTTGGCTGCACTGAACAGGATTTTTTATATCTTTATCGAAATTATCCTGTCCGCACTCTCAGTCACGGTCCCTGCCCGTTCATCCGTCGATAGGTCAAAAACTTGAATAGATACACAATTGCCTAAACCATATCCGACCCGATGCAATGGGCAGCAGGCAAGGCTTCAGCAACAAAGGAAGGCCGGGGTCAGATCTGCGAACGGAAGAATGTGCTATCGCCCGGATCCGATGCCTCTGATTGAACACCAGTTTTAGTCGATCGCCGCAGCGCGGCAGGCAACTCGAAAAGGATGAGAAAATTCAATCCAATGTAGAGAAGCAGCAGCGGCATGACCGGAATAAAATGGCGAAACTGACCGACGACCGGACTTTGGGTAAAATCATCGAACAGGGCCAGAACCCCCAACCGAGCAGCAATGCCGAAGACGGCCATCAACGCACCCCCCAGCAACAGGCTACGGTAATTCCTGAAAAGGAAGGCAAAACAGGCAATCGCAAATACCATTGTGGCGAACAACGACAGGTAGACCAGCAGATGGTTGTAGAGTGCGCCGATCTTTTTAAACACATCTATCTTCACCTGATCAACCCAGACTAACTGCTGCTTGTTCTCCACCTGTTTGACCGAGTCGATATGCAGATGCAGACCGCCTCGCTTCAAATCGGCTCCAGCCCGGATCAGTTCCTGGTCCAGTTTCGCATATTCACCGCCGGACATTATCAACAGCTCACACTGACCGCCCTTGCACGGCCCCTTCACATTGAACCGCGACAACCCGGAATCCGCATTGTCACTAAAGTGGCGCTGTACATCCCTGCTCGACTGCAGGCTGAACCGGTTGCTGTACGCGGCAAAAGGCCTGGGCACGATAGCGACATATTTTTCCTGGCTATCTGAAATCAGCCAGCCGGAAACCGAGTATTGATCCTGTTGGGCCTTCGGCCTTATCGACGCATTCGATAACTTCTTGAAGACCTCGAGCCGCTCCTCCGGGCCATGTGCTGCACCATAACCGGGAAGGCGTCCATGTAAACCTGAAACCATATAACTTGCGAACAGGGGCAGTTTTGCCAGATAGTCGTCTATCCTCTCCATTCTGATCGGATAGCGGAGCGGCCAGACAGTACGCGAGCAATCCAGCTGCCCACTGCTGCACCCCTGCCGCAGCTGTTTGCTGATTTCGTCATAGACCGACTTCATCTTTTGCGGGCTCTGGTAATATCCCTCTGCGGCCAGTGCGTCTCGCAAGGCCCAGAAAATATAGCCGCCGCCAATCTCATTACATGCCTCGGCATGACGCTTGCACATCAGCCCCCCCCATTGCCTGCCCAGTCCGCCCTGGAGGTGATGCTGAAACCTGGCCAAGGCTGGACTCACTGTAAACATTTGGTCCAGCGACTCGTGAGTGACATCGACAAAAGGCCTCTCCTCATTCGTGCGCACGCTTTTCATCAGCTTGAACGCGGCCTTAAACTCCTTGACAGCACTGTCCTTGATACCGAAGTGTCCATATTTCACGTAGTTCGCACTCAATACCGCCGCTATGGGTATTGCCATGCCCAACAGCAGGATTGGCAGCACCCGGCTCATCGACTGCACGATTTTGTATCTGTCCGGCTGATAGAACAGGAGGGCAAAGGCAACCAGCAACGGCGGATAGAGCCAGATGGTCTCTTCCCGGGAAAGATAGAGAGAGGCCAGACCCAGGCCGAGCAAAAACGAGTGGGACGATCTAATGCTGCCCGATACGCTTCGCATCGAGATCATATAGTAGATACCGGCAATGACCAACAGCACCAATGCCGCATAGAACCAGCCCCGCTCCACGCTGCTGTGGTGATAGGGATTGAACAGCAGGAGAATGAAGGGCACAAAGGCAAGAAATGGATTGACTCTCGCCTTTACCAATGCCAGATAGATAATCACGCAGGCCACAATGTAGATGGCATGCTCCATGGTCTTGAACTGCAGACCCAGCAAATAGTTTGCGGCGATGTAGAGGGGATAGAGCGGCGCCTTGACCAGAGTCAGCTTGTCGTAGTCACCTAACCACGCTCCGGAAACGACACTCTCCGCCAGACGGATGAAGAGCGCATCGTCATGGATCCCGTGGGCGTGCGCAGTTATTGGCAGACCGGCAGTCAACCAATACCGCATCAGCGCCAGGGCCAGGATAACCAAGAGCAGAACAATACCAAACCGCCCCGCCGTTCCCAGATAGGAACGCTCACTCATCGATCGGCTTTTAAATAATTCGCTAACCATCGGTTAATCGACTGCGCCTTGAACAGAAATAACAAACAAAGCAGTACTCCGAGCACGGAAACCGCCGCATACACTGAGTAGTGGGTCGGCGAATATACAAAATCAACAGTGCCGTTACCACTTACCGGCACCGCCGGCATCACTCCTTTGAACAGCGCCGGCTCTACCTTTTTTCCGTTAACCAGGCATGACCAGCCGGGATACATCCTGACGGGCATCACAACCCATCCGGGTCTATCCCCAAGGTAATCAAACCGCATCGAGGTATCGCTGTATTCACGCAGCTTCACCTGATCGTAGCGGGGGGCTGTCATACTACCGAGGGATGCGACGAAATAGGCACTCCCACCGACGAGTCTGTTTTCCACCAGAACCACCCCAGGTTCCACCTCGTGCACAGTATATGAATCGACCTCACCGCTCAACACGGCCAGATAGACATGGCTACCAGTCCGCTTGTTTCCACGCCAGCCGAGCACGCTTTCCCTCGACGATTTTCCCACTTGCAGCCGAAACAGCGGGGAATCAGAGGGGTAAACCACCGCCACCAGTGAGGAAGACGCATTGTCTCCCTCGACCATGAGCTCCATCTCATAGCGTCCCTTGTCAAGCATTACCCGGTCGGGGAATTCACATCGCAAATAGGCTCCATCCGGTTCTGCCTGCAGGGCGCAGGGCGCCGACTCGGTCAGCGCTACCGAATCCATCCACAGCTTCAGCCTGACACCAGGCATGTTTTCCGCATTGACCGTTTGCAAGGCCAGATCCAGTTCATCAAACGAGACCTGGTGGTGCAGTTCGAAGAGTTGAGCAATCCTCTCCCCGGTCAAACTCACTCCGCCAGCCTCCCCGGGACTCGGCTCAATCGTATCAAATACTGGCTTTCGCTCAACTGCCGCGCGATATTTCGACTCATCCGCACAGAGCACATACCTGACACCCAGATAAGCCAACAACCGCGCATTCGCGAAATTGACCTGTCTGCACAAAAAGGCCGAAGCGGTAGGGGTCAGAAATGGCTTGGTGACGGCCCCCTTGAGCAGCCGCTTTTCCGCCGGCGAATGAAAACCATGAGCGAACCACTCGGAAAGACCGTAGGCCGAAACCACCCCTGACAGGAGATAACCCCGGTCGGCTATGACGTTTTGCAGCGGCGCTATGTTATCCCTGACATAATCGATCGTGGCCGTACGCGGATAGATCGTTTCGCCCTTTACATGGCCAACCAGGGACTGAAAAACCCGGCGCTGGTCAACCACCTGTACCGCCAGCAGCAGCAATAAAACCAAACTGGCCCAGGTCGTGGCATTCCTTCCGAATCGCCGATAAGCGGCAGAGAGGACCAGGACGGAGAGCAGAGACAAGCCAAGCCCGATGATCAGATGCAGCCTGTTGATCATACTGGTGCCAATCAAAGGGATCTGGCGGATGTAATCCATCGGAATCCAGGCGAAGGCCAAAGGCGCAATCGCCACAACCAGCGACAATCCCCAGACATATTTCCAATCCAGGCGACTCCTCCAGGTGAGCCATAAAGCCGGGAGAAAGAGTATCAGCGGGATCAGCCCCACATAGGCCGTCCTGCCCAGGGTCAACGGACCCTCCCTGAACGGCTGAATGTAGAGCAGCAGATCCTTGGCCTCTTTAAAGGTACTGCCCCCCCGGCGATGACTCAGATCGATACGCCCCAAGGACTCGTCCAGGCAGTAGAGAATCAGCATGGAGATCATGAATGACAGGAGTATTCCGGCCACCCCCAGTGCCCCTCTTGTCAAAACCAACCGATACGGGCTGCGCGAAAACAGCGCCCAACTGATAAACAGCAGCAGCAGGGCCATATAGCCATAGACGGTCACGGTTGGAAATCCACCCAGAATCAGCATTGTCGATGCGATGGCCAGCCAGGGAACATGCCTGGCATCGCCTGTCTGCGCGATACGCACCGCAAACAAGAGCACCCAGGGGATCCAGACACTGGTATTCACATGCTGCCAAAGAAACCAAGCGGTATTGAAGCCGGAATAGCTGAAGGCGACCGCACCCAACAGGGCGGCGAGACGATTCCCTGTCAAGCTGAAAAAAAGCAGATAACTCCCGAAAGAGACGACCAGCAGATTGACCAATGCCGCGGCATACAATCCGGCAGCCTCGCTATCAGACAAGGCATAGGCGGCAAACGCAGGGGTTAAAATTGAACGGATACTCAATAGTAACAGCGGGTTTCCGCCCAGCACGTGGGGATTCCATATCGGCAGCTCTCCCTGGCGCAGCTTTTCCCGGGCGTAGCGCCAGGACGGCAGCTTGGCATCGAGGATATCCGAGTGCTTGCGGTGCTTCACCGGGCTTTCGATCCCGCTGTTTTTCCAACCCGGAAACTGCACCAGAAAATCGAACGGCGCAATGGTTTCACCGGCCAGCGGATTCGCGCCCAGCATGATGACCGCAATCAATACCAGCATCAGCAAGGATGCGGCACCCTGGGCGAACGGGGATAGGGGTGCGGAGGCTGCGTTCATCGACAAACCAGCTCCCAAACGAGAACTGGTTTCAATACCACCCCATCGCGAGCCAGCATGCAACAATCCCTTGCCTTGAAACCGGATTCAGCAAACAAGCAGTACTCCCCCACAAGCGTCTCGATCCCCGCCATCCTGGCCATTCTTGCTCTCCTTCTGCACCATCGGTAAACAAACATGGGGAAGATGAAAACCCAGCGCTCACGGCCCCCAACGACGGCGCTTATTGTAGCGGTTGGGCTCGCCATTATCACCTAGGCCCTCGGCGGAATATCCGGGATAGTAAAAATCCCATTGCTTGCATGCATGCCCCGGCGCCGTCAATTGATGTATGCTAGGCCGGCAGCGTCTGAGACACAATCAACGGGAGAGAACCGGTGCCATTACGGTTGCAAATCAGAATTCTATTGTTGGCGCTACCTTTGCTCGTCTCTGCATGCGGCCAGAAGGGACCGCTCTTCATGCCTGATAGCGATCAGCCGGAAAATCAGTCGGAAGTTAAGGATTGATGAGGCTCCATTTCACAAAGATGCAGGGGCTTGGCAATGACTTCGTGGTTATCGACGCCATCAGCCAGTCTGTCGATCTATCAACAGCGACAGTGACAAAACTGGCGGACAGACACTTCGGCGTCGGTTGCGACCAGGTTCTACTCATCGAATCCCCACGCTCCGACGATACCGATTTCCACTATCGTATCTTCAATGCCGACGGCTCGGAAGTGGAGGCCTGCGGCAACGGCGCCCGATGCTTTGCTCGATACGTGACAGAGAAGGGACTGAGCAGTAAAAGCGAAATACCGGTGGGAACTGTTGCGGGCAAGATCACCCTCAGGCTTGCTGCTAACGGCAGGGTAGAAGTCGATATGGGGATTCCCGTCTTCGATCCGGCCTCCATTCCCTTTGTGGCGGAACAGCAAGCCGACAGCTACCCGTTGGAGGTGGACGGCCAACAGCGCCTGTTCTCGGTACTATCGATGGGAAATCCCCATGCCGTGATGGTGGTTCCCAGCGTCGACCGGGCGGAGGTGGCGAGACTGGGGCCGATAATAGAAAATCACCCTCGATTTCCCCAGCGCACCAATGCGGGCTTCATGCAGATCATCGGGCCCTCCGAAATTCGCCTGCGCGTCTACGAGCGCGGCGCGGGCGAAACCCTGGCCTGCGGCTCCGGTGCCTGCGCGGCAGTGGTCGCCGGTCGACGCCTCGGCCTGCTCGGTGAAGAGGTCATTGCACACCTACTTGGCGGCGATCTTATGGTAAAGTGGCGCTCAGAAGGCCAATCCGTACTCATCGAAGGTCCCGCAGAGACCGTGTACGAAGGAACCATCGATCTATGAAACAGAAAGCACCCTCAAAAACGACGCAAATTGACGAGTTCGAAGGGCAGGTCGCAGAATTTCTCGATCTGCACCCGGAATTCTTCGCCAACCGCCCTGAACTGCTTGGAAAGATAGAGATACCCCACGAAAGCGGTACCGCTGTGTCGCTGATCGAACGCCAGGTGGAGACCCTGCGCAGGCAGCTCCAGGAATCGCAGCAGCAGCTCTCGGAACTGCTGCAGGTGGCCCGCAGCAACGAGATACTCCAGGAGCGCATGCACCGCCTGACCCTCGAACTGATCGATGCCGCGACCTTCGAGGAGGTGCTGAACGCGCTGGAAGATGAGCTGCATGACGATTTCAAGGCCGACGCCGTTGAGCTGAGGCTCTTCTCCTCCAGCCATATCGACGACCATCTTGACGAGACCCTGAGCGGCCAGGCCGCCACCTTCGAGCAGTTCTTCAGCCAGAATCAGCCGATCTGCGGCCGTCTCGAACAGGCTCAACTGGACTATATATTCGGCACCGAGGGCGATCGAATCGCCTCGACCGCACTGATACCGCTGAAGAGCGAGGGGGTACTCGGCCTGCTTGCCATCGGCAGCTGCGACGCCGACCGCTTCGCCCCCCACCAGGGCACGGAGTTCCTCACCCGGCTGGGCGAGGTCATCAGCCGCACCCTGCAGGCCGTATCCCTCCCAGGCATATAGGAGCCATGGCCGCTCCCAGCAGCCTGCCGCCAGCCGAGTGGATAGCGCGGTACATCGACCACCTGCGCCATGAGCGGCGCCTCTCGCCGCGTACCCTGGAGAGCTACCGGCATGATCTCGATGCCGCCTTGGCCTGGCTTGAGGATCAGCAGCTGGCGGGTTGGCGACAGATCACTCAACACCAGGTAAGACACTACATCGCCAGCCGTCACCGCAAGGGTCTGGCCGCGAAGAGTCTGCACAGGGAACTCTCCAGCCTGCGCGGACTGTTCAATTTTCTGATTCGGGAGCAGCAGCTCGAGTCCAACCCGGCCCTCGGCGTGCGGGCGCCGAAGGTGCGGCGAAAACTGCCGGTCACCCTCGATCCGGATCAGATCGGCCGCCTGCTGGAGATCGACGACGACTCGCCGGTGGCGCTTCGCGACCGCGCGATCATGGAGCTCCTCTACTCATCCGGACTGCGCCTGGCGGAACTGGTCGATCTCAACCTGCTCGATCTCGACCTCAATGAACAACTGGTCGAAGTCACCGGCAAGGGCGCGAAAACCCGGCGCCTCCCCGTCGGCAGACTCGCCAAACGGGCCCTGGAGCAGTGGCTGAGGGTAAGACCGGGTATGGCCGCGGACGATGAGCAGGCACTGTTCGTCGGCGTGCGTGGCAGGCGCATCAGCCGCAGCATCGTGCAGCGTCAACTGCACGACTGGTCGATCGCCCAGGGCACACCCCGCAATGTCCATCCCCATCTGCTGCGTCACTCCTTCGCCAGCCACCTGCTGGAATCATCCGGCGACCTGCGCGCCGTCCAGGAGCTGCTGGGGCACGCCAACATCAGCACCACCCAGATCTACACCCACCTCGATTTCCAACACCTGGCAGAGGTCTACGACAAGGCCCACCCCCGTGCGAAGAAGAATCGGGATTAGTCCCTATCAATTGCCATGGCCCCGGATGGTTGTTGTAGTCCGCAAATGAACGCGAATAAACGCAAATAAAAAAAAGAAATGCTCATTGACTCAGGTATTTCCACGACAGAGGGACACTCCGTGGATTGATAGTGCCAAGGTGGCCCAATAGTCGTCGGATGCTGTTTTAGCCTTCCGTATATATTCACTCGTTCCCACGCGCCAGCGTGGAAACGAGATGTCACATTTGCGTTCATTCGCGTTCATTTGCGGACTGATGCCCCCTATCAGAACCAGCAGAAAAGACAAACCGCGGCCGCAGCCAGTAGACCATCAGCGGCAGCACCAGCAGGGCGATGAAGACGTCCATGATCAGGGCCTCCGAGATATAGAGGCTGACCGACCAGAGGTTGGCCAGCTCGGTGTTCATCAGCGGGATGAAACTGCCCAGCAGCACCAGCATGGAGATGATGATCGCCGAACCGGTGGTCTCCAGGGTGGTCTCGAGGGCCCTGCGCCAATCCTCGCCCGAGGCGATCATCTCCTCGCGCAGGCGGGAGACCATGTAGACGCCGTAGTCGACACCCAGTCCCATCGCGATGCTGAGCGCCACCTGGACATGGAAGGCCAGGTTGGCGGACCACTCGCCAATGGCGCTCATATAGGCGCCGAGACCGTATTGGGTCATCAGGGTGATGAAGCAGAGACTGATCAGGATACTGGCGATCATCCAGGAGCGAAACATGATCAGGGTCATCAGAAAGACGGTCAGGGATGTGGCCACCGGCGCATTCAGCCACTCCTTGAAGGCGACATCCCGGGTCGCCTCGGTGACCCCCAGGAACCCCCCGATTGCGGCCCTCCCCGGGATGGTCTCCCCGGTGACGATGGTTTGCGCCGGCCGCTCCCCCTTGGCGGGGATGGTGATCTGCTCCCCCGCCTCCACACCGACCCGAAGCAGCGCCATACCGGGATCATCCGCATGGCGCTGCAGGTAGTGTTGAATGTCGAGGATGGTCTGGTGGGTCTGTTGCGGATCCATGGTGTTGACGAAGCCGGCGATGATCCCCTCGTCCCAGCTGCGGGTATTGATGAAGGCCTCCAGCTCTCCCGCCTCCGCGCTGGTTGCCAGCATGCCGTTATAGAGCTGCACCGTCTCGTCGGGATCCGGATAGTGCTCACCTTCGCCGGGGAGCCGATAGGCGTAGGCGTTTTTGCGCATATGCTCGAGGGTGGGGATGGCGTAGAGATTCATATGCGCCAGCGGCGCCTCGCCTTGCGGGGCATTGAGCATCATGTTGAGGGTTTTGACGAACTGCACATAGGATGCGGTGTAACCGATGTTGGGGTGTCCGCGAAGCCAATCCTCGAAGCGGGAGAGGGCGTCGAGCACATCGGCCCGGTTGAAGACACCCTGGGGCGGATCCTCCAGGGCATCGTAGCAGCTATCCGCGCCCAGCAGGCGCTCCCCCGCCTCGTTCCAGGCATCCATGCCGCAGGGCGGCAGGGTGCCTGCATTGGAGCGAATCACCAGGTTCGCCGTTATCACTCCGGGCATCATGCTCGACAGGGTCTCGAGATCGGCTATCGCCTTGACCTCGCCGTTGCCGGTGAGCAGCTCTCCCAACAGATAGTGGTCCTTGTAGGCCGCCCTGGGATAGTGGATACCCTTCTCCACGCCGGGCATGATGTCGAACTCGTCCTGGATGCGCGCCACCTCCGGATTGCTGCGACCCTCCTCGCCGGCGAGCAGTGCGCCAAAGCCGCTGTCGAGTTCGGTGAGATGGGCGGAGAGCAGCCAGACCCCGATCACCGTCAGCACCGGCAGCCATTTCAACGGGCCGGTGAGCAGCCGGGTCACCCCCTTGGCCAATCCCAATTCCCAGCCCCGTTCGAACTCCCTGTTATGCAGCTTGGGCGGCAGGCTGATCATCAGCAGGGGAATCAGTGTGGTGGTGGTGAGAATCAGGGTCGACATGCCGAAAATCCCGAAATAGGCATAGGCCTTGTAAAACGAGATGTCGATGAACGAGATGGCGAAGAAACCGTGGAGATCGGTGCCGATGGAGAGCGCGGCCGGCACCACCGTATGGCGGATTGAGGTAAAGGCGGCCTGTTCGTGATCACCGCTCTTTTGCAGCTCCTGCATATAGCGCCGGGTGATCTGCATCGAGTGGCCGATGCCGATCGCCAGCAGCAGCATCGGGGTCAGGGCCATCATCGTGGTCAGCCTGAACTGGGTGTAACCCATCAGGCCCAGGGTCAGGATGATGGTCATGCCGACCCCCAGCAGGGGCAGAACAGCACAGCTCCAATGGCGGAATTCGTACCAGAGCACCAATAGAATGATCAGCAGCGAGACCCCTATGAGCCAGGCCTTGTCCCACAGCTCCTCGACCATGGAGGCGAGAAAATAGGGCTCTCCGGAGATCATGAACTCTACCCGGTCGCCGTAACGGGCCTGGTAATCCGCCATGATCGCCTTTGCGGAGGCGATCCACTCCAGGTGGTGGTCCTTGAGCTCGTTGCTGAAATCGCCGATGATGAAGGTGCCAATCGGACGACAGTTCTCGTGGACATGGCGAATCGAGGCATTGCTTATCAGGCCGTCCTCGCCGATAATCTCGCACTTGTTGCCCTGGGCGTCCTGGTAGTAGACCAGCAGTG
>QBVC01000029.1 GCA_003058495.1 gamma proteobacterium symbiont of Ctena orbiculata | reverse complement strand
AATGCCGGCATCCAGCGCGATGCCCCCTTTGTCGATATGACCCTTGAGCAGTGGAACAAGGTTATGGATGTAAACCTTAGCGGCCAGTTTCTCTGCACCAGGGAGGCAACCAGGGAGTTTGTGCGGCGCGGTGTGGTGCCGGAACTCTCTTGCGCGGCAGGAAAGGTCATCTGCATGTCCTCGGTGCATGAGGTCATTCCCTGGGCCGGGCATGTCAACTACGCGGCCTCGAAAGGGGGGGTTATGATGTTCATGCAGAGCGTCGCCCAGGAGCTGGCGCATCAGAAGATCAGGGTCAACGGCATCGCGCCGGGGGCGATCCGCACGCCGATCAATCGCACTGCCTGGGAGACCCCGGAAGCCGAGGCCTCGCTGTTGAAATTGATCCCCTATGAGCGAATCGGCGATCCTGCGGACATCGCCAAGGCGGCGGTCTGGCTTGCCTCGGATGAATCGGACTATGTGACGGGAACAACGCTGTTCGTCGACGGCGGCATGACCCTCTATCCGGGGTTCAGAGAAGGTGGCTGATCCCTTGCTGCCGGTCTCATTCGGTCGAGCCGTCTGTGGCGACCTTGGTCAGGCGGAACGCCGCGAATGGTTGCTGACCAATGGCCTGGGCGGCTACGCGGCGGGCACCATCGCCACCAGCCTGACACGGCGCTACCATGGCTTGCTGATCACCCCGTTATCCGCGGCCCTCGACCGCCACCTCATGATGGCCAAGGCCGATGCCACCCTGCGGCTTGACGGCAGGGAGCTGCCGCTGTTCACCAACCGCTGGTATGGGGAGGCGATCGATCCCCTGGGTTACCGGTATCTCGAGAATTTCAGGCTGCAGGGACGGATGCCGGTGTGGCGGTTCAGCTTCGGCGATACCAGCCTGGAGATGCGTATCTGGATGGAGCATGGTCAGGCCACCACCTATGTGGCCTATCGGCTCGAAGGCGGTGATGGGGCCGCAGAGTTGAGCGTCAATCTGCTGGCCAATCGCCGCGACCATGACGGCACCATTCATATCAGCGACACAACCGCTGCGGTCACCGAATCGGACAACGCCCTCTGTGTCGAGTGGCCCGAGGGCGATCGGCTCCATATCCATACCAGTGACGCCTCCTTCGAGCCCTGGCAACATTGGTACGAAGGCTTTCTGCTGCAGGTTGAGGCGCAGCGCGGGCTCTCTGCGGTGGATAACAATCTGTCGGTGGGCCGGGTCAATCTTCAACTCAAGCAGGGTGAGTGGGCGGGCTTCGCAATCACCCTGGAGGGGGGCATGGATTTCGATCTGGTATCGTCGATGGAGCGGTTCATCATGCGGGATGACGAGCTTGTACGGGGCGGCAGCGACTCGATCGCGGGCAGCGCGCCGGCGTGGATATGCCGGCTCCTGCTGGCGGCCGACGATTTCCTGATCAAGCGGGGCCTGCCATCGAAAAAGAGCGGCGATTCGATCATTGCCGGTTATCCCTGGTTCGGCGATTGGGGACGGGATACGATGATATCGCTGCCGGGCCTGACCATTGCCACGGGCAGGACCGATATCGCCCGTTCGATTCTGCTCGGTTATGCGGAACTGGCCGACCGGGGACAGCTGCCGAACCGGTTCACCGCAGGCGGCGAGCAGGCGGAGTACAATACGGTGGATGCCGCATTATGGTATTTCGAGGCCTGGCGAGCCTATATCGATGCCACCCAGGACAGGGAATCCCTGGCGGAGGTCTTCCCGGTGCTCGAGGGGATGATCGACTGGCATATCAGGGGTACCCGCTATGGGATCGGTATGGATCCCGAGGACCATCTGCTGGCGGCGGGAGAGGCCGGGGTGCAGCTGACCTGGATGGATGCAAAGGTCGGTGAATGGGTGGTTACCCCGAGGATGGGCAAGGCGGTGGAGATCAATGCCCTCTGGTTCAATGCGCTCGAGGTCATGGCCGATTTTGCCTCCCGGCTAGGCGGCGGGAAAAAATCCTACAGCGAGCTTGCCGCCAAGGTGGGCCGGAGCTTCGGGCGTTTTCACCGCGGTGGCGGCCAGGGGCTCTACGATCTGCTCGACGGCCCATCCGGGGATGATGCGACGGTGCGTCCGAACCAGATCCTGGCCGTCAGTCTGTCCCATACCCCCCTTGATCAAACGACCTGCCGCGAGATCGTCGCGCTCTGCGGCAGGGAGCTGCTCACCTCATACGGTTTGCGCTCACTGAGTCCCCGCGACAATGCCTATCGGGGCCGCTATCGAGGCGGCGTGGCCGATCGTGATGGCGCCTACCATCAGGGGACGGTCTGGGCATGGCTGCTGGGACACTATGCCCAGGCCGAATTCAGGGTGAATGGTGATGCGGAAGGGGCTCAGAATATCCTCAAACCCCTGGCCGATCATCTCCTGGATGCAGGGCTTGGCTCCATCAGCGAGATCTTTGACGGCGATCCGCCCCATCTGCCCGCGGGGACACCGGCTCAGGCCTGGTCGGTGGCCTGCACCCTGGATGCCTGGTGGCGTCTTGAAAAGGCGAAGCGCAACGGGGCCAGCAGTTAGCCGATAGTCATCCGGGGGCGATCATGGGACAACTCAATGAGGAACGTAAACGATTGGAACAGCAGCGGCTCGGTGATGCCGACTGGAAGCTGTGGGGGCCCTATCTCTCTGAACGGGCCTGGGGCACGGTACGCGAGGATTACAGTCCTCATGGAACCGCATGGGAGCATTTCGACCACGATCAGGCGCGCTCCCGTGCCTATCGATGGAACGAAGATGGATTGGGGGGGATATGCGATGAAGCCCAGCGGCTCTGCTTTGCCATTGCCTTGTGGAATGGCCACGACCCAATCCTCAAGGAGCGGGCCTTCGGTCTTACCGGCAACCAGGGCAACCGGGGCGAGGATGTCAAAGAGTACTACTTCTACAGCGATGCGCTGCCGAGCCACAGTTGGCTGCGTTATCTCTACAAGTATCCCCAGGGAGCCTATCCCTACCAGCAGCTGGTCGCAGAGAACGCCAGTCGCAGCCGGCACGATCCCCCCTTCAACCTGCTCGACAGCGGTCTCTTCGATGAACAGCGCTATTGGGATGTGGATGTCTGTTACGCCAAGGCTTCCCCTGGGCGGATAGCGATCCGCATCACCCTCAACAACCGCTCGGATGAGGATGCAGAGATCGATCTATTGCCTCAGCTCTGGTTCCGCAATACCTGGTCATGGGGGGATGACGAGATCGTCAAACCCGAATTGCGGCGTGAAGCGCAGACAACCGGCGGTGCGGCCTGGGCGGTGAGATGCGAGCATGCCACTTTGGGTGACTATTGGCTCTATGCAGAGCATGAGGCGGATCTGCTGTTCACGGAAAATGAGACCAATGGCGAGAGGCTATGGGGAGAGCGGTTATCCTCTGCCTATGTGAAGGACGCATTCCACCGCTATCTGGTCGAGGGGGAGATCGATGCCGTCAATCCGGATGCCAGGGGTACCAAATTCGCCGCACGATACCACCTCAAGGTTGCCGCCGGCACATCGAAAAAGATCGATCTGGTACTGACTGACACCCCCCTTGAACAGCCTTTCAACGAATTGGAAAAGCTCCTTGCCCTGCGCCGCTCGGAGGCGGACATCTTCTATGACGAACTGCTGCCGGAGGGCGGGGTGGAGGATCATCGGATCATGCGTCAGGCACTCGCGGGGATGATCTGGAGTAAACAGTTTTTCCACTTCGATGTGCAGCGCTGGCTGGAGGGTGATCAGGCAAGGCCGCCCCAGGAACGCAGGCAGGGCAGGAACCATCGTTGGCGCCACCTGCGCGCGGCGGATGTGCTGTCGATGCCGGATGCCTGGGAGTACCCCTGGTTCGCCGCCTGGGATCTCGCCTTTCACTGCGTGGCCCTGGCCCTGGTCGATGTGGACTTCGCCAAGCAACAGATCGAGGTCGTGCTGGGTGAGCACTATCTCCATCCCAATGGCCAGATCCCCGCCTATGAGTGGGCCTTCGAGGATGTCAATCCACCCGTCCATGCCTGGGGCACCCTCAAGGTCTACCGTGCCGAGCGGGTGCAGCGGGGGAGCGGGGACAGGAAATTTCTGCAGCGGGAGTTCCACAAACTGCTGCTCAACTACGCCTGGTGGATCAACCGCAAGGACAGCCAGGGGCAGAATCTCTTCGAGGGGGGGTTTCTCGGCCTCGACAATATCTCGGTCTATGACCGCTCCAGCCCCCTGCCGGCGGGGTTTAGCCTCAAGCAGGCGGATGCCACCGGCTGGATGGCCATGTTCGCCCTCAATATGACCCTGATTGCCCTGGAACTGGCGGTTGAGGACAATGACTATGAAGCGATTGCCGTGCAGTGCTACGAGCAGTTCCTCGCCATCGCCAAGGCGATCAGCGGCGGCGACGAGAACGGTCCCTCCCTCTGGGACATGGAGACGGGCTTCTTCAAGGACCTGCTGATAACGCCGGATGGCTCGCACCACCGCATCGATGTCTACTCCTGGGTCGGGCTGATCCCCCTGTTTGCCACCGAGGTGGTCGATCAACGTCTGTTGTCGAACGTGCCGCGCTTTCGCGAGATGCTGAAAATACACAAGAAAGGCTTGTTTCAGGGTAGCTACGTCTGTGCCTGTCCCGATTGGGAGAACGATCGCGGTGAACACCTGTTGGCGCTGGTCGATCACAACATGCTGCCGCGGATCCTCAATCGTCTGCTCAACGAGGATGAGTTCCTCTCGCTCTACGGGGTGCGCAGTCTCAGCAAGCTGCACCGAAATTATCGGGATCTGGGTCATCTGCCGGGGATTGGCGAGACCACTATCGACTACCTGCCGGGAGAATCGGAGAGCGGCCTGTTCGGTGGCAACTCCAACTGGCGTGGTCCCGTTTGGCTGCCCACCAACTATGCATTGGTGCAGGCGCTGGAGAAGTTCCATCGCTTTTTGGGTGACGAGTTTACCTATCCCGTGCCCTGTCTCGATGGCCAAAAGCTGACCCTGCGGGAGATCGCGACACTGATCTCGGAGCGGCTGGTCGATCTCTACCGGCGGGACGGGCAGGGCAATATTCCGGCACTGCGTCGCGACAGCCCCTTTCAGACCGACGAGAGCTGGCGTCATCTCAATCTTTTTTACGAGTACTTTCATGCCGAGACGGGGCAGGGGCTTGGCGCCTGCCACCAGACCGGCTGGACAGGCCTGCTGGCCAATCTGGTGATGCGGCGCTACCGCAAGGATATCCCGGTGTTTCTCGGGCATGAGGATGAGTCGTTGGCGAGATAACCTCAATCCCACGGTGAAGGAATGTGCATATTTAGAGAAGTAGTGGATAAGTGTACTTACAATAAATGGAAAAAGGATGAATAGGAACAGTCTTTAGAGAGTAGTCAGAATTAGAACTGGAAACTTATAACTCGCTCAAGAATGTTGAAAAGTATGAATTGATTATTGGGTGATTACATGGAATGAATCCAATGATCGCTACTCATGATCAAAGGCCAACAATATTGAACCTAAATGATATGTTTTCTACGAAAAACAAGATTGGGAACGAGATATGTTTATGAAAAGTAATTGTACTTATTTACATATAGTATGCTTGTTGGTCTATTTTGGTTGGGTTCAATCTTCATTTGCTGAAGTTTCAGTTAAGCACCTTACACGAGATAACAGTGTTTGGAGCATACACAGTTCCGATAAAAGCACTTATCATTTTCACACTGATTTTGAAAGAAAGGTCATAGGGGAACTGGCGCAGCATGTTTCTGTAGGTTTTCATATGGATACGTCTAGTGATTCGTTTTCTTGGCTTTCAATAGGTGTTCCAGGCGTTATTGATAAGGACTATGGGGGGTTCTTCTACTTCACAGGTAATGGTAAACGTAACAGTACTAATTATCACTTTGCTATCCCGCACTGTGAAATAAGCATTGGTTGTAGAGCGGTGAATATTCCCATAGATTCAGTTTTATTAGGCGGAACATTGAAAGAGCTATTGCTAAACAGCACCAGCATAGTTGTCGGTTATAAATTTCGTTCGCATCTGATTGAGCTTAAACAATCTCTTATTGATGTAAAGTATGCTTATGATAAGTTGTATGGTACAAACTACGCTGGAAACAGCGTGTACATTAATGCATCGCCATTCAGTCAACTCACGGCAAAAAGAATAGATATTGATATTTTAGAAAACGGTGAGTTCAGAATTCAAGGAAGAGAAATAAATGGGAGTGTTGTCAGTCAACTCGATAAAATACTAGGTCTAGAGCCAAAGCATTATTATATAGAAAATGGAAAAAGCAACACTCTTCATCGCTATGTTTTGCCTGAATATGGCATCGAGTTCAATCACAGAGTTGCAGCTAATCCAGGTTTAAACAAGTTTTGGATACGAATTTTACTAAGAAATACTGATGGCCCATATCCTGTAGTTGCATACTCTGGTCGGTTGACCCTAAATGGAGTGACAGTACCTAATGTGACTCGTTTGGCACAATGGAAAAAATCGTATCAGTTTAAAAAATCATTTCTAGGAAATTCATATATGGGAAAACCAAACAGTAAAATAGAGTTATACAGAAAACAGAAGTTAAATCTGTTTTCATTGAAGGAAAATGAGAAGGAAGAAGATGTAGAGTTGGAATACGTTACGTATGAATTTGTGGAGTAATTATTTCTGCCTGGATATCAGGAACATAGTGTATATATATTTTTGTGGTACTGCTGTTCCATTCACTTCCGCTTCCTCAAGAAAAGTTTAGTTATTTTATCCACGTCATTCCGGCATTCGCCGGAATGACGAGCGACAGAAAGATCAAGGACACAGGTTGTCGATTTTTTATCTCTTGCATAATCCTCATTCCTATTAAATTACGAGAGTACAATGGAGTATGTTGATGTTTAACCTAATTTAACACGACAGTAGTGATTTAGTGGGTAAGAATGTCTGATGATGTGCTGTTGATGTAAAGGACCCAATGCTGATGTTTATGTCGCTTTACCTGATCAGTAAGAGGTAGAAGTATGGGGGTAAATCAGGGGTGTTAGAGCATCAAGGCTGAATTGCCATTGTTTCTATTCTGCCGCTCTTTTGCTGTTTGGCAGATTCGGGTTCATCGGTCTCCGAACTGGCGATGAATAGTAGCTCTCCATCATCACCCCCCAAGATACAGGCATAGGGTGATCCCAAGGGTTTTATACTGCGCATGATTTCGCCCCCCTCGCGTACCAGAATCAGACGCGACTGATTGGGTGCGGCGATCCACAACAGGCCATTCCTATCCAGGCAGATACCATCCGGGTAGGCATCCCCCAGTTCGGCCCAGATGCATCGCTTAGCCAAAGCGCCATCCTTTTCCACATCGAAGGCGGTGATGCGTGAGGCGAAAGTTTCAGCCACCAACAGAGTGGAACCGTCCGGGGTGAGGGCGCAGCCATTGGGAAAGATCATCTCCCTGGCAACGATCGAGCATGCGCCTTGGGTGTCGACCAGGATCAGCTCGGCGGGGCTCTGTTCGGCACCAGCGTGGAGATCGTAGCCGAAGTTGCCCACGTAGCAGCGGCCCCGGGCATCGACGAGCATATCGTTGCAGTGGAAAGAGGCGAGATCCGAGAGGTCGGCATAGAGACGGAGTCCACCATCCTCGAGTACCAGCAGTTGCCGCTTGGTCATCGATACCACCAGCAGGCGGCCGTCCGGCAGCCAGCCCAGACCTCCAGGCAGGTCATCCAGTTCAGCGACGGTTTCCGATTCCCCGTCTGGGCTGACCCGAACGATGCGCTGGGCATGTTGATCGGTGAACCAGAGCCAGCCGTCGCGCCAGCGGGGCGCCTCGGGAAACATCAACCCATCCAGCAGCAGCCGGGTGGCGGGCAGGTTGAGCCGGTCGATGATCTGATCGACGATCTTCTCGGGGGCCTGGTGAATATCGATCACCAGGGTATCGCTGGGCCGCTCCAGGTCGTCGAACTGGCTGCGCAACATCTCCGGCTTCATGAAATGGCCGATGCGTTGCTTCAGCCGCTCCAGGATCAGCTCGTAGGAACCGCAGAGATAGACCAGCCGCACCTGTTCCGGATCCACCCGCAGCTGCTCCCGGTAGCGCTCTTTCAAGGCCGAGCTGGCGAGGACCGCATCATCTCCAGACTGGATGGATTGGGTAATCACCCTCTCCAGTTCAACGAGCCAGGGTTGGCGATCGTTGTCATCGAGAGGCGTGCCGGCCGCCATTTTTTTCCGGTTCTCCGCGGGGTGGTAGTCGTCGCCTTCGATGAAACGCCAGCCCAGGTCCTGCGCCAGGCGTTGTCCGATGGTTGTCTTGCCGGAGCCTGAGACTCCCGTGAGGATAATGATCACGCTTCTCTTTCGACCTCAATGATTGGTAATTATCAAGAGTCTATTTAAAAAAAACACATGATAGTCGGTGGCGCCTGACGGTTGTCTTTCGCAGTAGCGGCAGGGATGCCGCGTAAGCCCCGTCAGCACAGGGATGTGCTGTCGGGGCGTCGGAGAAAGATAACCGTCAGGCGCCGAGGTGCAGAATAGTACTTGTTGTTTCTGAACGGATACTACTTGGTTTCCAGCGACCAGGGTTAGAGAACATCATCTGCAATCCAGCATAGACGAGCCACATTTAAAAAACGAATGCTTATCTATTCTTCGCAAACTCACTCAATAGACCCATAAGATTTTCTATGATCTTGTTTTCATCGAGTCTGCTGTTTAGGGTAACGCACAACGGTTGCATTAGGGAATCGTTATGCAGTTCTTCACCAGGAGGCTTTTTAGATGGAGTACGGACCCCGCGAGATCATCAATCCCTTCCGTCCCATCCCGCTGGACGTGCCGGAGGGGATGAAACCCAACGAGTTTTTCAACAGCACGGAAAACCTCAATGACCTGATCCACAACAACGGCCTGCTGATCAACCCGGAGCACCTGCTCCTCTATCGCAAGGCCCTGGGCCACAGCAACGAGTTCGATACCTCAATCATCTACAACACCTCCCGGGTGATCCTCGACCCCCTCGGCCGGCCGGTGCGGCGGACCCAGGTGCCGGAAGACGTCCGCCATGTCTGGAACCGCATGAACCAGATCATCATCGGCTACATGGACGAGCTCTATCCCGATCCGGCCAGCCACCTGATCCTGGCGGGGGAGGCGAGCCTGGATGCCACCTGGCCGTTGAGCTCCCCCGGGGTGCCGAGCATCCGCATGCTGCACAACCACTTCATGGTGTTTCCCATGGCGCAGCTGAGGGCGGCGAAGCTGGCGGATAGCGACAATCCCAACCTCACCGACGGGGGGCAGCACAGCCTCTTCCAGTCCTATATGCGGGATGTCTATCGGCAGTTCTTCGACCGCGCATTGGAACTGAAGGTGTTGAAACCGATAAGTTCGGATGAGTCGAATATCCAGCTGACCGGTTACCCTCAGGGACTGCCCTGCTGGGAGATAAGGGGCGGCGTGGAGGCATTGAAGAATATCCGTTTCTGGCATGAGTACGATGCCATTCTCGAGGGCTTTATCGATTTCTATCGAACCTTCTTCAGTCAGGTCTCCACCCGCAACGCGCCGATGCCGAAGGATGTCTACTACCCGGATCAGGTGGAGAGCGTGCTCCTCTTCAACAACGACTTTCTCGCCACCGCGAAGCGGGTCAGGGATCAGTGCATCATCGACGCCAAGTACGCCAATGCGATTCGCTGGCAGCCCGCCTTCAAGCAGCTCATCTATCGCAACGAGGCGGGCAAGCTGATCGTAACCATCAGTCAGAACTCCATCGGCAACGCCATCACCGAGCTGCTGGGGGTGGTGGTGAAACGGGTGCCCAACGCGGAGGCCTATGGTGTGGCAGAGCCGGCGCTGTTGGAGAGGTTGCTGGAGGTGAGACGCCGCCTCATCGAGGCCGATCTGGGGGATGGGATCGGGACCGATTATTGGCCAGCCGATTAGAGTCGTTGGTGTTGGTTCAATTTCTGAGATCGTCATTGCGACGTTAGCCGTATAGGAAAGACGCTGTAAACCCATCCCTGGGCGCTTGACGGCCGCATCCCTGCGGCCGACACTTTCCTATACGGCTAACGTCGCAATGACTCGAGTGGTACTGTTAAATAGTCAGCAAATCAGTAGTTCAGTGAAGGATCATGGATATCCAGTTTTGCCACCGAGCTGTGTTGCAGCGAATAGCAGCGCCGCCGCGACCACCACCGAGGGTCCGGCGGGGGTGTCCCAGTGCCAGGAACCGGCCAGTCCCAATGCCACCGCGATGGCGCCGATGGCGGCTGCGATCAGCGCCATCTGTTCCGGGCTGCGGCTGAAGCGCCTCGCCGCCGCGGCCGGAATGATCATCATGGAGGTGATCAGCAGCACCCCGACGATCTTCATCGAGACCGCGATCACCAGGGCGATGAGGAGCATGAAGAGCAGCCGCATCCTGGCCACCGGCACGCCTTCGACCTGGGCCAGCTCTTCATGCACCGTCAGCGAGAGGAGGGGTCGCCAGAACAGGCCCAGGGCCAGCAGCACGCAGAGACCGCCACCCCAGACCCACAGCAGGTCGCTGGCGGTGACCGCCAGGATATCGCCGAACAGATAGCCCATCAGATCGACCCTGATCGAGGTCTGAAACGCCATCACCACCAGACCCAGGGAGAGCGCGCTGTGGGCCAGGATGCCGAGTTGGGTGTCTTGCGACAGCTGGCGGTTGCCGCCCATGGCGACAAGCAGCAGCGCCAGCAGGATGCCCAGCAGGATCACCGAGAGATTGAGGTTGATGCCGAGGAGAAAACCGAGGGCGACCCCGAGCAGGGCGGAGTGGGCGAGGGTGTCGCCGAAATAGGCCATGCGCCGCCACACCACGAACACCCCCAGGGGTCCCGCCACCAGTGCGACCCCCAGGCCGGCGATCAGCGCCCGCAGCAGAAAGTCATCCATGGGAGTGCTCCTCAGACTCCGCTTCCACATCGCCGTGGATGTCGTGGGTATGGTCGTGATGGTGGGTGTAGACCGCCAGCCTGGCGCTGGCGGGCGCCCCGAACAGCTCGAGATAGGCGGGGTGCTGGCTGACACTCTCGGGGTGCCCTGAGCAGCAGACGTGCTGATTCAGGCAGAGCACCTGATCCGTGGTGGCCATCACCAGATGGAGATCGTGGGAGATCATCAGTACCCCGCATCCGAAACGTTCACGTATCTCGGTGATCAACGAGTAGAGGGCCGCCTGGCCGGTCACGTCCACACCCTGTACCGGCTCGTCGAGGACCAAAAGCTCGGGTCGCCGCATCAGCGCCCGGGCCAGCAGGACCCGCTGGCGCTCACCGCCGGAGAGGCGCTGCATCGGCTGCCGCAGCAGCTTGCCGATGAGCAGCTCATCGACGATAGTTGCAACATCGCTGTCGGACCTGCCTGCGCCCAGGGACAAAAAGCGCTCCACCCGCAAAGGCATGTTTTCAGACAGGGCGAGCTGTTGCGGCATATAGCCGATGCGCACTCCCGGCTGCAGAACAACCTCTCCCTGATCGGCCTTCAGCAGGCCGAGGATGATCCGCACCAGGGTGGTCTTGCCCGCCCCGTTGGGTCCGATCAGGGTGACGATCTCTCCCTGGTCCACCTTCAGGCTGACCCGCTCGAGGAGCTGACGTCCCTGCAGTCTGATACTGATCTCCCTGGCTTCAAGCAGTGGGGTCATCTTCCGGTTCATCCCTGTCGATCGCGCTGTTGTTGTTGACAGTTGGCGCAGGTGCCGCTGATCTCGATGGTTTTTCCCTCGATGCAAAAACCGATGCGTCTCGCATGCCCGCTGATTGCCGAATCTATCTTGGTATCCTCCAGTTCGGCGGCCTGGCCGCAGGCGCCGCAGATGAAGAACTGTGCCGCATGATCGAGTCCCGGATGGTCGCAGCCGACGTAGGCATTGAGCGAGTTGATGCGGTGAATGAGGCCGTTGTCGAGGAGGAAGTCGAGTGATCGGTAGATCGTGGGTGGTGACGCCTTGTGTCCTTCCAGGGTCAGCTGCTGCAGCAGGTCGTAGGCCCCGACCGGTCGATGGTTGGCCCAGATCAGTTCCAATACCCGGTGGCGCAGCTTGGTCAGGCGCACACCCCGGGCAGTGCAGTAGCTCTCGGCCTTGCCCAGGGCACTATCCACACAGCGCTGGTGATCATGATCGGCGCTGGGAAAATTGTTCGGATGTTTGTTCGATTTCACCGATTCATCCCCCTGGAGAGGCATCCGATCAGGTTGTCGGTGAGCCCCTTCATCAGACTGAAGTAGCTGTCGGGCCCGGCTGCCAGCTGTTTGCCCAATGGATCCAGCTCACCGCTCCCCAGTCCGAGCTCATCCACCAGGGTGCGGACAAGTTTCGGTTCGAATTGGGGTTCGCTGAAGAGGCAGCGGGCATTGGTGCGACGAATGGTCTCTTGCAGGCGATGGATATGCCGGGGGCCTGAGAGACGGTCCGGGTCGATATTGACACTGCCCACCGCGTTCAGTCCGTAGTGTGCTTCGAAATACTGGTAGGCGTCGTGAAACACCACGTAGGGTCTGTTCTTCACCGCCTCGAGTTCGGCGCGGATCTGCCCTTCGAGGGTCTGCAGACGGGCCAAAAGGGCCTGGCTGTTTTGCGTGTATTGCTCGCGATGGGACTGATCCAGCCCTATCACTATCCGGGTCAGGTAGCGAACCATCCGGGCTGCATTCTCCGGGGAGAGCCAGATGTGCGTGTCGTGGATCGGCGTATCGGAGTCAGGATCCGGGTGGGCATGGTGATGGTGATGGGCCTCTCCATGGGAGCGCCAACCCTCGTGCTCGCGAATCGGCAGCAGATGCAGATTCGGTGTATGGATCAGGCTGACCAGCTCCCCCCGGTATCGATCGGGCTTTAGGATTTGGGCGAGAGAAGACTCCAAGGCAGGTCCGATCCAGACGATCAGATCCGCATCGTTCAGCATCCGCATCTGTGACGGCCTGAGGGTCATGCTGTGTGGGGACTGTGCGTCGGTCAGTAACAGCTTCGGTTCCGCCACGCCCTGCATCAGTGCCGCCACCAGGGAATGGATCGGTTTTAGGCTGACCACCACATTCAGCGCCCCCAAGCTGGTGCCTGGAGGGCTGAGAAGCAGCAGCGCCACTACGAGATATAACCGCGATTTCCTCATGATCAAGCGTAGGCTGTCCTGGATTGATGAGATCTGTTCCTGTATGTTACGTTATATTATAACATTTGTTGTCGGTTCGCGATCAGCGTTGAAATCAAGGCCGTGCAATCAATACAGGGTCAACAGCCAGGGTATCGAAAGTCGAGATGAGAAGGGTTCCAAGCACACTGCTTGTCCTCTGCTTTCTCATGGCACAGGGCGCGTGGATAGATCACCGCTATCATCACCATGATGCCGATCATGATGAGGTCTGCGAGATCTGTCTGCTGGGACATGCCCAAGGCCAGGGTGTTGTCTCCCTATCCCAATTCCTCAGCCTCAATCGGGATTACCTCCCCATCCCTTCCCAATCGGCGTCGGTTTTCATTGAGGGGTCGAAAAGCCACTATTCTAGCCGGGCCCCGCCATTCTCCATCTGACTCAGAGATAAAACACAATCTGTTTCATTAAGGGAGGGTGCGCCTATGCACGCTCCACTCTCTGTTGGAGAATCATCATGTTTTTACGGCTTTCTCTTGCCTCTGCTGTGTCACTGGCTCTGACCACCAACGCTATTGCGGTGGATTCCTTCAATCCTGAAATCAGCCTGATTCTGGATGGTCGTTACAGCGCATTCGATAATGAATCTGAATACGAGCTGCCCGGTTTCATGCTCGGTGGTGAAGCGGGACGCGGCGAGGAAGGACTGCATCTCGGTCACAATGAACTGGCCATCAGCGCTAACGTGGACGACCTGTTTTACGGCAAGCTCACCACCGCGATTGCAGATCACGAAGGGGAGACGGAGGTGGAGCTGGAAGAGGCATTTATCGAAACCCAGGCACTGGGCAATGGCCTGAGCATCAGGGCCGGCCGCTTCTTTTCCGCTATCGGCTATCTTAATCAGCAGCATGGACACGCTTGGGACTTTGTCGATGCACCCCTGATCTATCGGGGCCTGTTTGGCGAACAGCTGATCGATGACGGCGTGCAGATCGGTTGGGTTGCCCCCACCGATATCTATCTGCAGGTCGGAGGTGAGTTGCTGCGGGGCGAACGCTTCCCCGCCGGTGGCGCCAGTAATGACGGCAAGGGCGCGAGCACCCTCTTCGCCAAGATCGGTGGCGATATTGGAGTGAGTCACGCCTGGCAGCTGGGTCTCTCCCATTGGCGGGCCGATGTGGAAAACCGCACCTCAGGTGGACATGCCCATGAAGGCGAGGCGGAAGAGGTGCCGACCTTCAGCGGCGACAGCCGGGTCAGCGGCATCGATTTCGTCTGGAAATGGGCACCGCGCGGTAATGCCAGCGAGCGCAACTTCAAGCTCCAGGGCGAGTACTTCATCCGCGATGAAGATGGTGATGTGATTATGGATGACGGTTCGGCGGCACCGGAGGCGACCAGCTACGATGGCGAACAGAAGGGGTGGTATCTGCAGGCGGTCTACCAGTTCATGCCCCGCTGGCGTGTCGGACTTCGCTATGACTGGCTTGAGGCGGACAATAAGGGATCGGATGAGGAGGTGCTCGCCGAGGCGGGACTCGATGACGAGGGCCATACGCCGGAGCGGGTCACCTTGATGGCCGACTACTCCCATAGCGAGTACAGCCGGTTGAGGTTGCAGTATGCCAAGGATGACTCGTACGAGGAGTCGGACGATATCCTGACACTGCAGTTTGTCATGAGCCTTGGGCCCCATGGCGCACATAAATTCTAGGGGTCGGATGATGAGGCTTAACTATCGAATTATTCTATTGGTACTGGCAATGGGGCTGACCAAATCGAGTCTTGCCGCGTTGAACGTTTTTGCCTGCGAGCCGGAGTGGGCATCCCTCGCCGAGACCCTGGGTGGTGATCGGGTGAAGGTGGTGTCCGCAACCACCGCCTATCAGGATCCCCATCGCATCGAGGCGAGGCCGAGCCTCATTGCCAAGGTGAGGCGCGCCGACCTGCTGGTCTGCAGCGGTGCCGAATTGGAGATCGGCTGGTTGCCGATGCTGCAACGCCAGGCCGGCAATCCTAAGGTTCTGCGGGGGCAGCCGGGTTATTTCGAGGCGGCGGATCAGATCGAGCGCCTCGGCATTCCCGACAGCCTGGATCGCTCCATGGGGGATATCCACGCCTCGGGCAATCCCCACGTTCATCTCGATCCGCGCAGGCTGTCGACCATCGCCACTGCCCTGAGCGATCGTCTGGCAAACCTTGATCCAACCAATGCCGACTACTATCGCAAGCGTCATGATGAGTTTTCCCAAACTTGGGAGGAGGCGCTGCAGCGGTGGAAAACGCGTGCGCTGCCCCTGGTGGGTGCGCGCTTGGTCGTTCATCACCAGGATTGGGAGTATTTCTTCGATTGGCTCGGGATCATCAGGGTAGGATCGTTGGAGCCAAAGCCCGGCTTGCCGGTGTCATCCGGACATATCGTCAAACTGAAAAAAAGGCTGCAGCAGGAGCCGCCTCTCGCCATCATCTATACCGCTTACCAGAGTCCAAGGGCAGCCAAGCGCCTGTCGCAGATTACCGGCATACCCGCCGTTGAACTCCCCTATACGGTAGGTGGCGCCGAGGGTGTCGTCGATCTTTTTACCCTGTTCGATGAAACCCTGAAACGCCTGCTCGAGGTGATACCGTGAGTTGGGAGGGTCTTGATGTCACAATCCTGGGTCCTGCCTTTCTGGCCGGACTGGTGGTGGCATCCACCCATGTTCCCCTGGGACGGCAGGTGCTGAAACGGGGAATCATTTTTCTCGATCTGGCGGTGGCACAGACTGCGGGTATGGGTCTGGTGGCGGCCCATACCCTGGATTGGGAACCCGGAGGCTGGCAGGTTCAGTTGATCGCGGTCAGCGCTGCAGTATTCGCGGCCTATCTGCTCCACCTCACCGAGAGCCGCTGGCCGGAGATCCAGGAGGCCCTGATCGGTTGCCTCTTCATCCTCGCGTCCAGCGGCAGCGTGCTGCTGCTGGCGGCCAATCCCCATGGCGGGGAGCGGCTGAGGGAACTGCTGGTGGGTCAGATACTCTGGGTCGGCTATCAGCAGATTATTCCAGTAGCGCTCCTCTATGTAGCCGTGCTTGCACTGTGGTTCTCGCCTTTGCGCAAACGCTCGCAACTACTTTTTTATCTGCTGTTTGCCGTCGCTATCACCGCCTCCGTACAACTGGTTGGGATCTTTCTGGTCTTCGCCACCCTCATTCTTCCCGCATTGGCTGTCCGGCAGAAGGATAGTGGAGCCGATTTCCTCGGCTATCTGATAGCGGCAACGGGATATGGGTTGGGATTGGTGCTGGCCGCGCTATTCGATCTGCCGGCAGGGGCAATGATCGTCTACACCCTGGCGATAGCATCGCTCCTGGGTGGTTGGTGGCAACGGGGGAAACCCGCGACTGCAGAGGCCGGAGTATCGTAAATTTCCACTATGCAGAGAAAAATGGTGCGGTTCGCCGCACCGCCAGTAGCTGAGTTGAAATATTGATCTGCCTGGTCTGTTTCGCATCCCGGCTTTGACTTGTCGAGCGGCTGTGTATAGACTTCGCCTGGATCGGACATCGCCCGATAAGCCCTTGATTTCATGACAACAAACCAGGCATGTGATCGAGCGGCGGTTGAAGGGGGGTGTCGTGCGGCACAAGTTGCCGATTAAGCCATCAAATACACAGGGCCGGCCTCATGGCGCGGCTTTTTTACTTTCATGTGGCCTCTCGTATGGGCCACCACTGATGAGGAAGCAGACTATGCCAGTTATCTCTCTCCCCGACGGTTCCCAGCGTGAATTCGATAAAGCAGTGACGGTGCATGAGATTGCCGCCGATATCGGTCCCGGTCTCGCCAAGGCCGCCCTGGCCGGCCGGGTCGACGGCCGTCTGGTCGATACCTCCTATCTTGTGGAGCAGGATTGCGAGGTCGCCATCGTCACCAGCCGGGACGAAGAGGCGTTGGAACTGATCCGCCACGACGCCGCCCATGTCATGGCGCAGGCGGTGCAGGAGCTCTATCCAGGCACCCAGGTCACCATCGGTCCCGCCATCGAGGATGGCTTCTACTACGACTTTGCCCGTGACGAGGCCTTCACTCCGGATGACCTGAAGAAGATCGAACAGCGCATGCACGAGATCGTCAAGCGCAACCTGCCGTTGCAGCGGGAGGTGTGGGACAGGGAGGAGGCGATAGCGACCTTCGATAAGATCGGTGAGAAGTACAAGGTCGAGATCATCAGGGAGTTCATATCCGATGGGGAGGAGGTCTCCGTCTACCGTCAGGGCGACTGGTTCGATGTCTGCCGCGGACCCCACCTGCCCAGCACCGGGATGCTGGGCAAGGGATTCAAGCTGATGAAGGTGGCGGGTGCCTACTGGCGGGGCGACTCCGACAACGAGATGCTGCAGCGTATCTACGGCACGGCCTGGCGCGACAAGAAGGAGCTCAACGCCTATCTGCATCGCCTGGAAGAGGCGGAAAAGCGGGACCATCGCAAGATCGGCAAGGCCCAGGACCTGTTCCATACCCAGGAGGAGGCCCCCGGCATGGCCTTCTGGCACGACAAGGGTTGGCGCATCTATCTCACGATCCAGGACTATATCCGCGACAAGCTGAAGGCCCACGGCTACCAGGAGGTGCACACGCCCCAGGTGATCGATCGCACCCTGTGGGAGAAGTCGGGCCACTGGGAGAAGTTCCGCGACGATATCTTCATCACCGAGACCGACGACCGGGTCTATGCCATCAAGCCGATGAACTGCCCGGCCCATATCCAGATCTACAACCACGGCCTGAAGAGCTACCGGGACCTGCCCCTGCGCCTGGCTGAGTTCGGCTCCTGCCACCGCAACGAGCCCTCGGGCACCCTGCATGGGTTGATGCGGGTGCGCAACTTCGTCCAGGACGATGCCCATATCTTCTGCAGCGAGGAGCAGATCCTCGGTGAAGTGGAGGCCTTCAATAACCTGCTGCTGGAGGTGTATAGGGATTTCGGTTTCGACGAGGTCCTGGTCAAGCTTTCCACAAGACCTGAAAAGCGTGTCGGATCAGATGAGGTATGGGATAAAGCTGAGAAAGCACTTGAAGATGCGCTCAACCAGCAGGGACTGGATTGGGAGCTGCAGCCGGGAGAGGGGGCCTTCTACGGTCCGAAGATCGAATTCTCCCTGCGTGACTGCCTCGGCAGGATCTGGCAGCTGGGCACCATCCAGCTCGATTTCTCCATGCCCGAGCGCCTTGGCGCCAGCTATATCGCCGAGGACAACAGCAAGCAGGTGCCGGTGATGCTGCATCGGGCGATCCTCGGTTCCCTGGAGCGCTTCATCGGAATTCTGATCGAACACTACGCCGGCGCGCTGCCCCTCTGGCTCGCCCCGGTTCAGGCGGTTTTGATGAATATCACCGATCGCCAGAGCGAATATCTGACAAAATGTCTCAAATCCTTGCAAGATAACGGTTTTCGAGTCGAATCAGACTTGAGAAATGAGAAGATTGGCTTTAAAATCCGCGAACACACGTTGATGAGGGTGCCCTATCTGCTGGTCATTGGTGATCGGGAGATGGAAGAGGGCACGGTGGCTGTTCGTACGCGAGGAGGTGAAGATCTGGGCGCCATGCCTGTCAATGCTTTTGTCGAACGTATGAAATCTGAAGTCATGCAACGTGTGAGCTGAGTGTTAAGCATCGGTCGATCCGGTGCTTTTCTACTTTTCGGGTTTGGACTTTTTGGAGGAACCGGTTATCGCTGCTGTAAAAAAGCACCGTCTTAATGATGACATAACAGCCGTTGAGGTAAGACTCATAGGGGCTGATGGTGAACAGGTGGGTGTTGTCTCGATCGAAAAGGCCCAGGAAGCGGCCCAGGAGGCGGCACTCGATTTGGTAGAGATCGTACCGAATGGGGAACCCCCTGTTTGTCGCGTCATGGATTACGGCAAGTTTCTTTTCGAACTGAAAAAGCAGAAACAGGCCGCGAAAAAGAAGCAGAAGCAGGTACACATCAAAGAGATCAAATTCAGGCCAGGGACGGGGGAAGGGGATTATCAGGTAAAACTGCGCAACCTGATACGTTTCCTTGAAGACGGGGACAAGACCAAGGTGACCATGCGTTTCCGCGGTCGCGAGCACGCCCATCGCGAGCTGGGCCTGGAACTCCTTGAACGGGTTGAGCGGGATCTTGCCGACTACGGCCAGATCGAGCAGAAACCGATCATGGAGGGACGCCAGATGGTGATGGTGCTGAGTCCCAAGAAAAAGTAACTTTAACGGCGTCTTGAACGCCCAAATAGCGGAGTTTAGATACAATGCCCAAGATAAAGACAAATCGGGGTGCGGCGAAACGCTTTAAGCGCACCTCATCCGGTTCATTCAAACGCAACTGCTCCCATCGTCGGCATATCCTGACGAAGAAGAGCACCAAGCGGAAACGCCAGTTGCGCGCCCCCAATACCATCGCAAAAGCGGATGCGGCCATTGCACGTCGCATGCTGCCTTACGCCTGACTTTAAGAATCGGATCTGAAAAATGCCAAGAGTAAAACGTGGTGTACAAGCACGCGCCCGTCACAAAAAGGTGCTTGAAGAAGCCAAGGGCTATTATGGTGCCCGCAGCAAGGTCTACCGTGTCGCCAAGCAGGCGGTCATCAAGGCGGGGCAATACGCCTACCGTGACCGGCGCCAGAAAAAGCGCCAGTTTCGCGCCCTCTGGATTGCCCGTATCAATGCGGGTGCGCGGGAAAACGGTCTCTCCTACAGCCGCATGATAAACGGCCTGCACATGGCCAATATCGAGGTCGACCGCAAGATGCTGGCCGATCTGGCTGTCAACGACAAAACCGCATTTAGCGTGCTGGCGGAACAGGCCAAGGCCGCTCTTTCCAGCTAAGTGCATGTCGTGAGGCCGGGTTGGACCCGACCGAACAGTGACCACAGAAAAGGGAAAGGCCTTGGGGCTTTTCCCTTTTTTGCTTTGCAAAAGGAATTATGAATTTTGAATTGTGAATTTTGAATTGATGTTTGCGCTCCGCGCAGGCTGTATTTTATGGAAAGACAGATCCAAATAAGCGCGAGTGAAGCGAGCACCGAAATTCATAATTCACAATTCAAAATTCAAAATTATTTTTTTTGGGGTTAGTTGATGGATGATTCCAGCTTGAACATAGATGGCCTGATCGAAGCTGCAGAATGCGCAATCGCCGCTGCGGATAGCCTTACCTTGCTCGATGAGGTGCGTGTTGATTACCTGGGCAAGAACGGCAAGTTGACCGCGCAGTTGAAACAACTGGGTACGCTCCCACCGGAACAGCGGCCTCAGGCGGGGCAGGCGATCAACAAGGCCAAGCAGGCGCTGCAGCAGGCTATCGAGGCACGTAAGGGCGATTTGGAAAGGGATGCACTGAGCCAAAGGCTTGCCGCCGAAAAGATCGATGTCACATTACCGGGCAGGGGATTGCAAAGGGGTGGACTGCATCCGGTGACACGCACCCTGGAGCGCATCGAGGGACTGTTCGAGCATGTCGGCTTCGAAACGGTCGAGGGGCCCGAGATCG
Organism: gamma proteobacterium symbiont of Ctena orbiculata; assembly: GCA_003058495.1. Classification (GTDB taxonomy): domain Bacteria; phylum Pseudomonadota; class Gammaproteobacteria; order Chromatiales; family Chromatiaceae; genus Thiodiazotropha. The sequence continues at coordinate 71,227 of QBVC01000029.1, read as the reverse complement.
AGGATGACTACCACAACTTCGAGGCCCTCAACATTCCCGAGCACCATCCCGCCCGGGCGATGCACGACACCTTCTATTTCGACGCCCATCTGCTGCTGCGCACCCATACCTCGCCGGTGCAGATCCGCACCATGGAGCGGGGGGAGCCGCCGCTGAAGATCATCGCCCCCGGCCGGGTCTACCGCTGCGATTCGGATCTTACCCATACCCCGATGTTTCACCAGGTAGAGGGCTTTATGGTCGACCGCGATGTCTCCTTCGCCGATCTCAAAGGCGTGCTCTATGACTTTCTCTCAAGCTTTTTCGAGCGCGAGCTGAAGCTGCGTTTTCGTCCCTCTTACTTTCCCTTCACCGAACCCTCCGCCGAGGTCGATATCGAGTGTGTGATGTGCAACGGCGATGGTTGCCGGGTATGCAGTCACACCGGGTGGCTGGAGGTGCTGGGCTGCGGCATGATCCACCCGGAGGTGTTCAGGCACGTCGGCATCGACAGCGAAGCCTATACCGGCTACGCCTTCGGCATGGGGGTCGAGCGGCTGACCATGCTGCGCTACGGGGTCAATGATCTGCGCTTGTTCTTTGAAAACGATCTGCGCTTTCTGAAACAGTTTGCATAGGGAGGGTAGAGCGTCATGAAATTCAGTGAAGCCTGGTTGCGTGAATGGGTGGATCCGGCGGTGACCACTCGGGAGTTGGCCGATCAGCTGAGCATGGCCGGCCTCGAGGTCGACTCGGTGGAATCGGTAGCCGCCGTCTTCGATGGCGTTGTCGTCGGCGAGGTGCTGAGCCGCGAACAGCATCCCGACGCCGACAAGCTCAGTGTCTGCAGGGTGAATGTGGGCGGCGGCGAACCGCTGCAGATCGTCTGTGGCGCGAAGAATGTAGCCGCAGGCATGCGCGTGCCGGTAGCCACTGTCGGGGCCCTGCTGCCCGGAGATTTCAAGATCAGGAAGGCGAAGTTACGCGGCGTGGAGTCCTCCGGCATGATCTGTTCCGCCAGTGAGCTGGGCCTGGCCGAGAGTTCGGACGGCATCATGCCGCTGCCGGAAGATGCCCCCGTCGGCGAGGATTTTCGCCACTTTCTGAGGCTCGAGGATAGCGCCATCGATGTCGACCTGACCCCCGACCGGGGCGACTGCCTCGGTATTGCGGGCATCGCCAGGGAAGTGGGTGTGATCAACCGCTGTCAGGTGACGCCACCGGCGATCGATGCGGTTGAGGCGGCCATCGATGACCGGGTCGAGGTCGATCTGGAGGCCGACGAGGCCTGTCCACGCTATCTCTGCCGGGTGGTGCGCGATGTGGATGTCAATGCCCAGACCCCGCTATGGATGCAGGAGCGGCTGCGCCGCAGCGATATCCGCAGCCTGGGTCCGGTGGTGGATGTCACCAACTACGTGCTGCTGGAACTGGGTCAGCCGATGCATGGCTTCGACCTGGCGCGGATCAGCGAGCGGATTCGGGTGCGCATGGCAATGGCGGGTGAAAAGCTGATCCTGATCGGCGGCCAGGAGGTCGACCTGGATGCGGAGACCCTGGTCATCGCGGACGCCGATCGACCCCTGGCATTGGCGGGCATCATGGGGGGTGATGACTCGGCGGTGAACGAGACCACCCGGCACATTCTCCTGGAGAGCGCTTTTTTCGCACCCACCGCGATCAGCGGCAAGGCCAGAAGCTATGGTCTGCATACGGATTCATCCCACCGCTTTGAGCGTGGCGTCGATCCGCAGCTACAGACCAAGGCGATGGAGCGCGCCACCGCCCTGCTGGTGGAGATAACCGGTGGCCGCCCGGGTCCCATCGTGGAGGCCTGCAACGAGCAGCGGATCGAGCCGCGGCCGCTGATCGGGTTGCGGGCAGAGCGGATCAACAAGGTACTGGGTGTCGAGATCGATGACGACGAGGTGAGCGACATCCTCGACCGGCTCGAGATGGCGGTGAACAGGACGGAGCGGGGTTGGCGGGTAAGGGCCCCAAGCAGCCGATTCGATATCGCCATCGAAGAGGACCTGATCGAAGAGATCGGACGCATCTACGGCTATACGCGGATACCCGCCCATCGCGGACACTCGGCCATGGAGATGCGTGAACGGCCCGAAGTCGATTTCGATCTGAACCGGGCCAGGATGCTGCTGGTCGGCCGCGACTACCAGGAGGTCATCACCTACAGTTTCGTCAGTCCCGAGATAGAGGCCCTGATCGATCCCGGAAAGAGCGGCATCCGGCTCGCCAACCCGATCTCGGCCGACATGTCGGTGATGCGGACCTCGATCTGGCCCGGCCTGCTGCAGACCGCGCGCTACAATCAGTCGAGGCAGCAGCCGAGGGTGCGTATCTTCGAGACCGGCCTCTGTTTCTTCAGGGAGGATGGCAAGATCACCCAGGAGCCGGTTCTGGCGGGCCTGGTCAGCGGGGATCGCTACCCCGAGCAGTGGGGTGGCGCGAGTCGAGCCGCCGATTTCTACGACCTGAAGGCCGATGTGGAGGCCCTGTTGTCACTCAATGGCCGGCGGCGAGGGTTCGCTTTCGCCCCTGCCGAACACGCCGCGCTTCATCCCGGTCAGTCTGCTGCGATCAGCCTGGCCGGTGAAAATATCGGGCTGATCGGGATGCTGCATCCGCAAATCGAAAAAACCCTCGATCTCACCGGTCCCGCCTTTGTTTTCGAGATCAAGCTGGAAAAGCTGGCCCAGGGCAGGCTTCCCAGCTTTGAAACCCTGTCGAAATTTCCCTCTATCCGCCGGGATATCGCCATTGTTGTCGACCAATCGGTCACTTTTGAGTCAATTAGGAATCTTATTCGTGACCAATCCGGCAAAATAGTTACAGACATTATCTTATTTGATGTCTATACTGGGGAAAACATAGATTCGGGACGAAAAAGTCTCGCATTGGGATTGATTTTACAGGAAAAATCACACACTCTTACAGATAAAGAAGTGGAGGATGTGGTCGCTAAGGTTTTAAACCGTTTGGCCGAAGATTTAGGCGCAAAACTCAGAGACTAGGGTAGACGGAGATGGCACTAACAAAAGCAGACATGGCCGCCAGGCTTTTCGATGAGCTTGGTTTGAACAAACGTGAGGCCAAAGAGATGGTCGAGATGTTCTTCGAGGAGATCCGCCAGTCTCTTGAAAGAGGGGGACAGGTGAAACTTTCCGGTTTTGGAAATTTTGATCTGCGCGAGAAAAAACAGAGACCCGGACGAAATCCCAAGACAGGGATGGAGATACCCATCTCCGCGCGCCGCGTGGTTACTTTCAGACCCGGTCAAAAATTGAAGGCACGAGTGGAAGCCTATGCTGGATCCGAGCAGCAGTAATCTAGATCTGCCCGCAATACCGGGGAAACGCTACTTTACGATCGGCGAGGTGAGTGACCTCTGCCAGGTCAAACCCCATGTCTTGCGCTACTGGGAGCAGGAGTTTCCACAGCTCAAACCCGTCAAGCGGCGTGGCAACAGACGCTACTATCAGCGCCACGATGTGCTCATGATCAGGCAGATACGCAGTCTCCTCTATGAACAGGGATTTACCATCGGTGGCGCCCGCCAACAACTCTCCGGCGATACCGCCAAGGAAGATCAGCAACAGAGCCAGCAGATCATCAAGCAGATCCGCAGTGAGTTGGAAGAGGTGCTGCAGATCCTGAAAAGATAGGCCTGTCAGTCCGCAAATAAACGCAAATGAACGCAAATTGCGGATCAGTTGATAACCCACACAACCGCCGGTTTTTTCAGTTCCCAAATATTAGCGTTCATTCGCCTTCATTTGCGGACTTCATAACACAGATTCACTCACTGGCGGCATTCGGTGAAAAGCGCCTTTCCACATTGACATAAGCCGCTTAAGTGCCTAGTATTGCCGCTCTTTCCGGGCGTAGCGCAGTCTGGTAGCGCACTACAATGGGGTTGTAGGGGTCGGGTGTTCGAATCACCCCGCCCGGACCAAAAAACAGGGTTGCCTGTCTCAGGCAACCCTTTTTTCTGCCCTTCGGATTGTCTGTCGGGTGATCGATCAACTCCCTGTCAGGATCTGATCGCCACCATTTAGCACCGCGAATGTAGGCAAACTCTCTTTACTCACATCTATCGCAGAGTTTAAGCGGAAGCATCCGCATTCTCACACCATTGGCGAAAATTGGCGGTGATTCGCATTCATTCGCGGCTTGAATAAAAAAGGCCGCCATGCGGCAGCCTTTTATTCTCAGCCGATGTCGGTCCGCCTCAGTGATTGACCGTGGTAAGCCCCAGGCTGACCCAGTCCTGCATGCCGCCGCGATACCATTTCAGCTTGTAGGCGGGATATCCCAGCTTGATCAGGGTCTTGATATTGGATGATGACTGTGGACACCAGATACCGTTGCAGAAGAGAACCAGGGTCTTGGCGTTGCGGAAATCAAGATTGCCGTCGACCTCCTGAACCCCGAGCTGGTTGACCAGTATGTCATGTACGCCATCCGCTTCCGCGGCGACCTCGAAGGTGCCCTCAAGGTCCACGTTGATCTTGTTCCATGGGATATTCACCGAGCCGGGAATGGTGCCGCGGATGATCCAATCCGGGGTACGGGAATCGATGACCATGACCTTGCGGTCGCCGTCGCCGATTCTCTTCAGATAACCGAGAACCTCCAGCTCACCCACGGTCTCGACACCGGCGGCGACAGTCGCGGGCTGGATGCAGAATGGGGGACAATGGCGTGCGACCTTGGCGAAGGTACCCGGAATTTTCGCGGTTTTGTCGGCTGCGCGGCTGATAATCACCTTCTCTCCACTGTGAGTCACCTCGACGGACTGCAGTCCGGGCGTGATCTGATTGCCTTCCATTGCATGGAGCTGGGGTGCAACCGCTACGCCACTGACAAGCGCGCTAAGCATGAGTGCTTTTACAAACTTCATTATGTCTTCCTCCAGGCGTTAGCCATTATTCGTAGTGTATGTAAGAAGGCATTTTCAGCTCTTTCTGGGACATTGCCTGTTCATACCCCAAATGTCCCTGTTTGGCTGCCTTGTTGGCAAGCTTGGCGGCCGCCACGAAGTCGCCTTTCTCCAGTAGTCCTTTCGCCTTCTTAATCATTTTACTGGTATCACGCCATTCGCCGCCAACACTGGCCGCCTGTTTTCTGGCATCATCCGCTGCGTCAATCAATTTTTTTACCTTTTCGGCGGAGACTTCATCCGCCACGGCCATGGTTGCCAGGCTGGAACTTATCATCCAGGCCAGCAAGCTTGAAATGAGTACTGATTTCTTTTGCATCGCTTTCACTCCGATTGCATGAATCTTTATATCGTTGGCTGGTTGAAGTTTCTACTTTCTGGCACCAGGACCATTCATTGGCAGGCCGTTGCTCATGTAGGTGAGGAAGTATTCGAGATTGCGATACTCTTCACCATGCGCCTTGAAGGGCTTGGCGCGAACCTGCTTGTTGCAGCCGGTGAAGCGGCGATGCAGTGTGCCCACGGTACCCCATTTGGAACGATAGACGGGGAAGTGGGTGGTATGTCCAAGCGCGGGGCTGAGAATCTCGGTGCGCAGAATCATACCGGCATTTTGCAGATGGCAATGAGCGCAGGCAAAATTGAGCTGTCCGCGACGGGTATAGTAGAACTTCTTGCCGGCCTCGTAGGCTTCGAGCGCCCGCGGATCATCACTGGGAATCTCCACATTGGTGATCTGACCCCGCGATTCGAAGGCGATATAGGAGAGGATGTCGTTGATCGGCCCTTTCTTATATTTCAAGGGCTTTTCCCCGTTTGCCTCGAGGCAGTTGTTGAGCGCCAGGGGCAGGGTCATGACCATGCCTTTCTCCTTGTCCCAGCTCGGATACTTGGAGCCAAGGGCGGGACCGTCCGGAAAACAGTCCTTGAAGCCTTTGCCGTTGGCAAAAGGCTTTTCCCACATCGCCTGTCCTTCGTCGATGAAGGGTTCATAGGGTGGAAACTCTTCGATGGCCTCCCAGTTTTCCCGGCCTACCGGATCGATGGCATAGGCGCCATTGACGTAATCGGTATACTCTACATTGGGAAAACGCTTTTTATAGAAGTTCTGGAAGGCCTTTAGATCCTCTTCAGGGGTCGTTGCCTGCGCTGCGGTGATAATGCCGCAGGTTAAAACCATCAAGGTTAACTGACGAAATAGTTGTTTCATGATCTTTCTATCCTCAAAGGAGTTGCTGTCAGACACGGGTGTCGGCTTATGCTCAGAGCGTCCAGACATATTCGACGACTTTTTCCAAATCAGCTTCGGAGAGGATGCCGTGTTTGCCGAATGGCGGCATGGCCGATTCAGGATTCTTGATGGTGGCATCCCAAATCTGCATGCGCAGTTCTTCCTTTGATGCGTAGCGGGCTTTCATCGCCACCAATGCGGGTGCGATATTGCCCGGCGACGGGGCGTTGACAATATTGTGACAGGCAAGGCAATTCCCTTTTTTTCGGTCAAAGGCAATCTTCTTTCCCTCTTCTACGGCATTGCCTCCGGCGGCGAAGATTGCGGGGGAGATCAGAAACTGACCGGCTAGGACAGTGATTGTGCCGGCCACTCCTATCCACTTTTTGGTGTTACCAATCATTATATCCTCCAGATGGGGGTGAATGTGGTTCTAACCTGTTGTTGTTTGGGCGGTAAAGCCTGGTTTCTCATGTTAGGATGGTACAACAAGTCGCTAAAGTGCCAGTGTCTCTTAAGGACGTATTATTGGCTTGGAGCATTGTTATTCTTATAACAATGCTGTGTAAAGTCCAGAAAATGGTGAAAAAGATAGTGGTTTACCCCGGTATCCACTGTGGAAAAGTAGTCTTTTTTAGACAAGTTGTGCATTTACCGGCCTTATCTGGCTAAAACCTACGCAATGAAACCGAGCAATCCCTCCCGATTCTGGACTGTCTACATGGTTCGCTGTGCCGACCGGACGATCTATACGGGTATTGCGAAGGACCTTGGCAGGCGAGTCGCCGAGCACAACAGCGGCAGCGGCGCAAAATATACCCGGGGGCGCGCGCCCGTTGAACTGGTCTTCGCCGAAGACCTGAACTCTCACGGAGAGGCGCTACGCCGCGAATATGAGATTAAGCAGATGAGTCGGGCGCGAAAGCTAAGGCTCATCGAAGGATTCATTGCCAAGGGATAGCTTGTATCCTGCTGCCGTTTAGTGCGCACAAAATTAGCTATTGGGCAGCGACACAGCCCTCAGCAGGTTCATCGGCCCGATCCTGGTCAGGGTCTCCAGCTCGGAGCGCTGCCTGACGAATAGTGATCCCACATAGCCAAGGGCATTGACTGAGATGGTTTCACAATACTCCTGCGAGCGGGGTACCAGCAGCATCCACTCCCTTGTCAGCAACAGGTTATAGGGGGCCGCCTGGTAGTCTCCAAGCGGCCGTTTCACTGTTTCGATGCCCACCGCGCCCAGCATCTGCAGATAGAGGGATAGGATCCGTTTCGCTGCACTCGACAGATCGTCGGTTATGCTATCCGGCAATGGAGCCCAGCAGTGGAGGAACGGGAGCTGCTTCAGGCTTTGCATCCCCTTGGTCCCGGGTGCCGAGGCGAAGAGGGGTTGAAACGGGATTGAGGATTGCCCCTGATAGAGGGGCAGGGGTACCAGCTGCAGGTGTTTGTGGCGTTGACTGGCGCCGGCGGTTTCACCGCCGTTATAGAATCCCAGAGAAGGATATTCCGCCATGCAGAGCCAGAGTGCTTCGAAGTCCTCGAGGGTCAGCAGTCGCTCCTGGTCTTGATAATCCCGGGTCACGATCAGCAGGTGATGCTCGACCACATTGAATTTGTTCAGTACCGATAGATGGGTCGGAGAGATATCGGCAACCGTCAGATCGGGCTCCGGCGGCAGGAAAGGGTTGAAGGGCAGATCCGATGATGCTGCGGTTTGCCTCCGCTTCTCCCGGGCCTTGCGCTCAAGGTTGAGGGCGACACGGACCACGAACTCCATCCCATCCTGCCGCAAGCGGTGGTAATCGGTTGCAATGGAGTGAAGCGCGCCACTGGCGATGGCCGACTCGGTGCGTGAACACAGTTGTCGCCACAGCATTCCCGTTTCAAGTCGTGTTGTCATGGGCGCTGACTAGGATCCGCCGAACGCCTCTTTGATTGCATCCAGGCTGATTACCGGTTGGTCACCGACGACCTCGGCGGAGTGGACGGCACCCCTGGGGAGATGGAGGGTGTCACCGGCTTCGAGAATCACGGAGCGGCTGCCCATGCTCATTCTGAAGCGACCCGACAGGACCCCGTCTATCTTGTCGACAGCATGCTCGTGGGGAGGGAAATAGGTACCCGGTGGATAGACATAGCGGGTGACGCGATAGCCAAGAGCCTCGAGCTTGGCGCGCATGGCTGTTTCGCTCATCTCGCCATCGGTTTTTTTATCCCAATGTTCGATCTGCATGGGGCACCTCAAAGCTGAGTAAATGATTTATAAAAAGTCCGCAAATGAACGTAAATATTCTATATAAGGAAGGTCTGAGTAATCCGTCATTCCGGCGCATGCCGGAATCCATGTGCTTGATTTTTCCGGATCCCGGCATGTGCCGGGATGACGAAAAGAGAGTTAATCAGAGGTTCCTTAAGTATTTGAACGGCAATTGCAAATGTGAAGCATTATTTTATCTGTATTTGCGTTCATTTGTGGACTTATCACGATTTTCTCGACGCTGCTGAGGTAGTGTCAGCAGAGCTTATTTCATTGATTGCCCAGATCCAGCCGCGGTAGCAGATCCGGCAGCAGGTTGGTCACGGTGTCGACGATCGCCTGGGTCTGCGGGTCGATTTCGATATTTACCCGGTCGCCGATCCTGCGGCTGCCGATGTTGGTGCGCTGCAGGGTTTCCGGAATCAGGTTGACGTCGAACTCATCATCCTCCACCCGGCCGATGGTGAGACTGATGCCGTCGATACCGATATAGCCCTTGGTGAAGATATAGCGACGCCACTGGGTTGGCAGTTGAAATCGGACCTGGTAGTTATTCTCGCTGCTGACGATATCCACCACCTCGGCGGTGCAGAGGATGTGACCGGACATGGCGTGGCCGCCGATTTCGTCACCGAAACGGGCGGCGCGTTCGAAGTTGACGCGGTCGCCGGTCTCGAGCTCCCCCAGATTGGTTACGCTCAGGGTCTCCTGCATCAGATCGAAGTCGACAAGGTCGCCCGCGATGCGGGTCACGGTCAGGCAGCAGCCGTTGTGCGCCACGGATGCACCGGGCGCCAGGCCCGCCAATGCGCTCTCCGGCAGGCGTATCCGATGGGTGCGGAATGCCTCCTTCTGTTGGATCTGGACGACCTCTGCCGTTCCTTGAACAATACCTGTAAACATATATCTGGTGAATCGATTGGCCTATGTCTCGATGGCCATTATACTCGGCAATCATACCTATGACTTGGGTAATTTGGACTGAGTGTGGAGATGGCACACGTCAGCAAACAACTTGAAAAGTTACTCGCTTCTGCAACCGTGTTAGGTGGGGCAGGGCCCCACCCTACGGCTTTTCTTTCTGGGTAGGGTGGGGCCCTGCCCCACCATGGCCTTTGGTCTCGCTCAGAACATACTCGACAAATGCCCGGTTCGCCCGTGGCAGATAGCCTCCTTTTTTCCAGGCCAGGGAGAGATCGAGGAATACCGGCTCGTCGAAGGGAATGGCCACCAGGTCCTCCTGCCCATCCTGATCTATCACCATGCGCAGAAAGGTGGTGATCCCGAAACCCTGGCGCACGATCGCCTTGGTGAGGGGGATCAGGTTGGTTTCAAAGGCGATCTTCGGCGACAGTTCATGGCTCAGACTGTAGCGATCGATAAACTCGCGCAGGAAGTAGCCGGTTTTGAAGACAACCAGTTCGTGGCTGAAGAACTCCTCCATGGACAGCCTCTCCCTTGCCGCGAGGGGATGCGCCTTGGGTACGCAGGCCACCATCTCTTCACGGGTCAGCAGGCGGGTCTCAAGATCCTCCGGGGGGCCATCCGCCACCACCACCCCGAGGTCGAGTTCGCCGATCCGTATCATCTCCTGCAGGCGGCGGGTGCCCTCTTCGTAGACCGACAGGCTCAGCTCCGGATAGCGATGCTTGAAACCCATGAGAATCGGCGGGAAGTAGTAAGAGCCCAGCATGCTTGGGATGCCGATGCGCACCTCTCCCCTGGTGAGTCCGCGAAGCTCCTCCATCTCCAGCTCGGCGGCCTCGGTCATTTCGATGATGCGCTTGGCGTGCGCCAGCAGCACCTCGCCCTCGATGGTTGGTGTGATCCGGCGCTCGCTGCGGTGGAGCAGGGTGAGGTTCAGTTCGGCCTCGAGCTTGCGCATGGCGATGCTGATCGCCGGTTGGGCGATATGGAGTTGACGGGCCGCTGCGGTGAAGCCGCCATATTGGCATATGGCCCTGAAGTATCTCAGATGTCGTATATCCATATTGAATCAGAATGATATCGATATATTTAATATATTTTCATTATAGTTTGAATCGGGTTAGGCTCAACAGATTCCGGTCGATGCGAGTTCAACCAACGATGATAGCGTCAAACACAAGGCCATTCTGGTACGCCACCCTGGCACTCTGCATCGGTTCGGTGATGGTCTTCAGCAACCTCTATATCACCCAGCCCCTGCTGCCCGTGCTGCGCGAGGCGTTCGAGATCGACTCCCTGGAGGCGACCCTGAGTCTCTCCGTCGCCACCCTCTCCCTGGGGATATGCCTGCTCTTCTTCGGGCCGCTCTCCGATGCCATCGGTCGCCGGGTGGTTATCCTCACCACCCTGCTGTTGCTCTGTCTGGTCACCACCGCCACCGCGTTTGCCGTGGACTACACAGATCTGTTGATTCTGCGATCCCTCCAGGGGATCCTGATCGCCGGGCTGCCCGCGGCGGCCCTGGCCTATATGGGTGAGGAGTTCGAATCCAAGGCTATGTTGGTGGCGGTCGGGCTCTATATCGGCGCCAACTCGCTGGGGGGTGTCAGCGGTCGATTGGTCAGCGGCGTGGTTGCCGCCGAGTGGGGATGGCGCAGCAGCTTCCTCTTCCTCGGTGCGTTTGACCTGGTCTGTCTGTTGCTGGTCTATTGGCTGTTGCCGGCGTCAAGGCGTTTTCAGCCCAGGCCGTTTCGATTTCGCCAGATGGGAGCCGATCTCGTTCTTCACCTGCGCAATCCGATGATCCTCGCCGCCTGTTTCATCGGCGGGCTCAACTTCTTTATCTTCGTCAATCAGTACAGCTATATCACCTATGTCCTGGCGGATGAGCCCTACCGCCTCTCTTCCGACTGGCTGGGACTCTTCTTTCTCACCTACCTGACCGGCACCCTGGCCGCCTCCGTTTCCGGACGACTGGTGCGGAACCGTTCGCAAACAGGGGCGATGGGAGTGGGGATCCTGATCTTCATGGGCGGCACCCTGTTGACCCTGGCGCCCGGTCTGGTTCTGATCGTCGCCGGTTTTTTCATCAATGCCTGCGGCTTTTTCTTCACCCACTCGCTGGCCGCGGGTTGGGTCACGGGCCATGCCCAATCCGCCCGCGCCAGCGCCACATCGCTCTATCTCATGTTCTACTATGCAGGGGCGACCCTGGGGGGGCTCTATCTGGAGCCCTTCTGGCGCTGGGCCCGGTGGGAGGGTGTGATCGTCGGCTCTTTGATCGTGCTCTGTATCACCTTTGGCATCACCCTTTGGCTGGGGAGCCGCAGGCCGCTGCCTGACCGCCCTGTGGCTGTTGTGGAGAGAGCGGAGGGCCCATGACGCCGCCTCTCGATCTCGGCGCTATTTAAATATGTCTCTAAGTGGTGAATATAACAACTCGATTTCATTGAAAATATCCATTTTTCCTAAGAATCCACTCGAGCGCCAAGAGAGAAAAAACCCCGTGCATCGGCTCATGACGTGAGCCTGTGGCTATGTGATAATTTCAACCCGTGATGACCGATCGCCGGGCAGGGATGCCCGGCGTCCAGCTTAAATTCAACTGATGAGGATTGACCGAATGGACGAAAACCGTGCAAAAGCGCTGAGCGCCGCTCTGGGGCAGATCGAGAAACAGTTCGGTAAGGGATCCGTGATGCGGATGGGTGACACCAGCGCAGTGCGCAACCTCGACGCAATCTCTACCGGTTCCCTGAGCCTCGACATCGCGCTGGGCATCGGCGGACTGCCGAAAGGTCGCGTTGTGGAGATCTATGGACCGGAATCTTCAGGCAAGACCACGCTGACCCTGCAGGTCGTTGCAGAGGCGCAGAAGATGGGGGGCACCGCCGCCTTTATCGATGCGGAGCATGCGCTCGATCCGCAGTATGCCGAGAAGTTGGGGGTCAATGTGGATGAGTTGCTCGTCTCCCAGCCCGATACCGGGGAGCAGGCCCTGGAGATCACCGACATGCTGGTGCGCTCCGGCGCGGTGGACGTGGTGGTCATCGACTCCGTGGCTGCGCTGACCCCGAAGGCGGAGATCGAGGGCGACATGGGGGATTCCCATGTCGGCCTGCAGGCGCGACTGATGTCCCAGGCGCTGCGTAAGCTGACCGCCAACATCAAACGCACCAACTGCCTGGTGATCTTCATCAACCAGATCCGCATGAAGATCGGCGTGATGTTCGGCAATCCCGAAACCACCACCGGCGGCAATGCGCTGAAGTTCTATTCATCCGTGCGTCTCGATATTCGCCGTATCGGCGCGATCAAGAAGGGTGAAGAGGTGGTCGGCAACGACACCCGGGTCAAGGTGGTGAAAAACAAGGTCGCCCCTCCCTTCAAACAGGTGCAGTTCGAGATCCTCTATGGCGAGGGCATCTCCCACGAGGGTGAGATCATCGAACTGGGCGTACAGCAGGGCATCATCGACAAGTCGGGTGCCTGGTACAGCTACAACGGTGACCGCATCGGCCAGGGCAAGGAGAACGTACGCAACTTTCTAAAGGAGAATCCCGATATTGCCGAGACGATCGAGTCGCGCATCCGCGAGGAGCTGCTGCCCTCGCAAGAGGGTGAAGAGGCGCTCGCCGAGGCCGAAGCCTGAGCGGGGACGACACCAGGGAGATCGAGGCGGCAGCGATCCGGCTGCTGACCCAAAGGGAGCATTCACGGCGGGAGTTGCAGCTGAAGCTGCGCTCCCGCGGTTTCGCTGAGAGCGGCATCGAAAGCGTCATAGGCCAGTTGTCTCAATCCGGTCTGCAGAGCGACGACCGCTACACCGATAACTATATCGCCAGCCGGACCGAAAGAGGCAGCGGTCCCATACGCATCAGGGCCGAGCTGCGCGAGCGCGGTATCGATGAATCGGTGATCGAACGCCATCTGGAGGCCTATGCTGATTTGTGGCCTTCACTGTTGCAGCAGGTCCATGATGCAAAGTACGGGACGGAACCGGCTACAGACCGAAAGTCACTGGCAAGGCAGGTGCGGTTTCTTGAATACCGGGGTTTCCCAAGTGAGTTGATCCGTGACCTTCTCTTCGATTGATCCGCGAATTGCCGGTGCTCGGGTGCTTTGGCATGCCTCCCCATATCGGTCCGGCATGTCGGTTTGCCAGCTCCACTTCGGGTTATACCAGGGTTGGCTGGACATGCTGAATTGAGAACGCCCGGAAGAGGCCCGATCGATGTAACCAAAACGGGCTTTTTTTCTCCGATCCTGCTATCTTTTACGGTTTGTTTTCGCGGTTAATTTTCCTCCAATATGAAAACCAGCGCCGATATACGTAAAGCCTTTCTGGACTATTTCGCCGAACATGGCCATGAAGTGGTTGCCAGCAGTCCTTTGGTGCCACAGAACGACCCGACCCTGCTCTTCACCAACGCCGGAATGGTGCAGTTCAAGGATCTTTTTCTCGGTCGGGAAAAGCGCGGCTATCAGCGAGCGGCGAGTTCCCAGCGCTGTGTACGCGCGGGTGGAAAACACAACGACCTGGAGAATGTGGGTTATACCGCCCGCCATCACACCTTTTTCGAAATGCTGGGCAATTTCAGCTTCGGCGACTACTTCAAGCGCGATGCCATCAAGTTCGCCTGGGAGTTTCTTACCGAAACCATCGGTCTGCCGCCTGAGAAGCTGTGGGTGACCGTCTACGAGGAGGATGACGAGGCGGCAGGGATCTGGCTCGACGAGATCGGCATCGATAAAAACCGTTTTACCCGGATTGGCGACAAACCCGGCGCTAGACGCTATGAGAGCGACAACTTCTGGTCGATGGGGGATACCGGCCCCTGCGGTCCCTGCTCGGAGATCTTCTACGACCATGGCGAGGGGATCTGGGGCGGTCCCCCCGGCACCGCGGAAGAGGATGGCGATCGCTATATCGAGATCTGGAACCTGGTCTTCATGCAATACAACCGGGACAGCGATGGCGTCCTGACACCGCTGCCAAAACCGTCCGTGGATACCGGGATGGGGCTGGAGCGCCTGGCTGCCGTGCTGCAGGATGTCCACAGCAACTACGAGATCGATCTCTTCGTCCATCTCATAGAGACCGCGGCCAGGCTCACCGGATGCGGCAATCTCGAGGAGAAATCCCTGCGGGTCATCGCCGACCATATTCGTTCCTGCGCCTTTCTCATCGTCGATGGGGTCCTGCCGTCCAACGAGGGTCGCGGTTATGTGCTGCGGCGAATCATCCGCCGCGCCATTCGCCACGGCTATATGCTGGGGGTGAAGGAGCCGTTCTTCCACAAACTCGTCGGCTCGCTTTGTGATGAGATGGGGGCGGCCTATCCGGAGCTGCCGGCTCAGCGTTCCCAGGTTGAAAAGGTGCTGCGCCTGGAGGAGGAGCGGTTCGCCCAGACCCTTGAACAGGGCATGAAGATACTTGAGGAGACGATTTCGCAACTCGATGGCAAGACCATTCCCGGGGAAATCGTCTTCAAGCTCTACGATACCTACGGTTTCCCCAGGGATCTCACCGCGGATATCGCCCGTGAACGGGAGCTGACCGTCGATCAGCCAGGTTTCGATGCGGCAATGGCGGCGCAGCGTGAGCGCGCCCAGGCCGCGAGTCAGTTCGGGATGGCGCAAAGCGTGGATCTGGAACTTGATGGGGAGACAGCGTTTTCCGGATATGACCGGCTCGAGGACCAGGGGCGGGTCGTTGCCATTTTGCGGGATGGCGAGTCGGTGCCAACCCTGCAGCAGGGGGAGTCGGGCATGGTGTTTCTGGACAACACCCCCTTCTACGCCGAGTCCGGCGGCCAGGTGGGGGATCAGGGTGTCTTCGAGGGAGGGGGCCTGCTGTTCGAGGTGGAGGATACCCAAAAACAGGCTGGAGAACTCTACGCCCACATCGGCAAGCTCGAGGAGGGCTCCCTCGCGGTGGGCGACAGGGTGACGGCGCAGGTCAACGCCTATACCCGTGGGGCCACCGCGCTCAACCACTCGGCAACCCATCTGTTGCACGCGGCCCTGCGTCAGGAGCTGGGCACCCATGTGACCCAGAAGGGTTCGCTGGTCGATGCGGAGCGGCTGCGCTTCGATTTCTCCCATTTCGAACCCATTCCCCGGGAACAGCTGCAGACGATCGAACAGCTGGTCAACCGCCAGATTCGACACAATCACCAGGTCCTTACCCGGCTCATGTCCCTGGATCAGGCCAAGGATTCCGGCGCCATGGCCCTGTTTGGCGAGAAGTACGCGGATCAGGTGCGGGTCCTGAGCATGGGCGATTTTTCCACGGAGCTGTGCGGTGGCACCCATGTCAACGCGGTGGGTGATATCGGTCTGTTCAAGATCACCTCCGAGAGCGGTATTGCCGCGGGTGTCCGCCGTATCGAGGCGGTGACCGGTCAACGCGCCATCGAGTGGATGGAGGCGGACGAAGAGCAGGTGCAGCGGATTGCGGAGATGATCAAGTCGGGGCGCGACGAGATCGAGGATAAGCTTGGGCATCTGCTGGAACGCAACCGTCGATTGGAAAAGGAGTTGGAGCAGCTGAAGGGAAAGCTCGCCAGCGCCGCCGGCAGCGATCTGGCGTCGGGTGCGATCAAGGTTGGCGAGGTGAACGTACTGGCGGCGGCATTGGACGGTGCCGATGCGAAATCGCTGCGCGAGACCATGGATCAGTTGAAGAACAAACTCGGCTCGGCGGTTATCCTGCTGGCGGCCGTGACAGGGGGCAAGGTCTCGCTGGTGGCGGGTGTGACCAAGGATCTTACCGCCCGGCTGAAGGCGGGGGATCTGGTGAAACTGGCGGCGGAGAAGGTCGATGGCAAGGGCGGCGGACGGCCCGATATGGCGCAGGCGGGGGGGAGCAATCCCGATGCGCTGCCGCAGGCCCTCGCGGTCGTCGAGCCCTGGGTCAGGGAGCGAATGGGATAGGCTGAGCCGAGGCGATTTGGTCTCGACAGGGGCAATACGGTTCCGTTGCGAACCGCTTTGGTGTTTAATGTGCAGCCTTTTACTGGGCTCAACGGTTATTAGGGGTTTTGAATTGAGATGGCACTGATTGTGCAGAAATACGGCGGCACCTCTGTCGGCTCGATCGAGCGTATCACGGCTGTCGCGGAAAAGGTAAAGGGTTACAAGGAGCGAGGCGACCAGGTGGTTGTGGTTGTCTCTGCAATGTCGGGTGAAACCAACCGCCTGATCGCGCTGGCGGGGGAGATCGATGAGGCGCCCGATCCTAGGGAGATGGATGTCCTGGTTTCCACGGGAGAGCAGGTCACAATCGCCCTGCTATCCATGGCCTTGCAGAAGAGTGGATGTCCCGCCCGCTCCTATACCGGGGGGCAGGTCCATATTCTCACCGACAGCGCTTACAGCAAGGCGCGCATCCGTGATATCGACGCCGCCCGTGTACGCGCGGACCTCGAGGCGGGCCGGGTGGTTGTGGTCGCAGGCTTTCAGGGGGTGGATGAGCAGGGCCACATCACAACCCTGGGCCGTGGCGGATCGGATACCACGGCAGTGGCGATGGCGGCCGCGCTCAAGGCTGACGAGTGCCAGATTTACACCGACGTCGATGGTGTCTACACCACCGATCCCAGAGTGGAACCCAAGGCAAGGCGGTTGGCTCGCATCACCTTCGAGGAGATGCTGGAGATGGCCAGTCTCGGTTCCAAGGTGCTGCAGATTCGGGCCGTCGAATTCGCAGGCAAATACAATGTTCCCCTGCGTGTCCTGTCCAGCTTCGAAGCGGGCGATGGCACACTGATTACCTTTGAGGAAGAGAACATGGAGCAGGCAAAGATTTCCGGTATCGCTTTTAACCGTGACGAGGCAAAACTGACCATACTCGGTGTCCCGGATCAACCGGGTGTTGCGCATAAGATCATCGGACCGGTCTCCGGCCGGAATATCGAAGTCGATATGATCATTCAGAATATCTCCCACGACACCGGACTCACCGATTTCACATTTACGGTAAATCGTGTCGACTTCAGTCGTGCCCGGGAAATCCTGCAGCAGACTGCCGACGAAATAGGGGCCCGCGAGGTGATCGCGGATGACAAGATTGTCAAGATATCCCTGGTGGGTGTGGGTATGCGCTCCCATGCGGGGATAGCCAGCAAGATGTTCGAGGCGCTCGCGAACGAAGGCATCAACATCCGAATGATATCCACATCGGAAATCAAGATTTCCGTGGTGGTCGATGAAAAGTATTTGGAGCTGGGCGTGCGCGCTTTACACGAGGCCTTCGAACTGGAAAAAGAAGTATAATCCTAAAAACGGCTAAACGGAGTGTATTTGCCCGATAAACAGGGATTTTCAGTCGTTTTTCCCTCTTTTTAACCCCCAATCCAGTTGCTAGAATAACATTACCAGTCCCGTTTTGACGGAGGCTTGGTTGGCAATGGTGGCACTGGGATTTAGTGGCTACTAAACCCAGTCCCACCCTAAACTCAAAGGATATACATGGAGACTGGACATGTTAATACTTACTCGCCGAGTTGGCGAAACCCTGATGATTGGAGACGAGGTAACGGTTACTGTACTGGGTGTTAAGGGAAATCAAGTGCGTATTGGTGTAAATGCACCACGCGACGTGACCGTACACCGGGAAGAGATCTACGAAAGAATCAAACGCGAGCAGTCTGAAGAATCTTCCTAAGAGGCTTTATCACCAAAATAAAGCAACGAATTGAACCTCAAGAAAGAACTTTGCCACGGAAGGCAAAGTTTTTTTGTTTGTGGAAGAAGAAATCTGTACAATCTCGACACCTCGGGGGTTATGGGCAGTAAAATCCCAAATCTTCGATCACCAAAACCCTGGGAACAGGTAACGACAGTCAACCGCACAGGATTGACTGAACCCAAAAAAATCGAATCGATTCGGAGAGATGGCCGAGCGGCTGAAGGCGCTCCCCTGCTAAGGGAGTATGGGGTTAATAGCTCCATCGAGGGTTCGAATCCCTCTCTCTCCGCCAAATAAATAGGGGCCCTGTGGGCCCCTATTTATTTGGCGGATAGGGAGGATTTGATTCGAACCCTTCGTTCGACCAGGCGCGCAGCGCCGCAGGACGCCGAGCGCAGCGAAGGCGCCCCGCAGGGGTGAGCCGAAGGCGAATCAATCCCTCCCCTCAGCCGGCACCCAAGCCTAGGAGTCCCGCGCCCCTATTTATTTGGCGGATAGGGAGGATTTGATTCGAACCCTTCGTTCGACCAGGCGCGCAGCGCCGCAGGACGCCGAGCGCAGCAGATGAATCACAAGGAGCGTAGCGACGCAGAACATCGTCGCCCGGCGACGATGCCCGTAGGGCGAGGCCGCAGGCCGAGTAATCCCTCCCCTCAGCCGGCACCCAAGCCTAGGAGTCCCGCGCCCCTGTTTATTTGGCGGATAGGGAGGATTTGATTCGAACCCTTCGTTCGACCAGGCGCGCAGCGCCGCAGGACGCCGAGCGCAGCGAAGGCGCCCCGAAGGGGCGAGTCTGCGCAGCAGACGAATCACAAGGAGCGTAGCGACGCAGAACATCGTCGCCCGGCGACGATGCCCGTAGGGCGAGGCCGCAGGCCGAGTAATCCCTCCCCTCAGCCGGCACCCAAGCCAAGGAGTCCCGCGCCCCCCAGCACCGCACTATGTGCATTTTTCACACAATTCCAGCGTAAAAGATCACTTTTCGTTCAAAATTATAGGGTTATATTTATTTTACAGACTGATTTTTAACAAACGCAGTCGCATGGATAAAAACAAGATTGTCACAGTAAAAGAGCGGTGACCGATATGCTGAAAGAGAATGTACTTCCTCATTTACTGATAGCCGACGACCTGGAGTGGCAGTTTAAGACGGGTGTGGGTCGAGCGCGTCAAGGGCGCAACCGGGTGAAAGGCAGTATCAGAGAGCTTGAACTTATGGCTGCAAATCTTCGGCTGGGTGGTGAAAACAGGGCGGCGGATGAGCTTGACGGCGATATCATGGCAATGCTGGAAAAGAAAATCTGCAGAAAAATAATCAATCGAAGTCGGAAAGAGCAGAAAATGCTTCACATGGGACCCGCCTGATACCCAACCGCTTTTTTTGTGGATTCTGGCGTTGCTACTAGGATATGCTTAAACACTTCAAAAAATGCGGTTGAATAGGGGTGATGGATTTATGTTAGGAGAAACCCCGAACCCGGGATTGGGAGTGCATGCTAAACTCACCAAGGACCAGTTTATGGATGAAGCGGCTAGCGGTTAGGGTTGTCGCCCTAGCGCTCATCTGTAGTACCGGCGCATCCAGCAGTGCGGAGTCTCTGGTTCTTGGCATCCATCCTTATCGTTCCCATGCGGAACTCCGAACCATGTTCGCTCCGTTGGCGGACTACCTGAGCCGTAGCGCCGGAAAACCGGTCGAGGTGAGGATAGGGGAGTCATACGAGTCACACTTTGACGCAATCGTAAAGGGTCAGGTGGATGTCGCATTCATCGGGCCTGCGTTATTCGTACAATTGTCAGATAAACAGGGGGTGCCGAATCTATTAGCCCGACTGGAGATTGACGGAACTCCAACCTTCAATGGAATAATCTTTACCAAGGAGGGGAGTAACATTCACACACTCGAGGATCTCAAAGGATCCCACTTCGCCTTTGGCAGCAAGTCCTCGACCATGAGTCATCTGGTACCCAGGCAGCTATTATTCGAAGCGGGTATCGATGTTGATGATTTCGCAAGTCACCGCTATTTTGACAGTCATGACAATGTTGCGCTCGCCGTGCTTGCCGGAGATGCCGATGCGGGTGCCGTGAAGGAGGCTGTGTTCAAGAAATATCAGCATCGAGGACTTGTAGCAGTTGCCACAACCCCCGATATATCCGAGCATCTTTTTATTGCTCCCACGGGCATAGATCACGACAGGGTAGAATTACTGCGTCGATACCTACTGCATCTCAAGGCAGGAAACCCGGAAACCGGTCAGGTCCTGCATCCGATAAAAAAGAGGGCCACGGCTCTGGTCAGTGTGGAAGCGAGCGATTATAAGAAGTTAAGGGATATTTTTACTGCTTTAAGAGCCAGAGGGGTAGTTGAGTGAGCAAGCAATTACATCTGCCGACACTGACCTGGGTCGTTTTGACAACCTTGTTGTTCATATTGGTGCTTGCCATGGCGATAGCAGTTGCAATCTGGAGCAATCATAGCGAGCATATCAAGTTCACCGAAGAAGTAGCGAAAAGCCAACTCGAAACCATCTCCCTGATTGCCGAGACTGAGCTGCAGAAGGGCAATTATGAAACACTCTCCGCCCTGGTCAAACAATGGGCTGTCAATCATAAAGATATTGACGAGGTGAAGCTGGTAGCACGTAACGGTTTCATTATTGCGAGTTATGGTCCTTATCAACCTTCCGCACGGAGATATATAGTCAGCAAGGAGATTTCATATTCTTATCGCGGTGCTGCCTCCTTAACCCTGTCCATGAGCCTTGAAAACATCTACAGGCAGACCCTGGAGCACAGTGTCCAGGCAGCGTTGGCCGCGTTGCTGCTGACGAGTCTGTTTGCGCTGTTAATCTATCTGTTTCTGACCCGTCGTTACGAGGCAAATCTCCTTAGCTTAATGGTTGAAGAGCTGAAATATACAGAATCACGTAATCTGCAATTGGCCGCGTTTCCACGTGAAAACCCGAATCCAATCATCGCTTTTGACCTCAACGGAAAGATAACATTCAAGAATCCCGCATTTACCAAGTTGATGCGGAGGTTCGATGAGGTCGATCCAATCGGTATATTACCTGCAAATCACCCCGGTTTCCTTGAACGCCTTGCCAATGGTGAACGTCAAGTGTTTGGTGAGAACAAAATCGGTGATGTGAATCTGCTTGCGCATTATCAGATGATTGACGTTGCTGGTGAGGCCTACGTTTATATCCAGGATATTACAGCGCAACGCTCAGCGGAGAAGGCATTGCGAAACGAACGTAATCAGGCCCATACCACATTGGCATCGATTGGCGACAGCGTGATAACTGTGGATATGAATGGAATAATCACCTATCTGAACGCCGCCGCGACGAGACTGTGCAGGACAAATGCCGAGAGACCGATTGGGCAGCATTTTTCCGAATTATTGAAACTTATGAGTGACGGTGAGGAGTGGACCATCAAAGGCTTGGTGGCTGGCTGCCGAGAAAGTATGTCAAAACGGATCGTAAAAGAGCAGGTATCGCTCCTCATCCCGGATGGCGAAGCGCTGCAAGTTCAGGTTACAGCTACCCAGGTCGGCAGCCAAAATACCGACGATGACGGGGTGGTCATTGTGATACGCGACATTACCCGAGAGTACCGGTTGCAGGCGGAACTGCACCGCCAGGCAAGCCACGACAGCCTCACCGATCTGATAAATCGCAGTGCATTCGAGTCCCATTTGGAGAGTGCCTTGGAGTCAGCAAGAAATAGAGGTAGAGAGCATATCCTCTGTTTTATGGACTTGGATCAATTCAAGATAGTGAACGATACTTGCGGCCACGTTGCAGGCGACGAGTTATTGCGTCAGTTGGCGCGTATTATGCGCAAACACTTTAGAGGGAGCGATGTGCTTGCTCGCGTGGGTGGTGATGAGTTCAGCGCCATATTGATAGACTGTCCTCTACCCCAGGCCATTGAACGCATCGATTCACTACGCGAGGATGTACAGGAGCATATTTTTTACTGGGACAACCAAAGTTTCAGAATCAGCCTCAGCGTTGGGGTTTCTCCCATTAACCTCTATAGCCAAAATGTGGTGCAGCTGATGAGTACCGCTGATGCTGCCTGCTATTCAGCCAAGGATTCAGGTCGAAACCGTATTGTCGTTTATGAAAAGGACAGCACGACAACCAGAAACAGACTCGGTGAAATGCAGTGGGTTTCACGCATCAACAGTGCCCTGGAGGAGGATCGGATGGTCCTCTACGCGCAACCTATCGTCGACTTGAACAGTGACAACAGACTGATTGTTGCAGTGGAGATATTGTTGAGGATGCGCACCGCAGATGGAGACCTGATTCCTCCTGGCGCCTTTCTCCCGGCGGCGGAAAGGTATGATCTGGTTGAACGCATCGATTACTGGGTTATTGAAGAAGTTCTGCGCATGTTGGCGAGATGCAGGAGTGATTATCCGGATTGTTTTATAAATCTTTCAGGTGGAACGCTAAGTCGCCAGAACATAGCGCAATTCCTAAAAAAACTGTTGCTGCAGTATGAAATCAAGCCTGAGAAAATTACCTTCGAGGTTACCGAGACAACAACCATACAGAACCTATCCAGCGCTTTGAAAATGATTCGTGAACTGCGTGAGCTGGGATGCCGTTTTGCATTGGACGACTTCGGATCAGGACTCTCTTCGTTTGGTTATTTGAAAAACCTGCCCGTCGATTTTCTTAAAATCGATGGCATGTTTATAAAGGATATGAATACCGACTCACTCGATAAAGGAATGGTCGAGGCGATCAAGACGGTTGCAGATACAATGGAGTTGACGACCATAGCGGAGTTCGTGGAGAATGACGAGATTATTGAGGAGCTGCGTAGGGTGGGTATCGACCTTGGTCAGGGGTACGGTATAGCGCATCCGAAGCCATTCAAGGAATTTATATCTGAAACTGATGGCGACAATGTGATCTGGCTGTCTTCGATGAACTGATTCGGGACAGTTTCGTGCATCGGGTTTTGTTTGAAAAGAGGTGAAGGATTCGACAGGTCCGTAATGGATAAATTGTGAACAAAAATTCACATATTGCAGATTTAATGACAAAGACGCATATATCGTTCTGATACGGCGACTGGGTGGTATCAGGCAACAACTTGTCAATCACGCGCATTTCCGGATTTAATTCAAGCTGGATAGTATTATACAGGGCTCATGTAGCTACACGATACATGAACCAACATCGGAAGCAGGAAGTACATAGATGGAAGAAGATGTCTACAGGACACCGAAATCGGAATTGTCGAGTCAAGAAAAACCAAGGGGTTCTGCGGTAAGGGCTATCTTAATAGCGACCGTTGTGGATATTACGGCCACTGTGTTTATCGGCGTGGCGATATCAATTGTTTACGGCATGATACTGGCTTCCAATGGCGATTCTATCGAAGTCATCACAACGAAACTCTCGCATATGGAGTTAACTTCGAAGGTATCCTTGGTCGCTGTGGTCTCAGGTTGTCTAATCACAACATACGCCGGTTATCTCTGCGCGAAATTAGTCAATCATTCTGAATACCGGGTTGTCGCGGTGTTGGCATTCATTGTCGTGGTTTTCGGATTTTTCATGGGGCAATCCTACTATTCAATGAGTGAAAACCTGATATTGAGCCTATTGTCGCTGGGTTGTGTCTATTTAGGCGCATGGCTCTATGTCAGTAACAAGAATCGATCACGGGCAGGTGAGAAAGAATAGCGGAGCTGTGCGATAAACAATTATTGTGCGACTCATCCGGCTCCGGCTAAGACGGTAGGTCTAGGTTAATAACGGACATTCTATGGTTGTCTGATTCCAGGAAGATCGGCTTGTTTGATCTCGAAAGTCCCCGCTGGATAACCAATGACTGCCAATTCCGGTCATGACCGCTACGGCTCAGAGGTTGTCGTCGTGATAGAGATCTATCGCATCCTGATCCTCGTCATCCTGGGCATGCTGTCGCCGGGGCCCGAATTCCTCTTCCAGACGTTGTTCGATCAAGTAGCTGATTCGGTGAGCCAAGTTAGTATCAAGTTCATCGTGCAGGATCTGCTTGATGCGTGAGCTGGTGTCGTCTATCACCTTATTCAGCACCTCGGTGAGAATGCCTCGCAGATCGGATTCGAGCTGTTTGGCGATGTCGTCGCGCATGGCGAGAAGCTCTTCGTCATACTCCGGTATACCGCTGTCCGCAATTTCCGCCTCTTCATCGGCAAACTCGATAAATTCCGATTCGATCTCTTCCATGGAAACCACATCTTCCAGCAACGGAATGGCGGAATCCTGGTCCTGTGAAATGTCATCTCTGTTCATCTATTTAATGTCGTGTTTATTGAGGGGATAGCCCCTGTCGCGATAGAAGCGGAAACGTTCCCGACCAGCCGTAACGACCTCTGGCTCCCGATCGATGATCTCCGCAACCCGCTCAAATCGACTGAAGAAACTGGGTACATCGCCTGCCAGGTTGATGAGGACATCCTTCTCCTCTCCACTCTCCTTATCATGGCTGATAACCACCGGGGTGGTCAAAGGATCGCATTCGCTGGCCATTCCATGGGGTACGAAGCTGCCCTGGCGAAAGGTCCACAGCAGCCTGTTCATATGCCTTGACTCCTCCTCGGAGCCGGTGTGGATATAAACCCTGCGACCCTGATGATAGATCTTTTCACTCAGGCGACAGGCGAGGGTGAAGCGGTTTCCTGCAGCACGCTCATCGAGCACGTAAAAGTCGACCTGCGTCATTTCATACCCCTGCTTGCATAGGCCGATAATCTCATTGGCCGCAACGCCTAAGGAGGAATTGGGTGAGAAGCCCCACCGGCCGTCCGGTGGCGCCTTTCTGCGCGCCGCCGCGCCAGGCGGTGCCGGCGATATCGAGGTGTGCCCATTTGAACTTTTTGGTGTAGCGCGAGAGGAAACAGGCCGCGGTGATGGTTCCCGCGCCCTTGCCGCCGATATTGGCCATGTCGGCAAAATTACTGTCGAGTTGTTCCTGGTAGTCATCCCACAGGGGCAGTTGCCAGGCGCGGTCCCCGGTATCGCTGCCGGCCTCCAGCAGTTCCTTTGCCAGGGCATCGTCATTGGCCATCAGCCCAGATGCATGGCTGCCGAGGGCCACGATGCAGGCGCCGGTCAGGGTGGCGATATCGATCACCACCGCCGGGTTGAAACGCTCGGAATAGGTCAGGGCGTCGCAAAGAATCAGGCGTCCCTCGGCGTCGGTGTTGAGTATCTCGATGGTTTGCCCCGACATGCTGGTTACGATATCGCCTGGTTTGTTGGCATCGCCATCGGGCAGGTTTTCCGAGGCGGGCACAACACCGATCAGGTTGATCGGCATATCCATGGCAAGGGCGGCCTTGATTGTGCCGAAGACAGCGGCGCCGCCACACATGTCGTATTTCATCTCATCCATCGCCGCCGAGGGCTTGAGGGAGATGCCGCCCGCATCGAAGGTCAGTCCCTTGCCGACAAGGACAACCGGTTTGGCGCCCGGTCTGCCTCCTGAATACTCCATGATGATCAGTTTCGCGGGTTGGCGGCTGCCACGGGAGACGGAGAGCAGAGAGCCCATCTCCAGTTTCGCCATCTGCTTTTCATCCAGGATACGCACCTTGAGGCGGCTCTCGTCACGCCCCAGTTTTCTTGCCTGATCAGCAAGATAACTCGGGGTGCAGATGTTACCCGGGAGATTGGCCAGATGCTTGGTAAACGCGATGCCGGTGGCGATGGCGCTTGCCTGCGCGAGTGCCTTTTGTGCCGTTTTCAGCTGGCGGCGGTCGTGTATGAGGAGCGCGAGTCGCTTCAGTGGGCGTTGGATTTTTTTGACTTCACTCTTGGTTTCACTGAACCTGTAGAGGCTGGCCTCTGCACTGACAACGGTCTCCCGGACAGCCTGTGGCAGGGTCAAGTCGGCGCTGATCAGCTCGCTGAGTCCCCAGATCGCCTCCATCGCATGGTTTTGATTCAGACTCTTGGTGACGGCAGTGACGCACTTGGTATACTGTTTCCTGTTGAATTCGCGTTGTTTACCCAATCCAACCAGGAGGATACGCTCCGCCGCGACTCCGGGCGGGTCATAGAGCAGCAGCAGCTGGCCGCTCTCCCCATCCATATCTCCGCGCTTCACGATGCGCTGCAGCGCACCCTTGCAGGATTTATCCAGCTGCTGTGCCAGGGGCGAGAGTTGACGCTTGGAGAAGATGCCTACCACAAGGCAGGCAGTCTTGAGTTTGGCAGGGTCTCCGGTTTTTATCGTGTAATCCATGGAACGGGTGGCCTCGCAGATTCTTGTTGCAGATTGGTGTTTACCCAGGATAGGTGGCAATTCCAACTTTTTTATACACTAGGGATAGGGAATTGTCAGGATCCCGGTGTTGAAGCAGCTGCCTCAAGTCTACCCAATCATCAACCAATTAACACCTTGCATGGTGTAATCTAAATTTTAAACCATATGCAGCAAGGGCAGGACAGGATTTTTGATCACACTGATTGACCGCTACCTGATGAGAGAAGTGTTCAAGGCACTGCTTGCGATTCTGCTTGTGCTGGCCTTGATCATGCTCGGCAACAGCTTCATCAAGCTGCTCAAGGAGGTGGCTGGCGGAGATCTCAGCAGCCATCTGCTGTTTCAGCTGCTCGGTTTGCAGATGGTGGTCTATATTCCCCGCCTGATACCACCGGCCTTCTTCTTCGCGGTGCTCTACGTGATCGGCAGGATGTACCGTGACAGCGAAATGGTCGCCCTGGCCTCCTGCGGTGTCGGCGACTTTCGCCTCTACCGTTCGCTGATTCTCGTGGTGACACCTATCGCGCTGTTGACTGGCTGGTTATCGCTCTATGTGCAGCCCTGGGCGAGCAGGTTGAGCGCTGAGCTGATCAGTACCCAGCGCGGACAGGCGACAGAATTGGCCGGAGTCAGCGCCGGTCGCTTCAACGAGTACAGCCAGGGCGATCTGGTGCTCTATGTGGAGTCGATTTCGAGTGGGCAGAGGCGGATGCGCAACGTCTTCGTGCAGCAGCGAAGGGAGGGTGTGCTCAGCCTGGTGACTGCGCAACGCGGTTATCAATATGTCGACAAAGAGTCGGGGGAACGCTATCTGGTATTGGAGGACGGGCTGAGATATGAAGGCTCGCCGGGTGATGCGGACTACCGGGTCAGCAAATTCGAACGCTACGGCTTGCGCATCAAGGGTTCCGATGGCGTTGTCGCCAAGATCAACCGCAAGTCGCTCTCCAATCATGCGCTGTTGACCTCAAGCTCGATCAGGGACCGGGCGGAGTTCCAGGTCAGGGTGGCGCAGATACTCGGTCTGTTGGTATTTGCCCTGCTCAGTCTTCCGCTTGGCCGTTCCATGCCGCGCCAGGGCCCCTTTGGCCGCTTGCTGCTGGCCTTTATCCTCTACACCCTCTATCTGAGTCTTCAGGGGGTGGCGGAGAACTGGATGATCAACGGCGCAACGGCGGAGTGGATGGGTATCTGGTGGGTCCATCTGACGTTGGCCCTGATCGGACTGCTGCTGCTGTTGCCCGATACCCTCATCTATCGCAGACTGCACCGCAAGCTGTTGAGAGGAATCGCATGATCTCATTGCTTGATCGCTATATCGGCCGCACCGTGTTGATCGGCATCGTCGGCGTGCTGGCATTGTTGCTGGTGCTGATCGGCTTTTTCGAATTGGTGGCCGAGCTGGAGGAGGTGAAGGGCGGCTATACCACAGCGATGGCATACACCTTCGTGATCCTGGGCATGCCCCGCTACTGCTATGAACTCTTTCCCCTGGCGACCCTGCTCGGAAGTCTGCTGGGACTGGGGGTCTTGGCGGGAAATTCGGAACTCCTCGCGATGCGCGCGGCAGGGGTCTCTATAGCCAGAATCGTCGTCTCGGTGCTGAAGACGGGGTTACTGGTGCTCGCGGTCGTGGTGGTCATCGGTGAATATCTGGCCCCGCTGACGGAGCAGCAGGCACAGCGCATGAAAAACGAGGCCCTGTCGGGACAGATCAGCCTGAAGACCCGCTACGGATTCTGGTCCCGTGACGGCAATACCTTCATCAACATCCGGCAGATTCTGCCCAACTCGGAGTTGGCGGATATTTCGATCTATGAATATGGCGGGGATGGTCGTCTTCTCAAGGCGATACATGCGGAGCGGGCAAGTTATCGGTCGGGGGGCTGGGTCATCCGGGGCGTGGAACAGAGCGAGTTCACCGGCCCGGCTGTGTCAGTCACATCGACGCCACAGCAGGCCTGGCGGGCTCAGCTGGATCCCTCCGCGCTCGATGTATTGACGGTGAAGCCCCATATGCTGGCTGCCTGGGATCTGTGGCGCTATATCGGTTATCTGCAACAAAACGGTCAGGCCTCGATCAACTATGAGGTTGCCTTCTGGGGCAAGATGACCACGCCGCTGGTGACCATGGTGATGCTGTTCCTGAGTATTCCGTTTGTCTTCGGTTCTCTGCGCAGTGCCGGAGCCGGACAACGGGTCTTTGTCGGTGCCATGCTGGGGATCGTCTTCTATCTGTTGAACAGGGCCTTCGCCTATATGGCGATGGTCTACTCGATGAATGCCCTGGTTGCCGCCTTTTTACCCCTGCTGCTGTTTCTGGCGCTGGCTGTCTGGCTGTTTCGGCGCGTCTATTGATCAATGCATGGCCACCGGGTTGCTGCTCCTGTACCCCGCACGCCGATCCCGGATAGACACTAATCTCTAAAACTGCAGGGTGAGCTGAATCCCGATGTAGTCTCTTGCCACCGGATCCGTATGCGCGCGATGGGGGTCATTCCAGTGGGGCGCCCCGGACTCCGGCAATTGTGGACTCTGGTAGAAGGTGCGCAATGCCAACTCGCTCTCAACGCCAATCCCGAACAGTTTGTCCACCATGGTGTTTAGGGTGCCGAGGGGGTCGGTGGCAATGAGGATGGTTTTGTCCCAGGCGCTGAAGCTGGACTGCTGCTTGATGCTGCGACGGGTATCCTCGAAATACCAGCCCAGCCAGGCGCCAAGGGTCGGGGTGAAAATGACATCCTGAATCGAGACCGGTTCGAACAGGGCCTCCAGGCCGAATTCGTAGATTGAGGACAGGGTAAAGGAGAACCAGAATGCGCCCATCTCCGAAAGGCCCCTTTCCCGGCCCCTGGTGTAGTAGGTCATACCCCAATAGGGGTGCAGGATGTAGTTGATATACCACTCATCCGGGTCCCAGCGGGGATTCGAGACATTGTCCCACCACTTATCGAAGGAGTACTCCTCCTTGTCCTCCTCCGACCAGGAGGAGATATCTTCCGGCATGGCATAGAGCAGACCCACGATAAAGAACTGGTAGCCGAAAAAATAGGCTGCATCACGCCTCAATCCCGAGTAGTCGACCGGGCTCGTATCGTTGAGTTCCCTGCCGAAGCCGTAGGGACGTTGCCGATCGAGGGGCAGGGTTGTCTCGGGATTATCCAGCGTGGGTCTGTAGCGGGCCTCGCGGGTTTCAGCTGGAAACTCATGTGCAGACGCCAATTCATAAAAGGATACCGGACTATCCGGCAGCCAATCGAGGGTTTCCGCATGACCCGCCATGGACACCAGGATGAGACTGAGAATGAGTCGTCTCAGCAGAAACTTCATCTGAGTGTCAATATCCTTTACGTCGATGATCATATGCGGATGTCCGCTGCACGCTTGGGGCTGTGGCTGCAGACGATGCTGAATTATCAATCCTGGACGATAGAGAGACAGGGATTGCAGGCCGCGATTATAGCGGATCGCCATCCAGGAACCACAACTTTCGGCGCTATTTGTGAGATTTGCTGATTAACCGGGGGAGGCCGGGGTGGCTGGTAGTTCGCTGCATCAGAACCGATGGGACTGGGGGGTGCCTGTCGATGCGGGTTAAATAATAGTAAAAAACAGTTAGTTAAGGGATATTCTCGCCATTCTCGTTGGATTTTCTCAGATTTTCCAGGTTATCGAGGACACGCTGCGCGCGCTGGATCTTTTCCCGGGCCCGTTGGTCCAGCGGATCGAGGGTGAGGGCTGCCCGCCAGGTTGCCTTGGCGCTCTCGATCTCTCCATCCCGGTAGAGTCGGTCGCCCGCAAGCAGCAGGTTGTCGATATATTTCGCCAGGGTCCGATTGACATCGGCGAGCATCTTTTTCGCGGCTTCGTTCTTGGGCGACTCCTTCAAGGCCCGCTTCAGCGCGCGCCTGGCATCCTTCAGCTGTCCGCTCTCGATGAGCCGCCGCGCCTCGGCGAGGTTTTTGTCGACACGCTTTTTCCACTTATCCTCCCGATTGGCCTGCTCCTTCTGTGCCACCTCCTTCTTGTACTCCACCTGCTCCTGCAGCAGGTGCTCCATCAGGTTCTGGTCGGCCTTGTCCTGTTTCAGTGACAGGGAGAGCGAAAGGCAGTCCTTGGCCAGGGCGTTGTTTCGTTTGAAATGGCGCCAAGCACACTCCGACAGGCCCCTTTGCATGCTTTGCAGGGTCTCCCGGGTCTCTTCAAGGAGATCGGCATAGTGGGGTTTGTCGGGGCTGGCCTGGGTCAACTTGGTCAGTATCGGCAGTTGATTCTTCAGGGCCGAGGTGTTGCTGATGAGGAGCTGATCGTTCAGCTCCTCCTCGACTAGCTTCTGCTGGTTTCTGAAGCTTTCAAGCTCTTTTCTGTAGGCATTATTCAGGTTGCGGTTACTGCTGGCGCGGTCGAGCAGGCTGATCGCCTCGCCATAGCGTCCCTTGGCCGCCAACTGCCGGCTCTTGTCGAGGGCATTGTCAACAACGGGGGCGGGTGTTGTTTGTTTGGTTTCAATCAGTTGACAGCCTGCGAGCATCGTTAGCGAAAGGTAGGCTATGACTGATTTTAGAGGCTGTTTCATCAAACCTGTTTTTTCAAAATGTAGGTCATGGTACGCAACAACCATTGACCGAATTCCCGTGACGGTGTTCCCGCAATATAGGGCGTGACGAGATTTTTCTTACCCCGAATTTTCAGCGTTGGCTGTCTGTGCAATTCCACCATTTCAGCCACACCGGGAAACTCCGCCGTGGCCTGGCTCATCATGATGCCGTCGGCCGGCGAGGCGCCGCACAATCGGGAGGCGAGATTCACAGTATCGCCCACTACAGTATATTCCAGTCGGTCAGGGATTCCGATATTGCCGGCTAGCATGGTGCCGCTGTTGATACCGATGCGCAACATGATCGGCTCCTTGCCCGCCTGGCGGCGCTTTTTGTTGATATGGCGCACCATGGCTTGAATCAGCCAGGCACAGCGAATCGCCTGCTGGCCATGTTCATTGTCGGCTTCGGGAACACCGAACAGGATCATTGCGCTGTCACCGATGAATTTATCCACGACTCCCCGGCAGCGATGAGCCGAGTCGGCGATGGCGCCCAGGTAGAGATTGAGCAGGGCTGCCACCTCGTCGGCGGGGAGATCCTCCGAAAGCCGGGTAAAACCGACAATGTCGCAGAACAGGATACTGCCCTCCATCTCCTGGTTGGCAAGGCGCGGTTGCGACAGGTTGGAGAGGATCTTCTCCGCAACCACGGGCGAGACATAGCGGGAGAGGGCGTCTTCGACCTGGCGTTTTTCCAGCAGGCCCGCACTCATACGGTCAAAATGGGCGTAAACCTGGCCGATCTCGTCGTGGCGGTCTATCTCCATCGGGCTGACCAGCAGCCCCGCTTCGGGCTTTTGTCCCGCCTGGGCGAGCAGGGTGA
The DNA here is from genome assembly GCA_003058495.1 of gamma proteobacterium symbiont of Ctena orbiculata. Taxonomy (GTDB): domain Bacteria; phylum Pseudomonadota; class Gammaproteobacteria; order Chromatiales; family Chromatiaceae; genus Thiodiazotropha. The sequence goes on along the minus strand of QBVC01000029.1, from coordinate 39,463 downwards.
TCGGCCGGCTCAGGCGCTTGCTCAACACATAGGAGAGTATGGCTGCTATCAGGATCAGCCCAAAGGTGGCGTAGCCGATAATGCCGATGGTGCGTTTTTGGTTGCGATCGAGAAATTGCCTGTCCAAGGTGATTATCGCATGGCCGGCAACCACATCCCGAAAGTTGATCTGGCTGAAGAAAGTGATCGCCGGATGCCTGTTGCTCTCTTCGTCCCGCCAGGCCCAGATCATCGGTAGCAGCTCATCTGAGCTGGGCAGCTGGTGGGGAACGCTGCCGGAAGAGATCCAGGGTTTTCCGGCGGGTGCGATGGCGGCGCCGACAACCTTCTCGTTCTGGGTCTGGCGGCTGACCAGTCCCTGCAGGTTGAACTGATCGTCCGCGAGCAGCGGTTCACTGGCGGAGTGGGCCAGCTGTTCGACCAGGACTTCGCCAAAGCCCTTTACCTCGCGCATATGGAAGCTGGTCTGTTGGGAGATGAGAAACCAGCCGAGTACGCCCATGACCAGTGTGATCAAGGTGCCGATGTAGATCGTCCACTTGATCGCAATGGGTACGGGTGCCTTCCGAAACAGTCGTACAAACCAGTTAATCACGAAGTATAGTCTTATATAACAATTAGTTATAGAAAATATTTAAAGTTGAAGGTGAATGATGTTTCACGGCCTGCTATCGGCTAAATGAGCGGCCCATCCTGCTGCCGCAAAGCTTACACAATAGTGTTTGTTAGATGCCAGCGTAAGTATATTGAGATAGCGATATGCTTTCATGAAAAAAAACAAAATATAGCCCCACCGGTCAGGATAGGGCGACCAGCGGTCTACTCGGCATGATCAGTCGTTTGAAACCCTTGCGGCCCGGTTTATATGCTGCAGGAGCCTTGCGGATATCTCCTCGATGGACATGGAGGTGGTATCCAAATAGGGGATCTTGTAGTGCTTGAAGAGATCCTCCGCCATCTTGATCTCCAATTTGCACTGCTCGAGGGTGGAGTAGCGGCGATCCGGGCGCCGTTCCTGGCGAATCCGCTGTAACTGCTGCGGATCGATGGTCAGGCCGTAGAGCTTGTCTTTGTAGGTGCGCAAGGGTTTGGGTAGCAGATCGTTATTCAGGTCGTCATCGGTGAGGGGGTAGTTGGCCGCCAGGACGCTATGTTGCAGACCGAGAAAGAGGCAGGTGGGTGTCTTGCCGACACGGGACACGCCGATCAGGATCAGGTCCGCGGTGGTATAGTTCTTTGTCACCGCCCCATCATCGTTGTTGAGTGCGAAGTTGACCGCATGGATGCGCTGGTCGTAGGCCCGGTTGTTGTCGGTGGTGTGAAAACGGCCCAGGGCATGGGAGGAGGGGAGTTGCAGTTCCTCTTCGAGACGGCTGGTGAAGGTCTCGAAAAAGTCCATCACCGGGACGTCGAGCTGTTTGAAATAGTCACGAATCTGGGGATCGACCAGGGTGGTGAAGACGATCGGTTTCTGTTCGGACTCCATGGTTGTCTGGTTGATGCGTTCCGCGACCCGTCTCGCCTTGTCCAGGCTGTCGATGAACGGCCAATGAACCGTTTCGTAGCTGAAACCTTCGAATTGGCTCAGCAACGAACGCCCCATGGCCTCGACCGTGATACCGGTGTGATCGGCAAGAAAGAAGATGGTGCGTTTCATAGGGTCAACAGGCCCCAATCTGTTTCGATCAACTCTCCTGACCGGCCAGGAGACGCCAGGTGTCGATCACCGTGTCCGGATTCAGCGACATGCTCTTGATGCCCTGTTCCACCAGCCACTCGGCCAGGTCGGGGTAATCCGACGGGCCCTGGCCGCAGATGCCGACATATTTTCCGGCCTCGTTGCAGGCCTGGATCGCCATCTCCAGCATCCGCTTCACACCGGGATTTCTTTCATCGAAACTCTTGGCGACGAGGCCGGAATCCCGGTCCAGGCCCAGGGTCAACTGGGTCATATCGTTGGAGCCGATGGAAAAGCCGTCGAAATACTCCAGGAACTCCCTGGCCAATACGGCGTTGGAGGGCAATTCGCACATCATGATGACTTTCAAGCCGTTCTCGCCCCGTTTCAGGCCGTTCTCCTCCAGCAGCTGGATGACCTGGGCCGCCTCATCCAGGGTGCGGACGAAGGGGATCATGATCTCCACGTTGTCGAATCCCATCTCCTCGCGCACCCGCTTCAGGGCCCTGCACTCGAGTTCGAAACAGGCCCTGAAACTCTCCGAGATATAGCGCGAGGCCCCGCGGAAGCCGATCATCGGATTCTCCTCCTCGGGTTCATAGAGCCTGCCGCCGATCAGGTTTGCATATTCGTTGGATTTGAAATCCGAGGTGCGCACGATCACCGGTTTGCCGTTGAAGGCGGCGGCGAGGGTGGAGATCCCCTCGACCAGTTTCTCCACATAAAACTCCACCGGATCGGGATAGCCGTCGATCTGGCTCTGCACCTCGGCCTTGAGCTCGTCGGGGAGATTGTCAAACTCCATCAAGGCCTTGGGATGGACACCGATGGTGGTGTTGATGATGAACTCGAGGCGTGCCAGGCCGATGCCGGCATTGGGGATGCGGCTGAAGGCGAAGGCGCGGCTGGGATTGGCCACATTCATCATGATCTTGGCGGGGGGCTCCGGCATTGCCGTGACATCGCCGCGACTGATGGAGAATTTCAGCTGGCCTTCGTAGATAAAGCCGTCATCGCCCTCGGCGCAGGAAACCGTGACCTCCTGACCCTCCACCAGGGTTTCGGTGGCATCGTGGCAGCCCACCACCGCCGGTATCCCCAGTTCGCGGGCGATGATCGCGGCATGGCAGGTGCGCCCGCCCCGGTTGGTGACGATGGCGGAGGCGCGTTTCATCACCGGTTCCCAGTCGGGATCGGTCATGTCGGTGATCAACACATCGCCGGGCTCGACCTTGGCCATTTCGCTGGCGCTGTGAATCACCTTTGCCACCCCGACGCCGATGCGCTGACCGATGGCGCGGCCCTGGGCCAATACCTTGCCCTTCTCCTCCATCTTGAAGCGCTCCACCGAGGAGCTGTCGACCCGGCTCTCAACCGTTTCGGGACGGGCCTGGAGGATGTAGAGCCGGCCGTCGCCGCCATCCAGGCCCCACTCGATGTCCATCGGCCGCTGATAGTGCTCCTCGATGGTTATCGCCATCTGCGCCAGGCTTTCCACCTGTTCGTCGGTGAGGGAGAACCGGCGCCGATCCTGTTCCGGTACATCCACGGTGACCACCCGCTCCTCGGCGTTCTCTCCGTAGACCATCTTGATCGCCTTGCTGCCGAGATTGCGGCGCAGGATAGCCGGGCGTCCCGCCTCCACATTTCCCTTGTGCACATAGAACTCATCCGGGTTCACCGAGCCCTGCACCACAGTTTCACCCAAGCCATAGGAGCTGGTGATGAAGACCGCATCCTTGAAACCGGACTCCGTATCCAGGGTGAACATGACCCCCGCTGCACCGATGTCGGAGCGCACCATGCGCTGAATGCCGGCGGAGAGGGCAACCTCCTCGTGGGCAAAACCCTGGTGCACCCGATAGGATATGGCGCGATCGTTATAGAGGGAGGCAAAGACCTCCTTGATGGCGATCATGACGCTGTCCAGACCCTGTACATTGAGAAAGGTCTCCTGCTGTCCTGCGAATGAGGCATCCGGAAGATCCTCCGCGGTTGCCGAAGAGCGCACCGCCACCGACGGCGGGTTGTCCGCATCGCCGGCGAGCGCTTTGTAGGCGTCGATAATCGCCTTTTCCAGGGCCTCGGGAAAGCTGGACTCAACGACCCATTGACGTATCGTCTTGCCCGCCTCGGCCAGGGCGGTGACATCCTCCACATCGAGGGCTTTCAACAAGGGATCAATCCGCTCCGCGAGGTTGTTATGGCGCAAAAACTCACGGAAGGCATGGGCGGTGGTGGCAAATCCTCCCGGAACGCTGACACCCGCATCGGCAAGGCCGCTGATCATCTCACCCAGGGACGCGTTCTTCCCGCCGACCTGATCCACATCCTGCATCTTCAGGTGTTCGAACCAGATGATCTGTTCATTCACCGCTTGGCCCCGGCTTTTGGATTGATTGGATGAATCGTTCATTGTTTTAACCTCTGAGGTGGTCTCCTTGACGTTGGCAGCTGCTGCCGCTGCACGAACAGCTCTTTCCGCAGCCCGTTCCCTCTTCCCTGGGAGGGCCGAATTCAGGGTGCAGCCTGGCGAAACGCCGCGCGATCGCTTGTACGATCAACCAACCGAGCAGCAGTAAGGGTATGATTGTCATGGCGATTAAATAGTCTATCACTCTTCTAGCCTCCGAGTCCGGCGAATCCCATGAAGGAGAGCGACAGCAATCCGCCGAGTATGAGACTGACCGCCGCCCCCTGGGTGATGGTGGGCATGGTCGAGAGCTCCAGCTTTTCCCGCAGACCGGCCATGAGCAAAATCGCCAGCATGAAGCCGGTACCGGCCCCCAGGGCATAGACCAGGGATTGCAGGAAGTCATACTCCTTGAAGGTCTGGAACAGGGCCAGGCCGAGGATGGCGCAGTTGGTGGTGATCAGCGGCAGAAAGATGCCCAGGGAGCGGAACAGTCCCGGGGTGAATTTCTTCAGGGTCATCTCCACCAGCTGTACCGCGCTGGCAATCACCGCGATATAGGCGATCAGGCGCAGGAACTCGATCTCGAATGTCACCAGCACGAGGTTGATCAGATAGGCGCAGACCGAGCTGACCAGCATCACGAACATGGTCGCAAGCCCCATGGGCAGTGCGGTGTTGAGTTTACCGGAGACACCGAGAAACGGGCAGAGGCCGAGAAACAGCGCGAGCACGAAGTTGTTCGCCAGCACCGCGTTGAGGAATATGAAGCTGAGTGTTTCAGTACCCATTGTTGGGCGCCCTCCGGGCTTTGGAATTTGGAATTTTGAATTTTGAATTATGAATTGAGGAGCTCGCTTCGCTCGCGTTGTGTTCTAAAATAGGCGTGCGCGAAGCGCACACCCCTAATTCAAAATTCAAAATTAAAAATTCAAAATTAATCATCTCGTTTCCGCCGCTGCTTCCAGTTCCGCCCGCTCTTTCCGCTGCTTCATCCACTCGAACAGCAACAACCAGGCGCCGAGGACGAGAAAGCCGCCGGGTGGCAGCAGCATCACCACCCAGGGTTCGAAGCGGGGTCCGAAAAGATCGAGACCGAACAGGGTGCCGGCGCCCAGGATCTCCCGCACCACACCCAGGCAGAGCAGGGCGAAGGTGAAGCCGATGCCCATGCCGATACCGTTGACGATGGCCTTCAGCGGTCTGTTTCTCGAGGCATAGGCCTCGGCGCGCCCGAGGATCATGCAGTTCACCACGATCAGCTGAATGAACGCGCCCAGGGCGTTGTAGAGATCCAGGGAGATGGCCTGGATGGTGTAGTCGACGATGGTGACGAAGGTGGCGATGATCACGATATAGGTGGCGATTCTGACCTGTTTCGGTATGTTGTGGCGGAGCAGGGATATCAATGTGCCGGAGGCAAGCAGGACAAAGGTGGTGGCGAGTCCCATGGCCAGGGCGTTGATCGCCGAGTTGGTCACCGCGAGCACAGGACACATGCCGAGCAGCATGACGAATACGGGATTTTCCCGCCACAAGCCCTCGGTGAACGTCTCCCAGGTGATGGTGGGTTTCTCTTTAATCATCGGCGACCTCCTGCTGATCCGGCAGAACCGGGGGCTGTTTCAGCTTTTCCAGGTGGGGTCTGATAGCGGGCAGCAGCTGCTTGGCCGACTGATTTATCGCCTTGCCCACCGCTTTCGAGGAGATGGTGGCCCCGGAGATGGCATCGATCTCCCAGGGATTCTGCTTGCTGCCTGCCTTGACGGTGACGATCTCATTGGCCAGGGCTGAACCATCGGTATTGAGCCTGGCATCCAGGGCCTCGAAGTTGGCGACGAAATTGGCATCGGTGATGATCTTGTCGCCCAGGCCGGGGGTTTCGGCGAGTTTCAGCACTTTCATGCCGCGGATACACTCGCAGCCGGGGTCATAGCCGTAGAGCAGATGGATCAGATCCGCATAACCCTGGGCGGCGGCCTTTGCCGCGATTCCCTTCAGTTCCCCGTCGCGATTGTATCCGGCGTAGATCAGCACACCCTCGACGGATTCCTCCCCGGTCACCGGGGTGAGCCCCTTGTCGTTGATCACGAAATCACTGCGCACAACGGCGTCGGGAATGACCGTGAATACCGCGGCCTCAATCGCCCGGCGTTGATTCTCCGCGATGATCGGCTTGGTCAGCTGATAGGTGAGCACCACCAGAAAGCCGGACAGCATGGCGATCCCCACCAGGGTCTGGATCATCTTTCCTGCGGGTGTCGCCGGTGGCAGGGCTTCGGCTTCGGGGGTGCTCATTTGCCTGTCCTCTGCTCGCCGAATACACGGGGCTGGGTTATCTGGTCGATCAACGGTGTTGCCGCGTTGCCGAGCAGGATGGCGTACATCACCCCCTCGGTGAGGCCGCCGAAGAGGCGGATGATCACGGTTATGACGCCGATCATCAGGCCGTAGATGATGACCCCGAGGGGGGTGACGGGAGAACCGACCATGTCGCTTGCCATGAACCAGGCCCCCAGCATCAGGCCGCCGGAACAGAGGACGAAGAGGGGGTCGGGATAGCGTGTCGGATCGATGAGGAAGAAGACCCCCGCCGTGGCCGCGGCGCCCAGCATCACCATCAGCGGAATACGCCAGTCGAGCATTTTACGTGCCGCCAGGTAGAACCCGCAGATCAGGATCAGCAGCGCCGAGGTCTCGCCGGCGGAACCGGCGGTGGTGCCCAGCAGCATATCCAGGAGCTCGGTCTGTATACCCTCGAACTTCTGCAGTGCCAGCGGGGTCGCGCCGCTGAAGGCGTCCACCTTGACCGTCTCCACCCAATCGTTGAGCGCGGGGGGCTGCAGGAAGGGGGGGGTCAGGGTGGTCGGTACGAACTGGCTGAAGCGTCCCTCGAAAAAGGCGGGGGTCCAGGTGGTGATGGCTACCGGGAAGGCGGCCTGCACGAAGGCGCGGCCGATCAATGCCGGGTTCATGGCATTCATGCCGAGGCCGCCGAACAGGGCCTTGCCGAGGGCGATGGCGATGAAGCCCGCCACCGCGCCCATCCAGAGGGGAAAGCCCGGCGGCAGGGTCAAGGCCAGCAGCAGGCCGGTAATGGTGGCCGACCAGTCGCCGAGGCTGTTGGGCTCGTCACTGAGTCGATTGAAAAGACGCTCGCTCAACAGGCAGGTGAGGGTCACCACGATCAACAGGGCAAGGGCGCTGAGTCCGAACTGCCAGACGGTGAAGAGCGAGATCGGAATCAGGGCGTAGACCACGTTGCGCATGATCTTGACCACATCTCCCCCGGCATGGGCATGGGGCGAGGTGCGCAGCTCGATGGTGGGTTTCTTGCTCATGCGGCCTGCTCTCTGTTGATCGCCTTGGAGATCCTGAAATATTGGACAAGGGGTATGTTGGACGGGCAGACGTAGGAACAGCAGCCGCATTCGAAACAGTCGTTGAGATGGTAGTCCTGCGCCATCTCTTCATATTTGCGTTTTGCCGCCAACAGTCCAAGCATGGAGGGGTTGAGATGCATGGGACAGGCCTTGACGCAGCGCGCGCAGCGGATACAGGGCCAGATTCTCTGGCTCTCATCCTCGATGGAGGGCTCATTCAATACCAGCAGGCCGGAGGTGCCCTTGGTGATGGGTGTGTCCATCGCGGAGACGGCGGGTCCCATCATCGGGCCGCCGAGAATGAACTCGGTGCGCGAACCCTCATAGCCGGCCTGTTCAAGTATGTGACGGACCGGTGTACCCAGGGGGACCAGGTAGTTGCCTGGCTTCACGATGCCGGGTCCGGCGACGGTTATCACCCGCTCGATCAAGCCCTGACCCTTCGGCAGCAGTTGCCCGAGAAAGGCGAGGGTGCCCACGTTGTTGACCACCACGCCCACATCCGCCGGCAGCCCGCCCGTAGGGACCTCCCGGTTGAGCAGCGACTTGATCAGCATCTTCTCCGAGCCCTGCGGATATTTGGTCTCCACCGCCTCCACGCGGATCGCGCTGCCCCTGGAGAGGTTGTTGCGCAGCACCTCCACGGCATCCATCTTGTTGTCCTCGATGCCGATAATGGCCTGGGTGGTGGCCGAGGCCTGCATCGCATAGCGAATGCCCCTGAGCAGTGCCTTGGGATATTCCAGCATCATGCGGTGATCGCAGGTCAGATAGGGTTCGCATTCGCAGCCGTTGACGATCAGGGTGTCGACCTGCTTCTCCTTCGGTATCGTCAGTTTCATGTGCGACGGGAAGGCCGCGCCGCCGAGCCCCACCATGCCGCTGTCCTGGATCGCCTGGAGAATCTCCTCCCGGCTGAGTTCGCTCATCTCCCGGGGTTGGCTCCACAACACCTCCTGGGTGGAGCCCTCGTAGACATCGAGGACGATCGAGGCGGACTTGGGCCCCTTGGGTGTCGGCATCAGCTCCAGGTCACGGATCCGCCCGGTGGCCGGAGCATGGAGGGGTACCGAAAAGTTGCCGTCCGCCTTGGCGATCGGTTCTCCGCGCACCACCTCCTGACCTTTTTTTACCAATGGGATCGCCGCTTTGCCGATGTGCTGATCCAGCGGCAGCACCAGCTGCGACGGGAAGGCAAGGCGCCGGATCGGTTTGTCCGCGGTATCCTTGTGATAGGGTGGATGGATACCGTGGGTGAAGCTCTTCAGCCCAAACATCAGGTTGAGAAGTCCCATAGCGCTCAGACTCGGTTAACAGGCGGATCCGGTGACCCGCCTGTGTGAAAAGAAGCGTATTCTGTCAGCCATCATTGCTCTTGTCAGCGTGCTTATTGGTACTTTGCCGCGCGCTTGACCAGCTTTTCCAAGTCTTTTTCCGATGGGTTCCAGGGTGTGCCGGGGTGGATGCATTCGGCGGTGCACTTCTCGGCGGCCTTGACGATGTCTTTGAACTGTCCTCCCTGAGGATTGACAATCACTGCCTTCTTCTCGTCGTTGTAGGCGAAGATACCGGGATTGATCTCGATGCACTCGTCACAGGCCGTGCACTCCGGTGTCTCGATCCAGACCGGTTCATAGTCTCCCATGGCGGCGCTGTCCGCGGCAGCCGCGGCACCGTTGCCGGCGCCATTTGCCGAGATCGATCCGGCCAGGGCGGCTGCGTTGCCGGTGGCCGCCATGGAGAGCAGGGTGGAGCTGAGGCGGTTGGCCATGTCGATCTTGGCCTGATCCACCAGGGCGTTGACGTCGACCTTGTCGAGTTCGCCGGCAATACCCTTGAGCTGGCGCCAGAACTGGCGACGCTCTTCGCAGGAGTGGGCCATCTCTTCCGCACAGACGATGCGCATCAGGCGGTTCTTGCCGTCGACCCCCCAGATATAGGGGAACAAGCCGTCGCGATCATCCTCGTCGAGGTCGATGAATTCGTGCATCGGCACCATGTTGTCGTTCCAGGTCTCCGGCGGCGCCATACGGAACTGCTTGCGGAAGCGTCCCTCGGTGACGGCAAAGTCGGCAAAGGTCATCGGTACCTCGAGCTTGCACGCCTCACCCTTCTCATCCTGATAGTCGATGTTATAGGTCGGCCAATCCTGGTCCATTGCCGGGTTGCCTTCCAGGTCGATGCAGGCTTCAATCGACTCGCCCCCGTCCGGATCGTATTTGACCAGCGGGTAGGCCCTGGCCTCCACCGCCATCTTCGACTGCTGGGCCGCCACATCATCGCCGATGCCGTGCTCGGGGGGGCAGACGGCATAGATGTTGAAGAGCGCCGGACGGCGGCTGTTGAGGCCGTCGATATAGCCCTCGAGCAGGTGGGTGGTATTGCTGATCGTGCTCTGCAGCACATAGGTGGTGCGGTGGGCGATGCCGATCAGGGAGACCTCCTTGCGGATCTCCTTCTTGCCCTTCCAGGCCTTGCCGTAGGGGCTCATGTCCGCGACCTGGCCGATATAGCCCGAGGTACAGGCCTGGCCACCGGTGTTGGAGTAGACCTGGGTGTCGACCACCAGGACCTTGATCGGCATCCCGGAGGCCAGCGCCCTGGAGAGATTCTGGAAGCCGATATCGTACATCGCGCCGTCACCGCCGATGGAGACCACCGGTGGGCAGAGCAGCCACTCATCGTCGCTGAAATCCCTCCAGGTGAACTGCTTGAAGTAGTCGTCGTGTTCCCCCGGGTTGTACTTGCCGGCGAGTTCCAGCTCGGCCTTGCGGATTGCCGCGAAGCCCTCCGCCATCTTGCGCATATGCCCCTCGAAGAGTCCCATCGCCACCGATGGGCTGTCCTGGAAGAGATGGCTGGCCCAGGGGAAGGGGTAGGGATTGAAGGGGTAGGTGGAACCCCAGACCGAGGTGCATCCGGTTGCGTTGACTATGCCCATTTCGGCGCGGCCGTTGTTGGTGACGCCCTCGGTGTAGTGCCACTTCAGCTCCCGCAGCTGCTCCAGCAGCCGGGTTGCCCACTGCAGCCATTCACGATCGATCAAGGTCTTCTCGTGGCCGCTGTCGAGATTTTCGCTGAGATCGGAGAGGGTGAGATCGTCCTCCCGGTTGTTGGAGACGACCTCCGCTATCGCACCCGCATCGCTGAGATCGACGCCTGCGGCGAGCTTGAGACGCACATGCTGTTCCAATTGCGCCATCAGATTGTCGATCTTCTCCAGGTGCGCCTTCACCCGCGGTTGCATCAGCGCGGTCACGGTGCTGGTGAAGAGATGGATTATGGTCTTCTCGCCGCAACCCAGGCAGGCGCCGTCGCCGCAGGACATGGCGTTGTAGTTGGCCTTGTCCATCAACAGGGTATGCAGGGCGCCGATCTTCTCGTCCAGGTCGTCGATGCGGTTGAAGGAGGGGTGGCTGGTGGGGAGATCGAGCCAGATCTCCCAGTCGTCCCGCATGCGCTTGATCGCCGCCTCATCCTGATGGGTGGCGACCAGGGCGTCGTCCTCGCAGATCTCGACACACTCCATGCAGCCCTTACAGGTGTAGGGATTGACGGTGATGGAGAAGAGACCGCCGCTGTTCTTGTTCTTCTTCTCCATGTTGTTCCAATAGGGCTTGGTGACGGAGAAGTCGAACTCGCCCAGGGCGTCGAGGAAGAGACCGAACTCCTCTTCGAGGGCCGGGCGGGACTCCTCTTCGATCTCCGCTGCGGCGATCGACTCCAGAACCGCCTGATCGAGGCGCTCTCTGACGTTCGCGGCCTCGCCCCCTTCGTTGAGCAGCTCGCGCAGCCGCTTTTCCACGTTACGGCTCTCACGGCGGAGATACTGGGTGGGACGGCCTGCGGTCTCGATACGGTTGATGGCGGTGTTGAAGACATCACCGACGCTGTTGACCAGGCCCGGGATCGCGCTGTCCGGGCAGACCACGTAGCAGTCGCCGCAGGCGGTACAGTTTTCGGCGACCCACTTGGGATAGTCGAAACGGATCTGGGTCATGTCGCGAAACACGCCGGTGGCGGCGGGGATCAGGGATAGCGCCTGATAGGGGTCGGAGAGATTCTCGTTGCCCTTGCCGGTGGCGTAGAAGCTGCCGGTCTGCTCCCAGAAGCGATGCACATCGGAGATGCCCCCATCCGCCTGGGGCAGCTGCTTCAGCATCACCGGCATGCCGAGCTCTTTCTTTACCGCTACCTGGGTCGCGGATCCGACCACCTTGTCGGTGATCTCATGGATCTCGTCGAAACCGCGTCTTACCACGCGCAGGTTGTCTTCCACCACGCGGCGGCCCTTGCTGCCGAATTTATGCTCCAGCTGGTCCTCGATGGCGCCGAACAGCTTCTTCTCGTCGAGCCCGGCCATCTCCATCAGCGGCGAGCCGGCGAAGAAGGCACCCTGGAAGGCGTTGCCCTGCATACGCAGCTGCAGGTCGGCATCGGTGGCCTCCTCGCGGGCGATCTTGAAGCCGTCCACATAGAAGACGTGGATCTCGTTGTCGACGATCTGCTGCTGCATCCAGCGCGGGAATGTCTGCCACACCGCATCGGCACTGCCGAGATTGGACTGGATGATCAGGGTGCCGCCCTCTTTCAGGCCGGCCAGGGGATTGGAATGGCCGAAGACGTTGGGGTCGGGGCTCAGCACCACATCCACATAGTGGTATTCGCAGTTCAGCGGGATCGGCGTCGGCGCCGCGGAGAGATAGTAGGTGGTGGGCTGCCCCTTCTTTTCGGAACCGTACTTGGGGTTGGCCTTGATCTCGTAGCCGAGCAGATCATAGAGGGTCATCACCAGGTTCTTGCCGGTGGTGATGGCGCCCCAGCCGCCCACGGAGTGCATCCGTACGGTGATCGATCCCTCGGGCATCAGATTGGGATTCTCCGATCCGCGCAGGGCCATTTTGCCCACTTCGGGATAGGCCTCGAGCAGCCGCTGGATATGGATCTCCTGTTTCGGATTGTCCGCTTCGCGGATAAAATCGATGCTCAGGTAGAAGAACTTGCGATGCTCGCCATCGGGCAGCATGTTCTCCACCGCGGCGATCAGCCCCTCGGGCTGCAGATCTCTAGAACCCAGTCCGTAGGCGCCGGAGTAGAGCCTTGGGGCGTCGCTGAAACTGCCGTAGCTGTCGTAATCGGGATAGGGCAGCGCCTGTTTGCCTGCGGCGGCCTGGCCGTTCTCGATGCACTTGGAGAGCACCGATCGCACTTCGCGCATCAGCGGCAGATCTTCCGCCAGCGGCTGGTCGGTGCGTTCCAGCACGCAGACACCCTTCTTGCCTTTCAGCACGGCGCCGAGGAGATCGCCGGGGAAGGGGCGGAACATGGTGATGTCGACCACGCCCACCTTGAGCTTGCGGTTTTTCTCCAGGTAGTCGGCGACCCCATGGGCCTGCACGATCATCGAGCCCATGCCGACGATCACATAGTCGGCCTTCTCGGTGTTGTAGCAGCCGAGGCGCTGATAGCGGCGGCCGGTGAGCTGGTAGTACTCCTCCATCACCTGGTCGGCGATCTCCGGGATATGCTGGAAGAAGTAGGGACGCTGGGCGGCGACGGTCTGCATATAGGCGTCCTGGTTCTGCACCGATCCGGAGAGCATCGGATTGTCCACATCCCAGACCATGGGAACACGGCGTCGGGTCTCGCCGAAGAGGAGCTTCTGGGCCGGTGTCGGACACTCTATTTCATCGTCGGGGCGGCCGAGGAACTCGGCGATCAGCTCCCGCTCCGGCACCATCAGGGGTTCGATGAGATGGGTGGTGAGGAAGCCGTCCTGGGCCACCGCCGCAGGGGTCAGGGAGAGTTCGGCGATCTTGCGCCCGATCAGGTTGAGGTCGGCGGCGCCCTGGGCATTGTTGGCGAAGACCTGGAAAAAGCCCGTATCGTCGATGCAGTGGAAGTCGTCGTGGCCGCAGTGAACGTTCAGCGAGGCCTTGGTGATGGCGCGGCAGCCGATGTTGAGGACATAGGGCAGACGCTTTCCCACCGCGGCATAGAGGGATTCATGCATGAACGCGATGCCCTGGGCCGAGGAGAAGTTGGTTGCGCGCAGGCCGGTCATCGACATGCCGGCGGTCACCGCCGCCGCGGCGTGCTCCGATTCGGGTTCGATGAAGATCAACGAGCGGTCCGAGACATTGATATGCCCCTTGGCCGTCTCTTCCGCCCAGTACTCGCCCATCTGGGTCGAGGGTGTGATCGGATAGGCGCCCGCCGCATCCGAGGCCTCCCGCTCACACATGATCACCGCACCATTGCCGTCCATTGCCATGCGAATACCGGGATACTTGAAGCTCTTCTCGTCTTTCTTACCAAACATTGAACACATCTCTAGTCTAGTTACTTGGATAGGGGTCTCTTATCTGAGGTACAACGCTAGCCTTATTGCCTCAGAAACGAAACTGCCGCCGCCTGTTACAATGGGAGCGCTTCTTTGCGCACGATACGCTTGGCGTGGATGCCCTTGATCGCTCCCTTGTCGTCATCGAGCCAGACAATGGCGCCGGTTGGACAGCGTTCTGTCGCCACCGGTGACGCCAGGCTGTTTTTACTGTAGTCGACAACAGCCAGATTGTTTTGGATCGAGATCAAGCCTTCCGGCGAATCTTTCACACAACGCTCGCAGGCGTTGCAGGCAACCTCGCATTCACGCTCCGCGGTGTCGCCGTGTTGCAGGTTCTTGCAGGCGACCCAGAGTCTGCGATCGACCGGCTGGATGGAGAAGAGGTCTTTCGGGCAGATCTCCACGCAATCCTCACAGGCGGTGCATTTTTCGCTGTCCACCTGGGGCAGTCCGTATCGGTCCATGGTGATGGCGTCAAAGTCGCACACATCGGCGCAATCGGCCAGGCCGATGCAGCCCCAGGTACAGCTCTTCGGTCCGCCGGCGACCACCGCCGCGGCGCGACAACTCTCGAGTCCGTCGTAATGGGCGCGCATGCGTGCCACGTGGGAGCCACCGGCGCAGGCCAGGCGGGCGACCCGTTTCACCACATCGCCGCTGTCGACACCCAGGTAGTCCGCGATCTCGTTGATGGCCTCGGCGCTGCTCACCGTGCATTGCGCCGGGGCGACCTCGCCGGAGATCAGGGCCTCAGCGAAGGGCCGGCAGCCGGCATTGCCGCAGGCGCCGCAGTTGGTCGCGGGCAGCATGCTCTCGATCTCGTCGATGCGCGGATCCTCGAAGACCCAGAGCTTTTTGTTGGCAAAGGCGAGCATCGAAGAGAGCAACAGACCCAGTATCCCCATGAAGAGGATAGCCGATGTGATATTTAGTGCGATGTCAAAATCCATAGCCTTTGCCAAATGTCATAAAAGGGTAAGCCGGGAGAAACCTTACATAGTGTAGTGTTGACTTAAGTATTGGTCCATCGAATGGATTCAATAGAAAGTATTAAGTTTCAAGGTTGGCATTCGGCATTAAAAACCTTAATAGTGACTATTGAAAAGCAGCTGGTTTTTGTCCTCTCTCCTTAAAAACAACTCTATATCCAGGTGTATGAAATTCAACCCTATTGGCCTATCTGGATTTCTCTCTATATCGGCAGCCAAACATTGGACTAAAGAGGTAAAGACCGGATTCGCGGACAGCCCTCTCAGGTGCAGGATTTGTCAGCACAAGTGGAAGTGTGATGCATCGATAGGCTGTATGTGCACAGCCTTGCGTTCACAGAGCTTGAGCTTGATTTTTCCGCACGGATTCAAATCCTGCAAGCTTCTGAGATGCAATTCTGTCAGCTTTCTCCTAAATCAGCGGCGAGTCAGAACGGCCACAGACTCCAGCCGCGCTCCAGTTCCTCCCTGCACGTCGCGATCTGCGCCCGATAGCGCTTGGCATTGCCTTCGACCTTGCGGGCCACCTTCATCAACCAGGGTTTTTTGCGATAGCTGGCGCGCTTGTAGCCGCCATGACCCTCGTGGTAGGCGAGGTATTGCCGGTAGGCGTCCCACTTCGAGATGCCCAGCTTGCGGTACGAGACGCTGCCGTACCAGCCGATGAAATCGACCGCATCCTCATAGTCGTTTCGGTCGGCCCAGCCATTTCCGGTCTCCCGCTTATACCACTCCCAGGTGCTGTCCTGGGCCTGGGCATAGCCATAGGCGGAGGATTTGCGAAACCAGGGAATGAACCAGAACAGCTTCTCCCTGGGAGGTTTCGCATCCTGCTCGAAGCGGGACTCCTGGTGAATGATCGCCAGCTGCACGTGGATCGGCACCCCCCACTTGTCGAAGGACTCGTCGGATGCCTCATACCAATCATCCTTCTCCTCGAATATCTCGCAGGCATCCGCCATGTTGCGGGGTGGCGAGGTGGAGCAGCCGGGGATGGCCATCAGCCCGAGCAGGCAGAGCGGGGCCAGAGACCTGGCGAGGAGGTCCGGGATCCTGAATGCGCTGGTCTGTTCACTCGGATATTCCATGCAAGGGGCCATTCCAGAAGTCGAATCGGTTGTTTATCCGGTCATAAATTTTCGGGAGACATCCTGCTGCCCGAAATCAGTATAATAGCGCCGGTTTTGACAATCAGCCCCCGCGATTGATTCAACCGGCTTTGGATCGTCGCGAGGCAAAGAAGCTAAATCTAGAGCAAGAATATAGGAGCGATCAATGAAACTGATTCTGTTGGGTGCACCTGGTGCAGGAAAAGGGACGGTGGCCAAGTTGTTGACACAGCTGGATGGCTCGGTGCAGATCTCAACCGGAGATATCCTGCGCGGAGCCGTACAGGCCGGCAGCGAACTGGGCAGACAGGCCGAGGCCTACATGAAGGCGGGCGACCTGGTCCCCGACGATCTGATCATGGGGATCATGGAGCAGCGTCTGCAGGAACCCGACTGTGGGAAGGGGTTTCTCCTGGACGGCTTTCCCCGCACCATTCCCCAGGCCGAGGCACTCAAGGAGCTGCTGCAGAAGATCGGTGTCGATCTCGATTTTGCGGTGGAGATCGACGTGCCGCGCGAGGTCATCCTCGATCGTCTTACCACCCGCCGCACCTGTGTCGACTGCGGTGCGATCTACAACGTCAAGAGCATGCCGACCAAGGTCGAGGGGGTATGCGACAAGTGTGGAGGCAGCGTGGTGCAGCGTGACGACGAGACCGAGGAGGCGATCTCCAACCGGCTCGACGTCTACAACGAAAAGACCGCCCCGCTTGTCGATTTCTACAAAAACGAAAATATGCTGCTGAGCGTAACGGCCACCGAGAGTGACCTGGTGGTCAACGCTATCCGGGAGAGACTGGGCGGCTGAGATCGGCCGGTTATCCCGTACCATCAGAGAATGAAAATAAACCCGCTCAATTGAGCGGGTTTAATCTCTGTTCGCATCCGCCAGGCGAACGCCCCTCTGTTCAGAGCCCCTTTTTGCGGCGTTCCGTGACCTGTTCTCCGGCGACACCCCAGTTGTCCGTCTCGACCTCTTCAATGGTGACAAATGTTGTCGCCGGGTTTTTTCCCAATACGTCCGCCAACAACTGGGTGGCACCGGCGATGAGCTGCTGTTTCTGCTGTTTGCTGACGCCTTCCCTGGTGACCTTGATATTGACATACGGCATGAGGATCTCCTCGAAAATGTTAACTGTTGGGTATGAGGCTGATTATAGAGGGGAGTGCCGATCCGAGGCGACACTCTTCAGGGCGGTATCGTTCGACGAATAACGAGAATACCAATCCAAGCGGTCACCTTTGCTTAAAATTTGTTAGAATCTGGACGCTATTAACCGGTAAGCTGAAGTGACTATTTATAGTTTTACGGTTCCGGATAGTCATATTTCCGCAAAATACCCGGTCGAAGGATAGAAACAGCGCAGTCATGATCAAGCTTTTCGGTGTCTATATCTCTAAAGCGGTTGTCCTCCTTGCTGTCATAGAGATCCTGATCTTCTTTGCATCCATACTGGGTGCATTCTATCTGCGCCATGAATTCGGCGGCAGCCTGCTCGATCTCAGCGACCAGACACTGAAAAATCTACCGGCCACCTTCTCCGTGATCATGTTTTCCTCGTTGACGGCACTGGGCCTGTATCAAAAAGGGTCTATGGCCTCTTCGTCGGGTTTTCTGCTACGGCTGATTTTAGGTTTTCTCGTGGGTGGAACGATAATGGCGTTTCTGTTCATTAGCCTGAATCTGTTTCCCGTCGCGGAGCGCCCACTGCTGACCCAAGGCCTCATCATCTCGCTGTTGGGTATACTCGTCGCCAGGACCCTGTTTGTCAGGGTTACATCGGACAAGACCCTCAAGCGCCGCGTATTGGTGTTGGGCGTGGGGATCAATGCGGATCGAATTGAGGAGTCGGTCAAGGTCAAGGATACCGTGGGTATAGTCGTCGTCGGCTATGTCAACCTGGGTGACAGAATCGAACTGATCGATGAGGAGCGGCAGATCGTAAAGGATCAGACACTGCTGGAAATTTCGAATCGTATGGCGGTCGACGAAATCGTGGTGGCGGTGGATGACCGACGCAAGAAGCTGCCGAACCACGAACTCCTGGAGTGCAAGATAAAGGGTATTCAGATACTCGACCTGTTGACCTTTTTCGAGAAGGAACTCTCCATCATCAATATCGACCTGCTCTATCCAAGCTGGATGCTGTATGCCGATGGCTACCGGCAAAGGGCGTTGAACCGGACCATCAAGAAGACATTTGACATGTCCGTGGGGATAGTCATATTCGTCTTCGCCGCACCGATTATGGTGCTGGTTGCAATCGCCAGCTTTATCGAGTCGGGTGGACGGGATCCCATCCTCTACAACCAGGTGCGGGTCGGTAAAAACGGTAAACTGTTCAAGGTCTACAAATTCCGCAGTATGCGAACCGACGCGGAGGCGGACGGTGTCGCCAGGTGGGCAAGCAAAAACGATGCGCGCATTACCAAGCTGGGGGGATTCCTGAGAAAAACCCGGCTCGACGAGCTGCCGCAGATCTACAACATTCTCAACGGGGACATGAGCCTGGTGGGCCCCCGTCCCGAGCGGCCGGAGTTTGTACTCCAGCTGTCCAACGATATCCCCTACTATCTGCAACGTCACTGGGTCAAGCCGGGATTGACCGGTTGGGCGCAGCTGCTCTACCCCTACGGGGCCTCGGAAGAGGATGCCAAGCGAAAGCTCGAATATGATCTCTACTACGTTAAGAACGCCAGCACCATGCTCGATTTAGTCATCCTGCTGCAGACCATCGAGGTGGTTCTGCTCGGCAAGGGCGCGCAGTAACGGATTAAGCATAAACCGCAAATGGACGCAAATCACCGCAAATAAGCGCAAATGGTCTATTGCGATGGAAATCTGCGACTGACTTTCAAATCAGTACAATGCCTACCAGCATCCCGCGGAGTCTCCCAACCACATCATCTGTAGACCATGTGTTTGAATCCATTTATGTCAATCTCATGGATATGCAATTTGCGATATATTGTGGTGATTTGCGTCCATTCCCGGCATGAATTTTTTCAAGCCGTGCTGGCAATTTGCATCGTTGCGACTGGCGCTGTTTCAGGTCGTTTAAAGCGTAGCCTCTGCGGATAGGGAAATACATCGGCCTGGATTCCTGCGGCAAGATTCTCCTGGGCCTGGCGCCAGTAACTGTGGTCGAAAAGCTCGGGATGCAGATCCACCAGCATCTTGCGGATCTTGGCGTTCGTGGTGAGGAAGGTTATGAACTCCTCCGGAAAGACGTCGTTGGGATTGATGCTGTACCAGGGCTCGTCCCGGTAGAGATCGAGGGAGCTGCGGGGCGGAGGGATCCTGCGGAAATTGACTTCGCTGAGATAGCAGATCTCGTCGTAGTCGTAGAAAACCACCTTGCCTTGACAGTTGACGCCGAAGTTTTTGAACAGCAGGTCGCCGGGAAAGATATTGACCCCCATCAGCTGCTTTATCGCCAGTCCCCAATCATCAAGGATCTGTTTGATCCGATGCTCATCCGCATCTTGGATATAGAGATTGAGCGGCACCATCCGGCGCTCGATATAGATGTGTCTTATCACCAGCATGTCGCCCTCATATTCGAGCTGAGAGGCGACCGTATCCTTAAGCTCCTTCAACAGTGAGGGTTCGATCCTGTCCATGGGAAGGGCGACATCCATGAAATCGAGGGTATCCGCCATGCGCCCGATTCGATCGTGTTTCTTGACCTGGAAATAGCGCTCCTTCACCAGTTTGTGGGTGACCTCCTTCTGTGGGGGAAAGCGGTCACGTATCACCTTGAAGACATAAGGGAAGGAGGGCAGGGTGAATACCTGCATCACCATCCCCGGTGTCCCGGCCGCGGTGACGAAGAGATCCTCGCTGGCTTGAAGATGGTTGAGCAGGTCCCTGTAGAATTCGTTTTTGGCCTGCTTGTGGAATCCGATGCTGTTGTAGAGTTCGGCCAGTGTGTTATAGGGCATGATGCTGTGCAGGAACTCGACCGTGGCAGCCGGTACCGGTGTCTTGGCCATGAAGTAGGCGCGCGCGAAGCTGAAAACCGCCTCAACATGGTGGCCTCGGATGAGCAGGGTATCAACGTAGAGACCGCCGTCTTCGTTATTGATCAGCGGCAGAATGAACGGGCGGCTCTTATCCCCGTAGACCATCCTTCCAATGATGTAGGCGGCCTTGTTTCGGTAAAAAGGCGACTCCAGCAGATCGAAGCGCAGATCCGACGGCAGTTCATCGAAACCGGCCTGGTCCAGCAGGGATTGCGCCACCCGGTCGCAATCCCGTTTGATGTCCTCATAGGGGAGTGAGAAATAGAAGGCGGAGAGAATATCCCAGATCGTCCCGGTCAGCCCCCCCTCGGCCACATGGAAGGACATGTAGACGCGGTAACGCTCCGATAGTTCGCCGCGATCGACCTGCGACTCGATGAATATCTTGTCGTTGTCGTAGTACTTGCGCTCAAACAGGCGGCAGAAGACGGAGTTGTAGAAGGTCTCAGCCAGCTCCGGCCGGCTATGGGTCTTGAGCATGTCGGCATAGCGCAGCTTGACCTGCTGCCACAACCCTTCATCCAGATCATCGATAGCGAAGTTGCTTCGCAGCCTCGAGATCGCCTCCTGCACGCGCAGGTCATAGAAACTGATGCGTTTGACCGATGCCTCCCTGACTGCCTCCCAATCGGCAAGTTCGAAGCGCTGGCGGGCGGCGCTGCTGATCTCCTGGAAAAAGGAGAAGTGTCGCTCGAAACCGGTGAGGATCGATTGAGCGATCTGTCGCGGGTGGCTTTGCATCATTTTGGTGCGTTTCTCGGTAATGCCGTCATAAACTTGAGCTGTTTACTAAGGTTTAGCTGATTTTATTGCAGCGCACTATTTTTTTTATCAAAGCTAACTATTGATATTTTTTTGAAAATAATCTTGACCTTTTCACTATGCTTTAACGCAGTGCACAAAAAGATTCCATGCCTCAGATGAGGACAGGAAGCAGAGAAGCCGAATACCACGCGCACCAGGGGTGCGCGGCAGAAAAGCGAAGATGAGGAGAATACAGATTATGTCCACCACAACATCGAGTCTCTGGCAGCAACCCCAGGAGGTTAGAGTAACCGGACCCATGGAGCAGGGCTTCGAGACTATCCTCTCCCGGGAGGCGTTGCATTTCGTTGCCGAGCTTGAGCGCAATTTCGGCGGCAGGCGGCGGGAGTTGCTGAAACTGAGGACGGAGCGACAAGAGCGCCTCAATCGTGGTGAATTGCCCGATTTTCTCGAGCGCACCTCCGGTATCCGTCAGTCGGAGTGGAGGGTGCAACCGGCGCCGCGGGATCTCCAGGACAGGCGGGTGGAGATCACCGGTCCGGTCGACCGCAAGATGCTGATCAACGCGCTCAACTCAGGCGCCAAGTGTTTCATGGCCGACCTGGAGGATGCCCATTCACCCACCTGGCAGGCGACCGTAGAGGGCCAGATCAACCTGTGCGATGCGGTCAACCGCACCCTCTCCTACACCAGCCCCGAAGGCAAGGCCTACAAGCTCGGCGATGAGCTGGCGACGCTGATCGTACGCCCCAGGGGCTGGCACCTGGAAGAGAAACATCTCCTGGTGGACGGACGCAGGCTCTCCGCCGCCCTGCTGGATTTCGGACTCTACCTGTTCCACAACGCGGAACAGCTGCTGGCGCAGGGTACCGGTCCCTATTTCTATCTGCCCAAGATAGAGAGCCACCTGGAGGCCCAGTTGTGGCGGGACATCTTCAGCTGGAGCGAAAAGCGCCTGAATCTTGCACACGGGACCATCCGTTGTACGGTGCTGATCGAGACCATCACCGCCGTGTTCGAGATGGATGAGATCCTCTACGAGCTGCGCGACTCGATCTGTGGCCTCAACTGCGGCCGCTGGGATTACATCTTCAGCTTTATCAAACGTTTTCACGCCCATCCCGAATGCGTGCTTCCCGATCGCAGCCTGGTGACCATGGCGGTTCCCTTTTTGAGCGCCTATTCGAAGCTGCTGATCAACACCTGCCACCGCCGCGGCGCCCATGCCATGGGGGGTATGGCGGCTCAGATCCCCATCCGCGATGACGCCGAGGCCGATGCCGAAGCCAAGGAGAAGGTGAGACAGGACAAGGTGCGGGAGGCGGAGAATGGGCATGACGGCACATGGGTCGCGCATCCCGGGCTGGTTCCGATCGCGATGGAGGTGTTCGACCAGTATATGCCGGAGCCCAATCAGCTCGATCACATCCACGACGACTTGAATCTGACCAGCAGCGATCTGCTGGAGGTGCCCGGGGGTGAGATCACCGAAGCCGGCCTGCGCAACAACGTCAGCGCTGCACTGCGCTACATGGCAGCCTGGCTGGGTGGGCGCGGTGCCGTGCCGATTCACCATCTGATGGAGGATGCGGCGACCGCGGAGATCGCCCGCTCCCAGATCTGGCAATGGATCCGATACCCCAAGGGCGTGCTCAACGATGGCCGCAAGGTCACCTATCAGCTGTTCGACCGCACCGTCAACGATGAACTGGACCTGGTTCGCGAAGAGGTCGGGGAGCTGGCCTACGAGGCGGGGCACTACGAGCAGGCGGCATCGCTGCTGAGACAGATCGTCGCCGCTGATGATTTCGAAGAGTTTCTGACTCTTCCTGCCTACGAAGAACTCGATTGAGTCATGGCGCAACCATAGATCGATACCAATTATTCCACTGGAGAAACTGATGACACGTAAAGAACAGATCGAAGCCTTAGCAAAGGATTGGGCGGAAAACCCCCGCTGGACCGACGTCAAGCGCGGCTACAGCGCAGAAGACGTAGTGCGCCTCCGCGGCTCGGTGCAGCCCGAGTACACCTATGCAAAGAGGGGTGCGGAAAAGCTCTGGAAGCTGGTTCGCGGGGATGCCAAGAAGGGCTACGTCAACAGCATGGGCGCGATCACCGGTGGACAGGCGATGCAACAGGCCAAGGCCGGCGTCGAGGCGATCTATCTCTCCGGTTGGCAGGTGGCGGCGGATGGCAATACCTCCGAGACCATGTACCCGGACCAGTCTCTCTACGCCTACGATTCGGTGCCGACCATGGTGCGCCGTATCAACAACACATTCAAGCGCGCCGATGAGATCCAGTGGTCACGGGATATCGGTCCCGGGGATGAGGGCTATGTCGACTACTTTCTGCCGATCGTCGCGGATGCCGAGGCAGGATTCGGCGGGGTGCTGAATGCCTTCGAGCTGATGAAGAACATGATTGCCGCCGGCGCCGCCGGTGTGCATTATGAAGATCAACTCGCCGCGGTGAAGAAGTGCGGCCACATGGGCGGCAAGGTATTGATCCCGACCCAGGAGGCGGTTCAAAAGCTGATAGCCGCGCGCCTGGCTGCCGACGTCATGGGCGTTCCGACGCTGGTTCTTGCACGCACCGATGCCGAGGCGGCCAACCTGTTGACATCCGACGTCGACGCCAACGATAAACCCTTCCTCAGCGGAGATCGCACCAGCGAAGGTTTCTACCGGGTCAACAACGGCCTGGAGCAGGCCATTTCACGCGGCCTGGCCTATGCCCCCTATGCGGACCTGGTGTGGTGCGAGACCGGGACGCCTGACCTCGGTTTCGCCCGCGAGTTCGCCGAGGCGGTGTTGGCGGAGAATCCCAACAAACTGCTTTCCTACAACTGCTCGCCCTCATTCAACTGGAAAAAGAACCTGGACGACAAGACCATTGCCAAATTCCAGGATGAACTCTCCGACATGGGTTACAAGTATCAGTTCATCACCCTGGCCGGTATCCACAACATGTGGTTCAACATGTTCGATCTCGCCTACGACTACGCCCGCGGCGAGGGTATGAAACACTATGTGGAAAAGGTTCAAGAACCCGAGTTTGCTGCGCGCGACAAAGGCTACACCTTCGTCTCCCATCAGCAAGAGGTGGGCGCCGGCTACTTCGACGACGTCACCACCGTTATCCAGGGTGGTGCATCGTCTGTTACTGCACTGACCGGTTCTACGGAAGAGGAGCAATTCGACAGCGCAGCAGGAATGTAGTCTCCGTTTTACACACGCAGCTGATTTCGCATCAGTCCTCATACCCCTCCGAGCCTGTGCTGCTGCGTGTGCATTATTATTTTCTGCCCTTCTGCCGCGCTCCCATGCGCGGCTTTTTTTTGACTCCACCGGGAGCTGCGGATTTCCCGCGTGGAAAGCCATAACCAATAGAGAGCATGGAGGAAATCATGAGCAAGAGTGATGCTGGTTTGAAGACAGCTGACCTCTACGATATCCACGAAGAGCGTCTGCAGGTGTGCAATCCGGGCTTTCGCCATTATGGCGGGAAGCGGGCATTTCATGGCCCGATCGCGACCCTGAAGTGTTTCGAGGATAACTCGCGGGTGCGTGAACAACTCGAGCAGCCGGGAGAGGGCAGGGTTCTCCTGGTCGACGGCGGCGGTTCGCTGCGCTGTGCCCTGTTGGGCGATATTTTGGCGCAGAAGGCGGTCGACAACGGTTGGAGCGGCATCGTGGTGCATGGCTGCATAAGGGATGCCGCCGAGATCGGCGGCATGGCGCTCGGAGTCATGGCGCTTGCAACCAATCCCCGCAAGAGCGTCAAAAAGGGCGCAGGCGAGGTGGGTGTCGAGGTCAACTTCAGCGGTGTCGGATTCAGGCCCGACGAGTGGCTCTATGCCGATGAGGATGGCATCGTGGTTCTACCTCACCCGGCCGGATGACGGCGGACTCGCATGGGCCGCACAATAATAGTGAAAAGCGGGGAAAATGGCTGTATAAACAGTGACTGGCCTAATCTGAACCTATGGTTTAATAATGCTGTTACTCACTGTCTATGTCCTCATCGCTTTAGGTTTTTCGTTTCTCTGCTCCATCGCGGAAGCCGTTATTCTCAGTGTCACCCACCCCTACATATCGGTGCTTGACCAGGAGGGCAACCGGGCGGCGCCGATCTTGCGCGAGATGAAGCGGGATATCAACGACCCGTTGGCGGCGATCCTTACCTTGAATACCACGGCGCACACCATAGGCGCGGCAGGCGCTGGTGCGCAGGCGGCGGTGGTGTTCGGCAGCGGCTATGTCGGTGTTGCCTCGGGTGTGCTCACCTTCATGATTCTGGTATTTTCGGAGATCATCCCGAAGACCCTGGGCGCAAACTACTGGCGACAGCTTGCCCCCGTCACCGCCTACACCCTCAAATTTCTCATCTGGATCCTCTACCCGTTCGTGGTGATGTCAGCGATGTTGACCCGTTTGCTGTCGCGGGGTAAGGCCCATGGCCAGTTCCGCAGGGACGAGTTTACCGCGATGGCGGAAGCCGGGATCGAAGAGGGGAAACTCGATCAGCACGAATCGTTGATCCTGAAAAATCTGTTTCTCCTCAGGGATACCCGTGTTACCGATGTAATGACACCGCGCACGGTGGTCTTTTCGCTGGATGAGAAGGTGCTGGTCAAGGACTATTTCGATAAGCACAACAGCAGCCGGTTCTCGCGCATACCGGTCTACCACAAGGATCGGGATCATGTCACCGGTTTCGTGTTACGCAGCGATCTGCTGCTTTCCCACGCCCGTGGGAATTCCGAAAACAGCCTCGATGTCTATCGCCGGGAAATGCCGGCGATCCCTGACAACAGCTCACTGCAGGTGGCATTCGAACTGTTCATCGAAAAACGCAGCCATATCATGCTGGTGGTGGATGAATATGGCAGCATGGAGGGCATACTCACCCTGGAGGATATCCTCGAGACGATGCTCGGTATCGAAATAGTCGATGAGGGTGATCGCATCGACGACATGCGGAAACTGGCCAGGCGGTTGTGGAAGAAAAGGGCAAACAGGATGGGGCTGGATGTCGATGATCAGGATGAGTGAGCTGTGAAGTGGCAGGAAGAGGAGAGATTATAGGGTTGTCGCCAATTGATAGCAGGGCGAGTAGTCCCCCTGCAGCTTCATCCTGTTCTGTTCGGCAAAAGAGATCAACAGGCGATCCATGGCCGCGACTATTTCCGCGTCTCCATGGATAATGAAGGGGCCGTTTTTCTCAACAGCCTTTATCCCATCCTCTTTCACATTGCCGGCGACGATGCCGGAAAAGGCACGGCGCAGATTCGCCGCCATCGCATAACCATCCTGACCCTGCGCCAGATTCAGTTCCGCCATGGCTTTATGCGTGGGCTTGAAGGGTTGTTGCAGCGTTTGCTCGATAAACAGCCGCCAGTTGAAGTAGAAGGCGTCATTGCCATCGGAGCGGTATGCCCTTACCTGTTCCATGGCAACGGCGAGGCTGTTCGCCAGGGTATCAGGATCATCGATGATGACTGAATAAAAATTCTGTGCCTCAGGCCCCAGGGTGGTGTGAACAAAGCGGTCGATCTCGGCAAAATAGTCCGCGGCCTCCGCGGGGCCGGTCAGGATCAAGGGAAATACGTGCTCACGGTTTTGCGGATGCATGAGTATGCCGAGGAGGTAGAGCAGTTCCTCCATGGTGCCCGCTCCGCCCGGAAAGATAACGATACCGTGACCGACGCGGACAAAGGCTTCCAGGCGCTTTTCGATGTCGGGCATGATCACGAGTTCGTTGACGATGGGGTTGGGCGGCTCGGATGCGATGATTCCAGGCTCGGTGATGCCGAGGTAGCGGCCACTGCCGATGCGCTGTTTCGCATGTCCGATGGTGGCGCCTTTCATCGGGCCCTTCATGGCGCCGGGGCCGCAACCGGTGCAGACGTTCAGCCCCCGCAACCCGAGCTGATAACCGACCTCCTTGGTGTAGTCATATTCGTTGCGGCCAATGGAGTGCCCACCCCAGCATACCACCAGGTTCGGCTCCATGCCGGTATGCAGAACCCGGGCATTGCGCAGGATGTGGAACACCGCGGAGGTGATATGGCTGGAATTGGTGAGATCGTAGGCCGCTGAGTTTTGGATCTCGTTATAGACATAGATGATGTCCCGCAATACGGCGAAGAGATGCTCTTGGATACCCCGGATCATCCTGCTGTCGACAAAGGCGCTGGCGGGTGCGTTTTCCAGGCGCAGTTTAATGCCCCGGTTGGTCTGCATCAGGTGAATGCCGAAATCGCGGTAGGTCTCGAAAATCTCGCGGGCGTTGTCGGTATCGCTTCCGCAGTTGAGCACCGCCAGGGCGCAACGGCGAAACAGACTGTAGAGGCCGCGGGCGCTGGTATCGAGGAGGGCGTTGACCTCAAGTTGGGAAAGGACCTCCAGGCTACCCTCCGGTCGGACCGATGCGCTGAGTCTGGGTGGTGAAAAGTTCAATGGACTACTGTCGTGCAGGTGGCTGGAAAGCGTATTGGCGGTTAAAGATTCATCTACTCGGTAAAATAGAGAATATACATCCCCGGAGAGGCTTGAATCAATGCGGGAGCTGGAGATCTGCTATTCACAGCAACCCCTCAATCCCGGTCAGCGGTGAGTGTCTGGTAGGTTACCCCTAAGGCTACCGGTCAAGGGGGTGGAAGCGTGCCTTCGATTCAGGCCATGCGAGTCACTGTGATGCGGCAGATAAACAGTATTTCAACAGCCTGCAGGTGCAGGCCGTTCTCGGTGCCTCCGGGGGTGTTGACTACCCACCCAGCAGATCCGCGATGATCGCCCGCTCCTCGAGCAACTCCTGCTGTGTAGCCTTGAGGCGGGAGACGCTGAACTCGTCCAGTTCCAGGCCCTGTACGATTTCGTAGCTACCATCCTTGCAGGTGACCGGATAGGAGTAGACCAGGCCTTCCTCGATCCCGTAACTGCCGTCGGAGGGAATGGCCATGCTCACCCAGTCGCCGTCAGGGGTGCCGAGGGCCCAGTCGTGCATGTGATCGACGATGGCGTCGGCCGCGGATGCGGCGGAGGAGAGTCCGCGGGCCTCAATGATCTCGGCGCCGCGGCGCTGGACTCTGGGAATGAAGTGGTCTATGGCCCAATCCTGCGACACCAGGTCGTAGACGGGCTTGCCGGCGATCTCGCAGTTGTCTATGTGGGGGAACTGGGTGCTCGAATGGTTGCCCCAGACCGTCACCCGCTTGATATCCGCGACCAGGGAGTTGGTCTTGTTCGCCAGCTGGCCGATGGCGCGGTTGTGGTCCAGGCGGGTCATCGCGGTGAATTGGCGCTTATCCAGATCGGGGGCGTTGGATGCGGCAATCAGCGCGTTGGTGTTGGCCGGATTGCCCACTACCAGGACCTTCACATCCCGCGAGGCGTGGTCGTTGATCGCCTTGCCTTGAACAGAGAAGATCTTGGCGTTTTCGGTAATCAGGTCCTTGCGCTCCATGCCCTTGCCGCGGGGTTTCGCCCCGATCAGGATGGCGTAATCGGTGTCACGAAAACCGATCGCCGGATTATCCGTCATGACGACGTCATGCAGCAGCGGGAAGGCGCAATCTTCCAACTCCATGCCCACGCCCTTCACTGAAGACATCGATTGGGGGATCTCAAGCAGTTTGAGAATCACAGGTTGATCCGGACCGAACATGGCGCCGGATGCAATTCGAAATACCAGTGCGTAGCCGATATTCCCAGCGGCACCGGTGATTGTGACTTTTACTGCGGATTTCATGCGGATAATCCTCTCTCTTATAAGTTCGTTGGATGGACAGATAAGTATAGTTAGTTTTGCCTCTCCATGGACAGTCTATTTACTTAAATAGAAAGTATTAGATCCCTCTCCACTATTCAGGCAGGCAGCGCTAGGAGCCGGTTTTGACTTTGCTTGTCCGGTCCATGAAAGAGATGAGATTATTTATATATAACATGCAGTTAAGGCTTGATCTCTTCCGGGGTCTTTGCACGTACAGTGAGGGCATGCAGTTCCCCGCTGGCGATCTCTTCCTTGAACAGGGTCAGGATGGAGCGCTGTCTCTGCAGGCTCTTCATGTTGTCAAATGCCGAGGTGGTGACATTTACCTCGAAGCTGCAGCTTTCACCGGCAACGCTGATCTCTGCATCCGGGTAGAGTCCTTGTATTCGATTGATCAGGTCTTGTTCGTTCATTCGCTAGTTGCACCTTGATGAAGTCGGATCGCCGGGCAGCACATGATTGCACCCGAAAGCCCGGTATTTAATCGTAACTTTGTGTGGAAATGGCAACTCCGGCATTATACCAGTGGCTGTCTGGATCTGTGTCTGGATGCTTGCATGGTCGCTCGAATGACGCCCGCGCATGACGAAGATTGACAGCACTCAAAACTTGGGGCAAGTTGCCACTACCCTTTTGCTACAGGATGGACCATGGATATACATAATAAACCCATTCAGGAACGTATTGAATGGTTGATAAACCATGCCGAAAATCACGCGGAGAACTACAGTAAGCCCGGCAGCTGGCTTGCCCGCACGCGCTATCTCTCGGAGCATCCCAGCGCGATTGCGGTACTCAAGTGCATGGATGGCCGGATCAATATACCCGTGGCCACCAACACACCCAGGGGCATTATCCAGCCGTTTCGAAACCTGGGTGGCATCTTCGATCTCGGCTGGCCCCACCTCGGCGAGGTGTTGTCGGGCTATGTGCAGAACGTGGTCTCGGACGGCAGGCGGGTGATGACCATCATCACCTATCACTTCTCCAAGGGCGATCCACAGCGTGGCTGCGCCGGATTCAACTACGATACCGAAGCGGCGAAGGCCCATACCTACCAGATAAAGCGCCAGGTGGAAGAGGTCTTCGGTGACGATCACGCGACGGTCTACCCTATCGTCTGCGGCTTTGAGACCGACGACGACGCATTGATCCTGCATGGATCGACGGGTGGTCAGCTCAACGTCGCGGACCTGAAGCTGGGTGACAAGGATACCCTGTTGCCGCGGTTGGAAGCGCTCTATCCCGACATGTCGGCGCAGATGCGCCAGGATCTGCTGCCCCTGGTGGAGGGTAATCTCGATCATGTCCACGAGGCGAGGCAGCTGCAGCGGGAGCTGGATATCGTCCATCGAGAATGGATGATCTGCATCGGTCGCGGCTTCGATTTTCTGCATATGCCGAATCTGGCGCTGATCATAGGCCCCTACAGTCCGAATCTCGGCGATCCCATCGACAAGGCCGCAGGCATTATCGAGAACAACATGCATGCCGGGCGCATACCCGATGACGGCTTTTTGCTGTTGGCCTCCGTGCCCTACCAGGATGTGGGCGTGGATCGGGCCAGGGCGACGGTGAAATCGAGATTTCTCAGCAACTTCGCCGCCGACCGGATACGCAGCATCCACCCGGAGCTGGCACAGAAGATGACGGTCAAGACCGCCGTCCTGAACTGGCACTCCCGGCGTTTGGAGATGCAGAATGGGGGATGAGGATAGAGTCCGCAAATGAACGCTAATAAACGCAAATAAGAAAAGAAAATTATGTATCTGGTTTAGTATTTATTTGCTGCGTAGGGTGCGGCTTGCCGCACCAATACACAAGCATTGATATGCCACCCATGTGTTTAGGTTAAGCGGTGCGGCGAGCCGCACCCTACGCAGGAAAGAAATATAATAAACCAGATTTGTTGTTTTCTTTTCTTATTTGCGTTCATTAGCGTTCATTTGCGGACTTATATCTTTTTACCGCAAACGCTCCAGCCATAGTTCAGCCGTCGCTTCCATCAAATCCAGCACCAGGCCGGGAAACAGGCCGAAGAGCAGCACCAGCAGGCAGAACAACATCATCGTGGCCAGCTCCCGCGGGCGCAGATCCTGGCTGGCCCGCACCTGGTCGTCGGTGATCGGTCCGAAGAAGCTCTGGCGATAGCTGTTCAAGAGATAGCCGGTGCCGATGATGAGACCGAAGAGGGCGGCCAGGCCGGCGCCGGTATGGGTCTCGAGGGCGCTGATCAGGATCAGCAGTTCAGCGGGGAATCCGCTGGTCCCCGGAATACCCAGGGAGGCGAGCCCCAGAAACATGAAGAAAGCGGCGAGCAGGGGCATGGTCTGTGCCGCGCCTCCGAGGTGGATGAGATCGGTGGAACCGAGTCGATGATGCAGATAGCCCGCAAGCAGGAACAGCCCGCCGGCGATGATGACAAAATTGTAGAGTTGGAACAGCGCCCCCTGCAGTCCCTGCAGATTGAACGAGGCGATGCCCAGCACCACCAGCCCGACGTGACTCATGGAGGAGTAGGCGAGCATGCGCCGCAGGTTGGTCTGATTGAGGGCCGCCAGGGCGCCGTAGAGTACGCCGATGATCCCCAGGCCGGCAAGGAGCCAGTGCAGTTCCTGTGCGGCAGTGGGGGCCAGGGGCACGGCAAAGCGGATGATGCCGTAGGCGCCCAGCTTGATGCCCACGAGCAGCGCGGCAACGGGCGCGGGACCCTCGAGGGCGACAATGGGCAGCCAGGTGTGCAGCGGGAAGAGGGGAGTCTTGACGGCAAAACCCACCAGCAGAAACAGAAACACGACCAGTTCGAGACCGGGGGGCAGGGGCGTGTCGAGCAGGGTCTGGTAGTTGAAGGAGAGGCCATCCGGCGGTATGGCCCCGGTGATCTCCGCATGGTTGAAGGCCAGCACCGCAATCGCAAGCAGCAGTGGAATGCCCCCCGCCAGCATGAAGAGGGTATATTTGGTCGCCGCGTAGCGCCGGTGGGGACCTATGCCCCAGAGACTGATGAGGAAATAGAGGGGCGCCAGGGTCAGTTCCCAAAACAGGAAAAAGGCCAGCACATCGATACTCATGAATACGCCCAGGGTGGCGGTCGCGAACAGCAGCAGCAGGCTGAAATAGATCCGCTGCATGCTCTGGATATGGGTCCAGGACGCGAGGGTCACGGCAATGAAGAGGAGCATCGTCAACGGCAGAAAAGGCGCGGAGAGACCATCGACGCCAAACCTGAAGTGGGCATCCAGCGCCGGAATCCAGGGATACTGCTCGACAAACTGAAATCCGGGGTTGTCAACCTGCAGCTGGGCGACAAGGGTTATCGCCGGGATCAGAGAACAGAGCAGGGTGATCAGGCTGACCCTACGCGCCCAGGCGACCGGGAAAAACCAGATCGCCCCCGCACCGGCAAGGGGCAGGAGCAGCAGTGTCGATAGCAGTGGCAGGTCGGTCATGGTGTCAAGTGGTCCCATCTGCTGCGGTCTCAATGGGCGGTATAGAGCGTGCTCAATTCGGCGAGCGGTTTGTCAATCAGGGTCAGCCAGGGTTCGATGAAGAAACCGGCACTGAGCAGAACGGCTATCAGCGCACTGACCACGAAAACCTCTGACTTCGAGATGGGCACCACCTGGAAAGGCTGCCTGCCGCTGGGGCGCGGCGCCAGGAAGGCACGTTGAAAGGCCCATAACAGAAATCCCGCCGCCGCCACATTGCCCAGTGCGGATGCGATGGTGACCAGGGCGCCGAATTTATGGATCGCTGACTCCAGGATCAGATGCGCCGCATCGAAACCCGGTGTCCCGGGCATGCCGATGATGGCAAGACCGCCGATGAGAAAGGTGATGCCGAGAAAGGGGAGGGAATCGAACAGGCCCCCCAGGTTGTGCAGCAGGGTCGTATGGGTGCGGCGAAACAGCAGTCCGGTGGTGAATACCAGCGCCGCCAGGGCGAGGCCGAAGGTTGCGGAGAGGATGACGCTGCCCATGAAGGCCCCGTGTTCCAGGCTGAAGATACCGAGAATCAGAATCCCGGTATGGGAGATCACCGCGTAGGCGAGGAGTCGGCGCAGATTGTTCTGCATCATGGCGAGAAATGCGGCATAGAAGATCCCGACGAGGGCGAATACCGCCACATAGTTGTGCCATTCGCTGACCGCGGTCGGCAGCAGCGGCAGGACGAAACGCAGCAGGCCGTAGATGCCGATCTTGAGTCCGAGCAGGAAGGTGGGCGCCACCGCCACATTGCCGTGTTCCGCTACCATCGGCAGCCAGCCGTGGAGCGGGAAGAGGGGGGTTCGGATCGCGAGACCGTAGAAGAGCAGGAAGAATGCGACCGAGCGGAAGGTCTCCGAGACAGGGGTCTGCGCCAAGCGCAGCAGGTCGAAGCTCCAGCTGCCATCGTGGCCGTCGGCATAGTTCCAGCCGAGCAGCGTTGTCCCCGCAATCAGCAACAGGATGCTCACCGCCATGAACTGGTAGAAGCGCTTCAGCGCCAGCTCCTTGTCAGGGGAATTGCCCCAGCGCCAGAGCAGATAGCCGATGAGACCGATCTGCAGCGCGGAGAGGAGCACGAACCAGAGCAGGTTGAGGGTGACGAAGATCCCCATCAGGCAGGCCTGCACCGCGAAGATCACCATGTAGAGGCGGTTGAAGGGTTTCAATTCACGGACCACGCCATAGAGCGCGATCAGCAGGGTCAAGAGTGCCGTCAGCAGGATGAAGATGACCGAGATGCCGTCGACGCCGGCATGATAGGTAAGCTGCGGCAGCAACTCGACCTTTTCGGTAAATTGAAAACCGGCCAGGCTGGTGTCGTAGTGACGCCAGAGATCGATACTCAGCAGCAGTTCCAGCAGGGCCGCGGCCATGCCCGCGGGCACCAGCCAGCGGTGGCGCCGTAAAAACCAGAGCAATACGACGCTGACCAGCGGCAGCAGCTGCAGCAGGGTCAGGATCGGATAGTCGATCTGGGTGGTCCAGTGCAAGGTTTCGATGGTCACGCTTCCGCCCTCACAGTATCACCACGAAAGTGGCCACCACCAGCACGATCAGGTAGCGCGGTTTGGCGAGCAGCTGCTCCGCCTGTTGCAGCAATCCCCCCACCCGATGGAGATTCTTCAGCAGACCTTCGCCGCCGCCGCGCAACACCAGATGGGATTCGAACCAGTAGAGAATATTGGCGAGCCAGGTCATGAACTTGCCGGCCAATCCGGTGCCTTGACCCACCGCGCCCATCTGCCTGGTCGTACTGCGCTTCTGCATCGCCTCCCACTGGGTGAGGGAAGAGACGCTGCGGGTATAGACCGGCAGTCCGATGACCCGGGTGACAACCTGCTCATCGAAAAACTGTACATCCTTTGCCAGGGATACCGTGGGACGCACCAGCAGCAGGTCGGAGAGCGGGTCGAGCCAGAAACGCTGCAGGGCGGCGTTGTGCAGCCAGGGCCAGCGCAGCAGCCACCGCGGGGGTGGCGGTGTCGCCTCATCGATCTGATTGACCAGGGCCGGCGAGGCGAGGAACTGAAACAGGCGCCAGATGGCATGCAGGCCCAGATGCCAGGCGGCGAGGGTGAACCAGCCCATGCCGCACCAGAAGAACATCAGGCCGACCTGGGTCGTGGTGGCGAACATCAGCGAGCTTTTGATGTCGGACTGGGTCAACCCGGAGAGCCAGCCATAGAGCATGGTAAGAAGGCCCAGGATGGCGATGGTGACCATCATCGCCGGTGCCTGTTCCAGCAGGGGACCGAGACGGATCAACAGGATGACCCCGGCATGGACCATCAGCGAACTGTAGAAGACGGCGGATGAGGGTGTCGGTCCCTCCAGGGCCTGGGCGATCCAGGGGGCGAAGGGCAGTTGCGCCGACTTCACCAGCGCCGCGATCACGAAACCCCCGGCGATGACGCCGGCAGCGAGGGTTTCGATGCCATCGGCCCGGCCGTTGATCTGCGGCCACTCGACCCCGCCCAGCCAGAACAGGGAGAGCGCGATACCGACGATGAAGCCTACGTCCCCGACCCGGTTGGTAATGAAGACCCGAACCGCGTTTTTGGTCGCAGTCGGCCGCTCGATGGCATAGCCGACCAGCAGGTAGGAGCTGACCCCGACGATCTCCCAGCCGACAAAGGCGAGCAGGGCGTTGCCGGCCAGGACGATCAGCTCCATGCCACCCGCAAACAGGCAGAAGAGCATGAAGATGCGCTGGTAGCCCGCCTCGCGATGCATGTAGTTGACGGCGAATTTCATGGTCAGCAGGACGATCAGCGTCACCACCGGCAGCAGCGAAAGACCGGTGGCGTCGAGGCTGAAGCTGAGGGGCAGATGGATATCGCCGCTGTCGAACCAGCTGCCCATGATCCGATGTCCGGGTGCGCCGAAGAGATAGGACTCCACGGACAGGGCCAGCGACAGCAGCAGCGACCCGGTGGCGGCGAGCAGGGCGACCAGTGAGGTCTGGGCCTCGCCTGTTTCACCGCGATTCAGACCCAGGATATAGCCGATGGCGATCCATAGCGCCGCCAGCCAGGGCAGCAGGGGGATGAGCCAGGCGTATTGATCAAGCATCCGCCAGCTCCTCCGGGGTCCTGATCAGCGCCGGCCGCAGGGGGACGTTCGATCCGCTGTACCACTCCGCGGAGCGATTCACCTTCGGTACCGGCCGATCGCCGGGCTGCCAGGGAAGCCAACCCGCTTCCGGTTCGAAGCGCTGGAGTTCGCCGCTCTGCGGATCCATGGCGACCAGCACCACCCAGCCGTTGCCCACCAGCTCCTGAATCGGCGGCTGGCGCTGATAGATCGCCGTCAGCGTCTCGGTGGAGGCCTCCACCACGGCCAGCAGACGCATCGCTTCATGGATCTCGATCATCTGCCGCGGCAGGCCGGTGCGCAGATCCGAGCTGGCACCCTCCATCACGCCGAGGAAGCCGGTGACGTTGTGGGTGACCTTGGAGCCGCAGCCGTAGCGCTCGTTGTCCACCGTGGAGAAGTAGTATTCGAGGTTGATACCGGCGCCCACCGCGCCGTTGATCAGCAGATGGCGCTCCAGGACCTCGCCGTCCGGGTCCTGGGAGGCGTCGTAGGAGATGAGGAAGGCGCGCCGGTCGAAGAAGGCGCCGCGGCTGATGGAGCGCCGGCCGATGAATGCACAGGCGTTGGTGGCATGGCCGAGTTCGGGCCTCACCTGGGAAAAATCGAGGGCGCGGCCGACGACGTGATTCAATGCCTTGTGGGGGGAGGGCTGCCCGGGTGCGGAGGCGAAGCGCCGGCAGCGCTCCTGGGCATGCAGCTGGCAGGCCTGCTCGCAGGCCGCCACCAGTCTCTCTCGTGCCTGGTGCAGGGCGTCGGGAACCAGGTCGAGATCGAACCACTCGATGGTCTCGCCGCAGGTATCGTGGAGGGCGCCGATGAACCAGGTGTCCTGCGGAATCTCGATGCCGCGTTCGCCGAGAATGGCTCTCACCTCGCCGCGGTTGGCCATCGCGGCGACAAGACGTGCGTTGGGTCCACTGAAGCGCCCGGAGCAGGCGCCGCAGTTGTATGCCGAGGTGTGGGGATTGTTCTGATTGACCGAGCCGTGGCCGACGATGGCGACCAACGGGGCAAAGCCGTCGAGCAGCCCCATGCCTTTGAGCATCGCCTGGACCCGATCCGCCTGTTCGCTGTCGGTGAAGCCGAGGCGGGGTGATTCGACGGTCGCCTCCGGGCTCTCGTTGGGGGCGCTGAAGGCGATGCGAGTCGTTACCGGCTTCTCGATCCGGCGCTGCAGATAGGCCAGCAGCCGGCCGAAGGGTCTCGGCGCCACAATCTTGCCGATCAGTACCCCCAGGGTGATGGGGGCGGCGAAGGCCGACATCGCGCCGGGGAGGAGCAGGCCTCGGCGGGTGTTCTGCAGCAGCAGCCGGTGGCCCTTGTTCAATAACCGATGGCGCTGTTGATGCGCTCTGCCGTTCTCCAGATCCTCCTCGGCGGGCATCTCCCTCACCTCGTGGACCGGAATGACGGGGGCCGGGATCACCGGTGCCTGGGCCGCGGCGCAACGGTCATCCAGACCGCGCCAGTTGTGGGGCACGTTGAAGTGTGCGGCGGTACCCAGGGTCTCCACCTCGGGGTAGATCTCCTCCAGATGGCGGCGGGTACCCTCCTCCCGGTCGTCCATGCAGAAGATCACCTGTGCGGCGGGTCGCTCATCCCGCACCGGCCATGCGCCCCGACCGCGGTTTTGCGCCAACGCGGTGAGGATCTCGTCCCGATAGTGCTTTTCATAGGCCCCTAGCCAGATATAGCCCATGCGATCCTCGTCGAGGGCGTCGACGGTCTGGAATATCGCCTCGATCTGCTGATACGCCAGGCAGCGCACCTCGGCACCGCACCAGCCGAGTTGCTGCATCAGCTGGAA
The DNA here is from genome assembly GCA_003058495.1 of gamma proteobacterium symbiont of Ctena orbiculata. GTDB lineage: Bacteria > Pseudomonadota > Gammaproteobacteria > Chromatiales > Chromatiaceae > Thiodiazotropha. The sequence continues at coordinate 2,584 of QBVC01000029.1, read as the reverse complement.
CAGGGGCCAGGCGCCCTGGCAGAGGGTCGGCCGGGAATTGCTCTCATAGCTGCCGCTGCTCTGGCGCCAGGTCCAGATCAGCTGCGCAAGATGCTGCCAGCGTGCCGAGCCCTCATCCCCATCGCCATGGGACGGGGCGTGGACAGCACGCTGGGCACGGCTGGCCAGGTACTCGGGCAGGCGGCTGTTGAAGAGCGCCTCACGGACGGTGAACTCATCGGCGTGGTGGCGGAAGTGCCAGCGCAGCATATCGATGCTGGACTCGATATTGAAAAGGCGGGCGCAGAGGTGGTGGGCATGGATCCGCTCCAGGACCAGACGCACGGCGAGATAATCGAGCATCTCGACCTGCGCGGCGAGGGATTCATAACCGGGATTGTTGTGCCGCCACAACACCATACCGGACCAGCCGGGCAACTCGAGCGCCAGGCGTTCCAGATAGCCGCACCAGTTGTCCCGCTTGAGTCCCAGACGGTGCAGCTCGCTGATAATGGTCTCCAACGGATCGCTCTGCAGCAGCTCCAGGTGTTGACGCCAACCCTCGATATCCCGCAGCTGCCAGTCGAGATCCAGTTCGACCCGGCTGCTCCAGTAGCGATAAAAGCCTTCGGCGCGGGATGCGGGTCGCCAGCTCGCCACCCCCTGATCGAGGAAGTTCGAGAGGTCTCTGATCAATTGGGGTCGGATATCATCCAGCAGGTCATGGCCGGTCAGGGCAAGCAACAGCTCCCTCATGGTGAAGTCGCGACCGAGACGTCCCAGCAGCCACTCGAGTTGATCATTCGCGGTCTGCTGCATCAGCTGGGCGGTGGTATGGGGAGTGCCCTGGTCGCTGCGGCCGTCATCGAGCATGTCATGGAGCAGGGTCTCGGCCTGTTCCGGCGCCAGATCGAGCAGCTCTTCCGGGTGGGTGGCGTTCTGTTGCAGATGGAGTACCTGCAGGCAGGCATCCCAGAGATCGCCGACGGCCTCCTGTTCGCTCATCATGCCGGCTTCACGGGCCTGCTTCAGCAGGCGCTCGCGACTCGATTTCGGCAGATCGGCCCTGAGTCGTTCGAGGACACGATTCTCCTCGATCTGCCAGTTGAGCTGGCAGCCGGATACCGGCCGGTAGCCCATGGTCATTACCGCCAGGATCACATCGAGGCGGCTGAGGGAGGCCTGGTCCGTTTGCGCCACAGTGGCCTCGGGTTGGAGATCCTGTTCCTTTTCCACACAGCTGACCAGGTCGTCATGGGATATCCGGCCCTGTCGGTAGTAGTCACGATACTTTTCCAGCGGCATGAAGCCACGGGCGCCGGTGACAGCGCGGGCGGTGGCGACGGCTTCGCGGAAGGGCAGATGCTGAAAACCGTGCAGGGTATTGTGGTGGACGAAGTCGCGGATCGGCGCCTGGCTCGGCAGTATGTGCTGCAGATGATCGACCGCCTCTCTGATCTGTTGTCGAATGTCGCTGCGCTTGCGCTGGCCCTCGCTCATGATTCCACCCCTAGAAAGCGAACAGGCTCGAGAGTTGGAGTGCGCTGGCGTTTACCAGATTGAGCACGGGCGTCGGCATGAATCCCAACAGCAGGGTAGCCGCGGCCAGGGTGCCCGCGGCCAGCAGTTCGGTGGGACGAAGATCCTCCACATCCTGCATGCCGGGACGCACCGGTCCGGTAAAGAGCTGGCTGATGGTGCGCACCGCATAGGCGGCGCTGAGGAGAACGCCGATGGTCAACAGCGCGGCAACCCATCCCCAGCGCGCAAAGCCGCCGATGAGGGCGTTGAGCTCGGCGATGAAACCGGCGGTCCCGGGCAGCGACACGGCGGCGACGAAGGCGAGGGTGGTGAAGAAGGCGAACCGCGGCATCACCCGCACCAGGGAGCTGTAGTCGGTCACCTCGCGGGTCTTGGTGCGTTCGTAGAGCAGGCCGATCAAGAGGAACAGCGAGCCGGCAACCAGGCCGTGGGCGACCATCTGCATCAGGGCGCCATGGAGGCCGGCCAGGTTGAGCGCCGCGATACCGAGCAGCACCACTCCCATATGGCTCACCGACGAGTAGGCGATCATCGCCTTCAGATCGCTGTGCCGCCAGGCCAGCAGACCCCCGTAGATCAGGCTGACGAAGGCGAGGGTGGCAAGCAGGTCCTGCAACGCAAACACCGCATCCGGCAGCATGCCCGCGGCGCGGATGAGGCCGTAGGAACCCATCTTCAGCAGGATCCCCGAGAGCAGGATCGAGATCGGACTCGGCGCCTCCACATGGGCCAGCGGGAGCCAGCCATGGAGGGGAAAGATCGGCATCTTCACGCCAAAGCCGATGAGAAAGCCGAGAAAGATCAAAATCTGGGTATGTTCGGGCAGGGTGCGTCCGCTCTCGGTCATCGCGGCCATGGAGAAGCTGTGGCCCGGCACCGCATCGAACAGCACCAGCAGGCTGATCAGCATGAACACCGAGCCGCCCATGGTATAGAGCACGAAGTTCAAGGCCGCGCCGTGCCTGTTCTTGCCACCCCAGCGGTCGATGAGGAAGAAGAGCGGGATCAGGGTCAGCTCCCAGAAAACGTAGAACAGGGACCAGTCCTGGGCCATGAAGACGCC